>NZ_JAZGLV010000006.1:0-263624 GCF_036409085.1 Mycobacterium sp. 050134
CCCCGCCAAACACTGAACTGGAAAACACCGGCCGAAGCGCTCAACGAACTACTCTCACAACCAACAGCTGTTGCATCGATCCCTTGAAACCACCGGCGAAAACACGACCCCCGAGGCGATCTCGGCGAGGTCAACGCCCGTGGTTCAGCAACCGGGCCGATCAGCCGACGCCGGCGGTCTCGGGCGAGTGCTCGTCGCCCCGGGAAGCCGGTTCCGTCCTGGCGCGGTGGTGCCGGCGGAAGTGGCGGATCTCGACGATCAGCCCGGTCAGCCCGAGCGCGCCCGTGCACACAGACACTACGAACAGCAGCGAATTGGGGTGGCCGGCGAGCGCATCGCCCAGGATCACGACGGTGGCGGTGCCCGGCAGCAGTCCGATCAGCGTTGCGAGCGAGTACGGCAGCACCCGGACGGCCGACGCGCCCGCCGCATAGTTGAGCGCCGAGAACGGCACGGCGGCGATCAGCCGCAGCGACAAGATGGCCAGCCAGCCGCGTTGCCGCAGGCGCTGGTCGACGGTGTCGATGGATCGGTGCCGGACGAGCCGGTCGAGCCGCCACCCGGCGGCCCGCACCAGCAGCATCGCGATCATCGCGCTGACGGTGCTAGCGAGGACGGCGATCGCGATCCCCATCACCGGCCCGAACAGCAGGCCGGCCGCCAGCGTGAACGCGGTCCTCGGGATCGGCACCACGGTGACGACGACGTGAGTGAGGAAAAACGCCAGCGGGAACCACGGGCCCACCGATTCCGCCCAGTCCCGCAGCTGCACCGGCGAAGGGACCGGGAGCCAGCTCGCCAGCACGATCAGGACTGTGATCCCAACCACTGTTGCGATCACCTGGGGGCGCGAAACCTGGCGCGCGGCGACGCCCAGCGCGGAACCGAGGTCGCGCAGGGTTGCGGTGATTTTGCTGGTGGCGGAAGCCGTCACGGGTGTCAAGGTTACGGGGCCGAGATGAATAATCCATTGCCCGAAACTGGCGTTTCATCGCCGGGCCGGCGCGAGGCCGGCTCGCGGTTTTTCGCGACGGGCCGCATCACTTAGCCTGATTAGCAACTGGCGTCCCGGGGGTAACCCCGGCCACTTGCTGGGAAAAGGGAGCAATCGGTGTCCATTGACGTACCCGACTTAGCCGACCTGGAACAGGTTCGCGGACGCTGGCGCACGGCGGTTGCCGGTGTGCTGGCCAAGAGCACGGGGAAGGATCCGGGGGAGCTGGGGGAGCAGCCCGAGCGGCTGCTGGAGACCCCGACCTACGACGGGATCGCCGTCCGTGCCCTGTACACGGCGCTCGACGAGCTGCCCGAACCGCCGCTGCCCGGCGAATGGCCCTATGTCCGCGGCGCCGACGGTCAACGCGATGTTACCGCGGGCTGGAAGGTCGCCGAGGCGTTCGGGCCGGGTGCCGACAACGCCGCGGTGCTGGCCGCCCTCACCGAAGGGGTCAGCGCGCTGCTGATCCGGGAGGGCAAGTGCGAGGCACTCGCGGCGCTGCTGTCGGGCGTCTACCTGGACTTGGCCCCGGTGATCCTCGACGTGGGCGTCGATTACGCCGAGGCGAGCGGCGCGCTGCTGGCGCTCGTGGAGCGGCTGGACGCGGACAAGGTCTCCCGGTTGTCGGTCGACCTGGGCGCCGACCCGTTGACGGCGAAGCTCAGCGGCCGGGCGGCCCCTCCGATCGAACACGTCGTCGCGGTCGCCACCGGCATCGCCGGCCACCGCGGGGTGCGGGCGATCACGGTCGATGGCCCCGCCTTCCATAATCTGGGTGCCAACCAGTCCTGGGAGCTCGCGGGCAGCATCGGGGCCGCGGTGGCCTACCTGCGGGCGCTGACGGGGGCGGGAATCTCGGTCGGGGACGCGTTGCGACACATCAGCTTCCGGTTCGCCGCGGACGATGACCAGTTCCTGACCATCGCCAAGATGCGCGCAGCCCGGCAGTTGTGGGCGCGCGTCGCCGAGGTGCTGGGCGACCCCGAAAGCGGCGCGGCCGTCGTGCACGCCGAGACGTCGCTGCCGATGATGACTCAGCGCGATCCATGGGTGAACATGCTGCGCACGACGCTGGCCGCGTTTGGCGCGGGTGTGGGCGGCGCCGACACCGTGCTGGTGCATTCGTTCGACGCCGCGATCCCCGGCGGCTTCCCGGGCATGTCGGCCGGCTTCGCGCGCCGCATCGCCCGCAACACCCAGCTGCTGCTGCTGGAGGAGTCCCACGTCGGGCGGGTGCTGGACCCCGCCGGCGGATCCTGGTACGTCGAAGACCTCACCGAGCGGCTGGCCCAGCGGGCCTGGGAGCACTTCCAGGCCATCGAGTCGCGCGGCGGTTTCGTCGACGCCGCCGACTACGTCGCCGACCAGATCGCCGAGGTCGCGGCCAGGCGCGCCGGCGACATCGCGCACCGCCGCACCGCCGTCACCGGGGTCAACGAGTTTCCCAATCTCACCGAACCCGCCCTGCCGCAGGACGATTCGACATCGACCGTCGCGCGTTACGCCGCCGCGTTCGAGGCCCTGCGGGACCGCTCGGACGCCTTCCTCGCCCGCACCGGCGCGCGGCCGCGGGCGGTGCTGCTGCCGCTGGGCCCGCTAGCCGAGCACAACATCCGGGCGACGTTCGCGGCCAACCTGCTCGCCTCGGGCGGCATCGAGGCCGTCGACCCCGGGCCGATCAATGCGGCCGGCGTCGCGCAGGCGGTCTCCGACGCGGGATCGCCGCCCGTTGCGGTGATATGCGGCACCGACAAGCGCTACCAGGCCGAGGCCGCGGCGATTGTCCAGGCGGCCCGCGACGCGGGCGTGTCGAGGGTTTACCTCGCCGGGCCCGAGAAGGCGGTCGGAGACGCCGCGCAGCGGCCGGACGAATACCTGACCGCGAAAATCAATGCGGTCGAAGCACTGTCGAATCTGCTCACCCGGTTGGGAGCGTGACCACGATGACGACCACTGCACCCTTTGTCGGCAGTTTCTCCGACATCCCGCTGCACGGCAAGCGCGAACCGCGGCGGCCTACCGAGGCGGCGGTGGAACAACGCGTGGCGGCCGCCGCGTCCGCGCAGGGCTACACTCCCGACCAATTCCATTGGCACACACCCGAGACCATCGATGTCAAGCCGGTCTACATCGCCGCCGACCGCGCCGCCGCACAGGCCGATGGCTATCCGCTGAACAGCTTCCCGGGCGAGCCGCCGTTCGTCCGTGGCCCCTACCCGACGATGTACGTCAACCAGCCCTGGACGATCCGCCAGTACGCCGGGTTTTCCACGGCCGCGGATTCCAACGCGTTCTACCGCCGCAACCTGGCCGCCGGCCAGAAGGGCCTGTCGGTGGCCTTCGACCTCGCCACCCACCGCGGGTACGACTCCGATCACCCGCGCGTGCAGGGCGATGTCGGAATGGCCGGCGTGGCAATCGATTCCATCCTGGACATGCGTCAACTCTTCGACGGCATCGACCTGTCGGCCGTCAGCGTCTCGATGACGATGAACGGCGCCGTGCTGCCGATCCTGGCGCTGTATGTGGTGGCCGCCGAGGAGCAGGGGGTGCCGCCGGAGAAACTGGCCGGCACCATTCAGAACGACATCCTCAAAGAGTTCATGGTGCGCAACACCTACATCTACCCGCCGAAGCCATCGATGCGCATCATCTCCGACATCTTCGCCTACACCAGCGCGAAGATGCCGAAGTTCAACTCCATCTCCATTTCCGGCTATCACATCCAAGAGGCGGGTGCCACAGCCGATTTGGAGCTCGCCTACACGCTGGCCGACGGGGTCGACTACATCAGGGCGGGCCTGGCCGCCGACCTGGACATCGACAAGTTCGCGCCGCGGCTCTCGTTCTTCTGGGGCATCGGCATGAACTTCTTCATGGAGGTCGCCAAGCTGCGGGCCGGCCGGCTGCTGTGGAGCGAGCTGGTCGCCGGGTTCGGTGCCAAGAACCCCAAATCGCTGTCCCTGCGCACCCATTCGCAGACCTCAGGCTGGTCACTGACCGCGCAGGACGCCTTCAACAACGTCGCCCGCACCTGCATCGAGGCGATGGCCGCCACCCAGGGGCACACCCAGTCGCTGCACACCAACGCCCTGGACGAGGCGCTGGCGCTGCCGACCGACTTCTCCGCACGGATCGCCCGCAACACCCAGCTGGTGCTGGCCCAGGAGTCGGGCACCACGCGGCCCATCGACCCGTGGGGCGGCTCCTACTACGTGGAGTGGCTGACCCATCAGCTCGCGCAGAAGGCCCGGGCGCACCTCACCGAGATCGCCGAGCACGGCGGCATGGCGCAGGCCATCGGCGACGGCATCCCCAAGCTGCGCATCGAGGAGGCGGCCGCGCGCACCCAGGCCCGCATCGACTCCGGGCAGCAGCCCGTGATCGGGGTCAACAAGTACCAGGTCGACGAGGACCAGAAGATCGAGGTGCTCAAGGTCGAGAACAGCCGGGTGCGCGCCGAGCAGCTGGCCAAGCTGAAGGAATTGCGGGCGGGCCGGGACCAGGCCGCCGTCGATGCCGCCCTCGCCGAGTTGTCGCGGGCCGCCGCCGCTCATTCCGGCGCAGCCGGCAAGGGGGATCGAGACGGGCTGGGCAACAATCTGCTCGCGCTGGCCATCGACGCCGCCCGCGCGAAGGCGACCGTCGGGGAGATCTCCGACGCGCTGGAGAAGGTGTACGGCCGCCACCAGGCGGAGATCCGTACCATCGCCGGGGTCTACCGAGACGAAGCCGGAAAGGCCACCAACATCGCAAGCGCCACCGCACTGGTCGAGAAGTTCGCCGAGGCCGACGGCCGCCGGCCCCGGATCTTGGTGGCCAAGATGGGTCAGGACGGCCACGACCGCGGGCAGAAGGTGATCGCTACGGCGTTCGCGGACATCGGGTTCGACGTCGACGTCGGATCGCTGTTCTCCACGCCCGAGGAGGTGGCGCGGCAGGCCGCGGACAACGACGTGCACGTCATCGGCGTGTCCTCGCTGGCCGCCGGGCACCTGACGCTGGTGCCCGCCCTGCGCGAGGCGCTCGCGTCCGTGGGACGCCCGGACATCATGATCGTGGTGGGCGGAGTCATCCCGCCCGACGACTTCGGCGAGCTGTACGAGGCCGGGGCCGCCGCGATCTTCCCGCCCGGGACGGTGATCGCCGACGCCGCGATCGGCTTGCTGCACAAGCTGGCCGAGCGGCTCGGCTACGACCTGGGCCAGTGACCGGAACCTTCGTCGCGAGCGTGATGCCAGGGCGAGATGCGCCGCCGATTTTCACCGTGGGGTTACCCTCGTGAACTCGCAGAGGGCCGACACGATCGAGGAGATGGCCGCGGCCGTCCGCGCCGGCGACCGCGCGGTGCTGCCGCGCGCGATCACCTTGCTGGAGTCGACTCGCCCCGACCACCACGAAGCGGCGCAGGAGCTGCTGCTCGCGCTGACGCCGGACGCCGGCAACGCCCACCGCGTGGGCATCACCGGGATCCCCGGGGTGGGCAAGTCCACCACGATCGAGGCGCTCGGCATGCACCTGATCGAGCGGGGCCACCGGGTGGCGGTGCTGGCCGTCGACCCGTCGTCGACGCGCACCGGCGGGTCGATCCTGGGCGACAAGACCCGGATGGCGCGCCTCGCGGTGCACCCCGACGCCTACGTCCGGCCCTCCCCGACGTCCGGCACGCTGGGCGGGGTGGCAAAGGCCACCCGCGAGACGATCGTCCTGCTGGAGGCGGCCGGCTTCGACGTGATCCTGGTCGAGACGGTCGGGGTCGGCCAGTCCGAGGTGGCGGTGGCGAACATGGTCGACACGTTCGTGCTGTTGACGCTGGCGCGCAGCGGCGACCAGCTGCAGGGCATCAAGAAGGGCGCGCTGGAGCTGGCCGACATCGTGGTGGTCAACAAGGCCGACGGGGAGCACCTCGCCGAGGCGCGGTCGGCCGCCAGGGAGCTGTCGGCGGCGATCAGGCTGATTCATCCGCGTGAAACCCTCTGGCGGCCACCGGTTCTCACTATGAGCGCGATGGAGGGCACCGGCCTGGACGAACTGTGGCACACCGTCGAGCGCCATCGGCGTGTGCTCACCGAGGCGGGGGAGTTCGACGCACGCCGCCGGGCCCAGCAGGTCGACTGGACCTGGCAGATGGTGCGGGACACGGTGCTGGACCGGGTGCTGTCCAACCCCGACGTCCGCAAGATTCGCTCCGACGTCGAGCGGCAGGTCAAGGCGGGTCAGCTGACCCCCGCCCTCGCCGCCCAGCAAATACTCAATGCCGCGGCGGGCTAACAAGAAGGTTAAATAATCTATGTTTGCCCGCCGACACTGTGAACTCCAAGTAAATTAGAGGGCGTGACGATGGACACTGGAGTCGATCGACGCGCGGTCCCCATCCACGATGGCCCTGACGCAGGCCATCGTGTGTCCGGCGCGGCGGACTCACATTTCGGTTGCGTTGTGCGCGCCTTCTCCAGCATGTTTCCCGGCCGATGGTTCGGCGGTGGAGCGCTCGCGGTGTACCTCGATGGCCGGCCCGTGGTTGACGTGTGGACCGGTTGGGCCGATCGCGCGGGACGGGTGCCGTGGTCGGCCGACACCGCGCCGATGGTTTTCTCCGCGACGAAGGGGATGGCCTCCACCGTCATCCACCGGCTCGCCGATCGGGGCCTGATCGATTACGACACCCCCGTCGCCCAGTACTGGCCCGAGTTTGCGGCCAACGGCAAGGAGGGCATGACGGTCCGCCAGGTCATGCGCCACCAGGCGGGCCTGTCGGGGCTGCGCGGCGCCACCATGGACCAGTTGCTGGACCACCTCGGGATGGAAGAGCGGCTAGCCGCCGCCGCGCCCGGGCGCCTGTTCGGCAAATCGGCTTACCACGCGCTGACCTACGGGTGGCTGATGTCTGGGCTGGCCCGCTCCGTCACCGGCAAGGGCATGCGCACGCTGTTCCGCGAGGAATTGGCCGCGCCGCTGGGCACCGACGGCGTGCACCTGGGCCGCCCGCCCGCCGGGGCGCCCACCCGGGTGGCCGAGATCATCATGCCGCAGAGCATCGCCAGCAACGCGGTGGTCAACTTCGTGACGCAGAAGGCGGCCAACCAGGTCTCGGGCGCTTTCCGCTCGATCTACTTCAAGGGCGTGCTGGGCGCCGTCCAGGGCGACACCCCGCTCCTGGACGCGGAGATCCCGGCGGCCAACGGGGTGGTGACGGCGCGCGCGCTGGCGCGGATGTACGCGGCGATCGCCAACCACGGCGAGATCGACGGCACCCAGTTCCTGTCGAGCGAGCTGGTCGAGCGCCTGACCGGCCAGCGCGACATGCGGCCGGACCGGAACCTGGTGATTCCCATGAGCTTCAACCTGGGCTACCACAGCGTTCCGTTCCTCAAAGTGATGCCGGGCTTCGGGCACGTCGGCCTGGGCGGCTCGCTCGGCTGGGCCGATCCCTCGATGGGGCTGGCGTTCTCGTTCGTGCACAACCGGCTGCTGTCGCCGTTCGTGCTGACCGACCACGCCGGGTTCATCGGGATCAGCGCGCTGCTCAGGCAGGCCGCCGTCAAGGCCAAGAAGCACGGCTTCGGGTCGGTGACGGAGTTCGGTGCGCCCTACTCCGAGGCCGGGGCCGTCGCGGGTTAGAGGCGCGAACTCGACTCGGCGAACCGATGCGCCGCCGGGTCCGCCCGTCGGAAGGGTCGGGGGAGAGCGGCGCGAATCATCTTCGGCACGGAAAACCGCCAGTCGGTGCCCGTGAAGCGGTCACGGTAGTCGTCCAACGCCGTCCGGAACGCGCGCTCGCTGGCGCGGTACGCCTCGTACACACGATCGAGTGCGCGCTCATCCCACGGTTCGTCCTCGGCGGCCGCGCGCAGCAGTCGGTCGACGGCGCAGATCCAGTCGCTCCCGAACGGGTCGTTCGCCGGTCCCCGATGCTTCTGGTGGTGAAGGCTGTGGTCGAGGAAGCCATCGATCGCCCCGTCGTCGCGGCTGGCGAGGTCGATGGCAAGGGCGCGGGAGACCCGGGCGATTTCGAGCCGCCAGTTCCGCAGCAGGTTGGAGTACTCGACGAACACGCGTGGCACCTCGCGAGTGTGCCGCTCGGCGAGCAGGTTGTATTTGAGCCACAACGCACTAGCCAGTTCCGGGGAGCATCGGTCGCGGGTGGACAGCGATGCGATGACCTCTTGTGGATGGCGCACCGCGATCACCGTCGCGACGTCGTGACCCGCAAGCCGCGCCGCCCGGAACCACAGCGCGGACAGCGCCGTGATCCTCGGCTCCTTGATGATCACGAACGGCGCCGGCGGCAGCGTGGCGAGGAAGGCCGCGATCTCGCCGACGCAGGCCGCGCCGGTGTCCGACTCGAACGCGCCGGCCTCCTGCAGTTGCAGGGTGGGGTCGTGGTAGCTGCTGCCCTGGCGGTGCAGGATCGTGTCGTTGATCTGCAGCGCCGCCTGGGGCTCCCAGTGGCCGCGCGGATTGCTTTCGCTGGGGCCGAACAGGGCGGTCGGAAGCGCGCCCCCGCACAGTGACAGAACGCGCGCGAGCGCCGACGTCCCGGATCGGCTCATGCCGATCACGAACAGGCACAACGGCCGGCGGCTATCGGTGTATGTGTGCGTAACGGTCACGAACAGGCCTGCGTATCCACTCCCGCATAGGTCGCAGCAGCGTCGTGCTGTCCTGTTAGCTGGTTCGACGGACTGTCTGCAGAAGTCGACCGGCGCAGGGGTTGCGAAAGTAATTGCGGCATAGGACCTTCCGTGATTTGCTCCGTGGAAGTGCTGCCATCAAGTCTATAGCATCGCTAACGATAGTTGGGGGCGCGTCGGCCCGTCGGACGGTTGTGAGTTAGGCGCGGGGCGCAGCGCGACGGCTGCCGGATGCTTGCAAGCGTAGTGCTCGTCGCATACGTGATCCTCCGTTGGATCGGTCGGCGTGATGCATGTTTGCTTCGAATCATGCTTTTGCGCAGCGCCTTCGGCGCTGGTAGGTGCGATGGTTCCATTTGCGGGTGTCCGTCCCGCATTTCGCGGCATAGGGCGTGCGGCGGCGTTGCTTGCGACTCGGCGCGCCGTTTCGCGGTTGCGACAACAGCCGTTGTCGTAACCGCGTAGCCAAAAACGCATCGGCGGAACGCTATTCATTCGGGGTACCGGGAGCGCCGCAGGTCGTCCCAGCCGTCTGACGGAGCGTCGGTCGGAAAGAGTGGCGGCTGACTGATACCACTTCGAAGCCGGGTACTTGGACGTCGTCTTCGTTGGCGAAGAACTGGGACTGCGCGGCAACCGTAACTGTCGACGAGGCGCAGTGAAGTCCTCGGGTCAATACCCGAGATCTACGGGAGGTTCGTCCGACGGGCCGCTCCCCGCACCCGGCGCCACAGCGGTCCTCCCGCAAGTCCCGATCGGCGGGAGAAACAGCCCGTTTGCGTGCGCGTAACACTCTGTACTATCGCGCACTGCTCAACGGTGTGGCGTCGGATCCGTCCCACTCGATATTTGCCCGAAACGCCTGACGTCCGGGAGATGATCTCGTACGCTCCAACCAACAAGATCCATTTAGGTAGGGACTTGCGCTTGTCTCATGTCCAACGTTGGGCACGGTTGAGATAGGAGCGGAGGGGGCCTTTCCAGTGGCAGCTCAAACGAACAACCGAATCTGCATCATCGGTGGCGCCGGGCACGTCGGGCTTCCGCTGGCTCTTGTTCTTGCGGACGAAGGCTTCAGCGTCGACATTCTGGACACGAACGTCGCAGCTTTAAAGGCGATCATGGCCGGGCGGATGCCGTTCGTCGAGAACGGGGCCGAGGAGCTGCTCAAGCGGCTGCTGCCGACTGGCCGTATCTCCGCGACCACTGATGCCTGGGCGGTCCGGAACTCCGACATCGTCATCTGCGTTGTCGGCACGCCCGTCGACGAGTACCTGACACCCCAGGCGCATGCCTTCTTCCGCATCATCGACGAGATTAGCCCGTACTTCCGCGACGGGCAGACGCTCGTCCTGAGGAGCACCGTTTACCCGGGCCTCACCCAGCGCGTCCACGACATGTTCGAGGAGCGCGGGATCGGCGTCCACGTCACCTTCTGCCCCGAGCGCATCGCCCAGGGCCATTCGATTCGCGAGCTGCGCGTCATCCCGCAGATCATCAGCGGATTCGACGAAGAGGGACGCCGCATTGTCCGCGAGCTGTTCGCGCGGATCGCGAGCGAGATCATCGAGGTGGAACCGCAAGAGGCCGAGTTGGCAAAGTTGTTCTGCAATGCCTACCGCTACATTCAGTTCGCCGTAGCCAACCAGTTCTATCTGCTCAGCCGCGAGGCTGGCCTCGATTTCGACCGCGTTCACCACGCCGCGACCTACAAGAACAGTCGCGTCGACAGCCTGCCGAGGGCCGGACTGGCCGCCGGGCCTTGCCTTTTGAAAGACACGATGCAGCTGGCCGGCTTCAGCAACAATAACTTTATGTTGGGGCACGCGGCGATGCTGGTCAACGAGGGCCAGCCGCAATTCATCGTCAACATGCTCAAGCGCAGGGTCAATCTGCGCGACAAGACCGTGGGTCTTCTCGGGATGACGTTCAAGGCCGATTGCGACGACACCCGTGACTCGCTCAGCTTCAAACTGCGGCATCTACTCATGCTCGAGGCCAAGAAGGTGATGCTGCACGATCCGTTCCTGGAGGGCCCGGATTACTTCGCGCTGGACGCGGTGCTGGGCCGCGCCGACGTCCTCGTCGTCGGTGTGCCGCACTCCATCTACCGCGGTCTGCAGGTGCCACAGGGCAAGATCGTCGAAGACGTATGGGGGTGCCTGGACTTGAGCCAGCTCGAGAAGTCGCCCGACGCGACGCCTCTAGCGACCCTCGGGACGAAAGTGGTCGCCCAGTGAGAGTTCTCGTCACTGGCAGCGCGGGATTCATCAACGGGTACGTCGTTGCGGAGTTGCTCCGCGCCGGCCACGAGGTCGTCGGTATCGACAACTATTCGAAATACGGCAAGGTCAAGAAGAGCTACGACGACCACCCGAACTACCACTTCGTCGAGGGCGACGTCAAAGACGTAGATCTGATGTTCCAGCTGGTCGAGGGCTGCGATCAAATGATCGCCAGCGCGGCCCGCATCGGAGGGATCACCTATTTCCACGAATACGCCTACGATCTGCTTGCAGAAAACGAGCGGATCGCGGCTGCCCATTTCGATACCGCCATCTACGCATATCGCAAGGGCTGGCTCAAGAAGATCAACGTGATCAGTTCGTCGATGGTGTTCGAGAACGCGTCCGTCTTCCCGACGCCCGAGAAGCACATCACCGAATGCCCCCCTCCGACAAGCACGTACGGTTTCCAGAAGCTTGCCTGCGAGTATTTTGCGCACGGTGCGTACGAGCAGTACGGTCTGCCCTACACGATCATCCGGCCGTTCAACTGCGTCGGTACGGGTGAGCAGCGGGCGCTGGGCGGCCGCGAGATACCCAGCGGCAACGTGAAACTCGCCATGAGCCACGTAGTCCCCGACCTCGTCCAAAAGGTGGCGAAGGGTCAGGACCCGCTGCATATCCTGGGCGATGGAACGCAGGTGCGGCATTACACCTACGGCGGCGACCTGGCCCGCGGCATCCGCATCTGCATGGAACATCCGGCCGCCATCAACGGCGACTTCAATCTCTCGACTCCCGAGGCGACGACGGTGCTGCAGCTGGCGGAGATCATCTGGAAGAAGATGCGCCCGGACGCCGAGTTCCGCTACGAGTGTGATCCCCCGTTCGAGCATGATGTCCAGTTACGGTCACCAGATGTTCAGAAGGCATCCGAGGTCCTCGGATTCGAGGCGACGACGACACTCGAGTCCATGCTGGACGAAGTCATTCCGTGGATTGTCAACGCCGTCGAAGCCGGAACCATCTGACGTGCACTGGCGGCCGTCGCGGGGGAGCCATGCGCATCGCGGGTAAGCCCGACCTGCAGCAGCTCTACCGCAATCGCTTCGGCCATGCCAAGGAATCGCGCTCGGCCATCTGGGCTGTCCTTGTTCGCGATTTCTTCCAGGCGTGGATCAGGCGCAGCGACACGGTCGTCGATCTCGGGTGCGGTTACGGCGAATTCCTGAATCAGGTGATCGCCGCGCGGCGAATCGGCGTCGACCTCAACCCGGACAGCGAAGGCATGCTCGAGCCGGGGATCGAGTTCCATCGCCGGCGTGTCGACCATCTGGGTTTTCTGGATGACGAATCCGTAGACGTCGTCTTCACGAGCAACTTGCTGGAGCACCTGCAAAGCAAAGAAGAAGTCGAACGCACCGTCGCTGAGGCCCGCCGAGTGCTCAAGCCGGGTGGTCACCTGATCGCGATGGGCCCCAATATTCGCTTCGTCGACGGCGATTACTGGGACTTCTGGGACCACACCGTTCCGATCAGCGACCGCTCACTAATCGAGCTGTTGGTCTCGTGCGATTTCGAGGTCGTCAACAGTTTCGACCGCTTCCTGCCCTACACGTCGTCCTCGCCCCTGCCGCAAGCGCCGATCTTGGTCCAGCTGTATTTGCATTCGCGTAAGGCATGGCCAATCTTCGGCAAGCAGTTCGTGATCCGCGCCCGCAAGCCTGAGCTCCCGTCGGAGACAGATGATCGGCGCTTGGTGAGCGTCGTGATCCCGGTCTACAACGAGGGGGAGAACATCCAAGCCTGCGTTCGGGGGATCAGCGGCGCGTTGGCGGATATCCCCCATGAACTGCTGGTGTGTTACGACTTCGACGAGGACACCACATTGCCGGCGCTGGACGCCATGCCCGACAAGCCGCCGACAGTGCGGTTGGTTCGCAATTCGCTGGGGAAGGGTGTGGCGAACGCCCTGATCGCAGGGTTCGCGGCCGCGCGAGGCGACGTCGTCGTCACCAGCATGGCCGATCTCTCGGACCCCCCGTCGGTGATCCCGTTGATGGCGGCCAAGATCCGAGACGACGGAGCCGACGTAGTCAGCGGATCCCGCTACATGCCCGGCGGTGATCAACGCGGCGGCCCGCGCTTGAAGACCCTGATGTCCCGGACCGCAGGGCTCAGCCTGCACTATGTGGGCCGCGTGCCGACCCACGACGCCACCACAAATTTCCGCGCCTACAGCCGCCGTTTTCTGCAGGAAGTCCCGGTGGAAAGCGTGCGCGGGTTCGAGGTCGGCCTGGAGCTGACGACGAAGGCGCATCTGCTGGGGTACCGGGTCGACGAGGTACCGAGCACCTGGACCGACCGAACCGCCGGCACAAGCAAATTCGACCTCGTCGGCTGGCTGCCCGCGTACCTGCGTTGGTACGGGCTGGCCATGCGGGGGCCGATGATGCGATGGACTGGTGGCGGATTGGTCTGGCTTGGTGTGTTTGGCCTCGCGCGGCGGTACAGGGGAGACAGACTGAGTCCGACTCCCGCGCGGCCAATCAACCGGCGACATCATTGCCGCCGGGTCAGCAGGTCGCGCAATGCCTGAACAGGATTGGAGCGCAATGGAGCGTATGGCCGTGAGCCGGGACCAGGCCGTGCCCCAAGCGAACTGCAATGACGAGGCCTCCTCGCTTTCAGCAGACGCGTCCACACGCGCGTGCTCTCGCGAAAAGGGCGCTGTCGGACTATTGGCGGCGGTCGCTTGCACCGTGCTCGGCGCGAAACTCCTCATCATCGCAGTGCTTGGCTCGCCGGCGCCATTACTCGATCAGTGGGATGGTGAGGCTGATCGGGTATATGCGCCGCATTTGAAGGGTTCTTTCAATCTCGTCGATCTTATCGCGCCACACAACGAGCACCGCATCCTCGCTACGCGGGTCCTCGCGCTGGTGCATCTTGAGTTGGCCGGTGAATGGAACACTCGCCTCGAGATGGTTTTCGGCGCGATCGTCCATGTAGGACTAATCACCTGGTTTGCGGCGCTGCTGATGCCGCTCGTCGCCTACCGACGCCGCCTCTTATTCACGGCATTTGTAGCTCTTCTGTTTTCGGTCCCAATTGGGTACGAGAACATCCTTTCAGGATTTCAGTCTCAGGTGTACTGCATGCTGCTTTTCGGTGTGGGGGCTCTCGCTTGCTTTGCGACGGCCAGCCCATTCTCGTTGCGCTGGTGCGGCGGGTTGGCGGCTTCCGCTCTGAGCTACATGTGTTTCGCATCGGGCATTGCAACGATTTTGGCCGCTTGCATCCTTCTTGGGCTGCAGCTCGGCACGGGTGTAAGGAAACGGTGTGGTCGCGAATTAGCCGCCGTTATCATCATTTCCTCAATCGCCCTGGTGATAATTCTTTTGGAAGCGGCGGATGCAGTCCCGAAGTCCACGCCGTGGACTTTCCTTCAGGGATTTCTGCTGTTGACTATCCCCGCATTCGCAGGAATGATTCCTGCGGGCCGTTTTGGGCTGACGACGCTAGCCAAGCGGCCTACTACATCCGACCGTGCCTGGTTTTCAGTGGCAATCCTCGTCTGGATCGTCCTTCAGCTCATGCTGGTCGCTTACGGCCGTGGGACCGTTGTCGCAGTGCGATACATGGACATCATTCTGATGATATATCCGGTGGCACTGGTGGGCATCCTTGCGCTCGTTGATGGGGGCTCCGCGGGAAAACGGTTCGCTAGATACGCGCGACAAGGGGCTATCATCTGGGTTTTCAGCGTGGTCGCCTTTGTTGCAGTATTGGGCTACTATCAATCGGTCTTGGGCGCGGTCGAGTGGGGCAAAGCGGCGCACCAACAGGTGTTCAACATGCAGATGTTTTTCGCTACTCACAGGATCGAACAGCTAAAAGCAAATAATCCTGAAAACAAATTCAACGCCGCATATCCAGATGCTCATCGACTGGGCAACATGTTAGAAGACCCCGACATAAAATCAATCTTACCGTTGGGCATTCGCCCCCCCGACGCAGATCCCGCGAGCGCACGTCGTCATCTGTGGCTGAAAGGCTCGTTCTCGGCCGTTACGGCGGCTGTGATGCGTGTCGTGATGGCTATTGGCCCTGCTATGTTGGGTGTTGGCATAGCTCTTTTCTTTGCGGCTGGCGCGAACCATTGCTTAATCGGCACGGAAACCACGAACTCGCGCATGATCGCGAGGGGAGATTAGGTCTGTGTTGGGAAAATTGCGCGAATATCACTCAGGAAGCCAGCTGGCTCGTTGGCGATTGCTTGTCGATATGGAGCGAACCGTTTTCGCTGTTCTTCGTATTGATCCATGAGCATATGGATTTTCTGTGCGACTGCGTTTTCGAAACCAGAAATCCGGTCATCAATCTTGAAATCTTCGGGGATCGGCACATCGGTTGGATTTGCTGCGCTGCCTCTGCGATTGACAATAACGCACGCGCCTAGCGCGGCGGCTTCTCGAGGCAGCCTATCCTTACCGGGGTGAGCCCCAAAATCGATGTAGACTTTGGCGCGTTGGAGAAGTTTCAGTACTTGATTGGGCTGCATACCCTCTATAGCAACAACCTGCGGCATTCGCCTATTACGATTCTCCGCCAGGGCATTGAGGATCAGCTCTGTGCGTGCCAACCCTTTGGCTGGGTTGTAGACTAGGAGGTCATCCCGTGGAGATTCACGCCAGTTGGTAATCGCGTGCACATATTCATCTGCAAGGCAGTCCGATAGACGGTGTGTTGGATCCAGCGCTACAGATTCCAGGAAAATGCGCGCATATTCGCTTTGATAGAGGTGCCTGCTAACGCGGTGCCGAAGGCCCCGTAACTGTAACTTTGCGGCGCGCTGAGAGCCCAAATATTTGGCCACGGAAGTCTGACCCACAATGGTAAAGAAATTGTCGACACTTAACCACCAGAAGTAGACGTCAGCATTCGGGAAAAGCTTGACCAGCAGTGCAAATACTTCTGGCACAATAACGATAGAGCCGGGTTCGACATCTTGCAGGCGGGCGGCGCGAAAGTTGTACTTTTGGTAGCGGCTAGGAATTTCATGCTCTTTAATAAATGGATAGTAGAGAATGAAGGCGCGTTCGATATCCCGATTTAGAATATCGGCGAGCTGATGGCAGAGCTCCGGTCCACCGGAAGTTTGATTGCCTGGAGCGACGATATATATTTTTTTCATGAGAGGGCTGGTCGAGTAGGGCGATCAGCGGCATTTTTGCCATAGGGCCAAGTGCGATCGAGGGCGCGCGCGAATCGGTCATGTTCAACCGTGGGGCACGTCACGCGAGGGCACTCGCAAGCAGTGCATGAGTCCCTGGCAGATGACAGGTTCGCGGTGGATAAACGATGAGAGTTGTCAAATTTACACCTGCGCCGTAGTGGTTAGTAACAGGCCGGGCGTCAAGAGCAAATCGAGCTGTGCAGCGTCCGCCGGCGGTATGGCTCATACGTTTCTATCATGGGATGGGTTCGCCTCAGGTTTGAACCATGCCTTTTCGCGTACGTGTCGTGGTGGCTCTTGACCCTCTCTAGGCCGTTACACGTTGAGGGCATTGTTTTCCCGAGTTAACCACATGGCCAACTCTTCGCCGCACTCGTCGACAAACAGGCAGTAAGCAGATGACGTCTTGCAGCAGCGCCGCAGGCGGCATGGTGGATTGCACTCCCTGAGTTTGTGGCTGCGCAGCCAGCTAATCCGTGCGTTCCGAGCACTGAGTTGCTTGAAGCCCGTTGGGTGTCGGCTGGGCTGCGGGTAAGGCTTCGCGCAGTCGCCGCGCCCGTGCGAACTCATAAAATGGCGCTTCCGCCAAAGTTTTCGCTCGCTGCCAACGGTAGGGACGATGGAGCAGAACGTCCTGGCTTAGCCGCAACCATGTAGGGAGCCACCATATTGCTGCGGCTGCACGCGTCGCGGCAGGGGACTTCGGGTCCACCAACATCCAAGTGAGGATGCGCAGCTGGTCAAGCCACCACCGCCGCGTCGTCACTATTTGATTGGTCGCCGTGGTCCCTGAATGACGACGGACCGACAATTCTACTGGAACAAATCGCACCGCGGATCTCAGCATCAGACGCAACCAGAGGTCCAAGTCGACGAGTTGATAAATGTCAGCGCGAAAGCCACCCGCGTCGAGTGCCAGCTGACGTCGAAACATCACGCACGTCGGTTCGCCGATCCAGTTGCAGAATCCCCTACCACGCAACACCATGTCACTGACCAGAGAAGGCCCGTGATTATGTTCGCGGAGCTCGCGAAAGTGGTTGTGCAGCGTGCCGAATCGCTCCTGCCATCCGACATCGCTACTGACGACGAGGCGTGGAGCGAAAGCCATCCCGACTGCGGGGTCCTCGAAGCAGTGGGCAAGCGTCCTGAGCGCCCCAGGAAGTAACCAGTCGTCGCCGTGTACAAACTGGATATAGCGACCACGCGCGAGATCCAAGCACCTGTTGTGGTTCTGGTTGAGGCCGAGGCGAGGGGCGTTGCGAACCAGGCGGTCGCCGGGCCGGAGCATCTGCGCAGCTATGGCCGCGCCATCGTCGGCTGAATCATCGTCGACGACCAGGATCTCGAAGTCAATGCCATCCTGATCGAGAATGCTTCCCAGGCAACGTTCGATCGTGGCGCTGTTGTTATACATCGGCACGCAAACAGAAATCACTGGGTTCGGGGGCATGTTGATTCTGTCACTAGCTTCGGTTCGGGCCATCCCTATCCCATCACTGTGCCTGAAGGGCACCTTAAGCTCTCAGGCGGCGTCTGCACTAGCTGCATCGGCTGTTGCTCCGGACAGGCCGCCAGGCGGCCCAAGCCTGCTCCGTGATGAGCGTTTGGATAGCCTGCCATCCCGGCTGGCCGGCCAAGCTACCTTCACACGCCAGCATAACGGTGGGGATCCGGCCGCAATCCGAAACTTAAGAAAACGCGCGACTGGCGCTCGCGGCGGATTAGGCTGTGCCGGGGATCGCTCTGGGCTAGGGACTTCTTGCGTTGCCGCCCCAGGTGTCGCGGCTAGGAGTTCATCACGGGCAGCGCCAGTTCAGAGCAAGCCCCCGGTTGCGGATCCGCGTTGCAACAAAAAGGGCCCGGTCGGAATCGTTGGCGATAAAGGAAGGTCATGCGTCGAGATTTGAGAGATTTTTGGGCGCGGTCAGCAATCGACGCCTTGTACCAATTTAACTCTGTACGGCTGCGGTTGCTTCATTGCAGGAAATATCGATCGGTCGTAGCGGGCCAATGTGGGGTCGAAATAGGCGGGCCGAGTGCGCTCTTCGAGAAGGTATTGCCGCTCTACCCGTACGTGCGAGACCTCGACGGGGTCAACTTTTCCAACGACACCGTGTGGGAAGGAAGCATTGCCGCCGGTCGAAACTTCAATTATTACTCCGGCAAGTCCGGGCATCAGTACATCTCGGAGGCAACCAAGCTAAGCGAAATAGCTAGTGAGCAATACGACTTTCTGTTGTCGTCGAATTGCTTGGAACACGTGGCAAACCCTCTCAAAGCCTTATTGGAATGGAAGAGAGTGATCAAACCTGGTGGGGGTCTGGTGCTGGTCCTGCCCAACAAAGTAAGCAACTTCGATCATCGCAGGCCAACCACGAAGTTCGACCATTTGTTAGAAGACTTGGACCGCGATACCGGTGAAGACGACCTCACGCACCTAGACGAAATTCTGGCGCTGCATGACTTGGAAAGGGATCCGCCCGCCGGTGACATCGAACACTTCAGGGCGCGCAGTTTGCGAAATTTCGAGAACCGAACTCTCCATCACCATGTTTTCGATGTGAACTTGATCAAGGACATGTTGGGTTATGTCGGGTTCGAAACCTTGACTGCGACAGCCACGCCGACAGATTTCTTTGCGCTAGCGATTAAGAAATCGAACGCCGGTCCAGAAGCCCGTTAAGCACACGGGAGAATTGCTTTGGGCGAATGATTACCCGCCGCGACCAACGGTCTTCCCGTTCCGCCGCGCTGAGCTACCGCCTGCGCCGCAACGCCCTTCGGTTCATCTCCGAAACCCACCAGCAGCTTCCTTCGGGGCCGCCACCCGACGCCCGTACCCTCGTGCTGTTCGCACACTTCGATCCGCAGGGCGTCGTCGACCCGTACGTCGGCTACTACCTGAAGGCCCTCCACAGCCTAGGCGCGGCAATCATTTTCGTCTCCGGGTCGCCGACCCTCACCCCGGAGTCGGTGGCTCCCATCCGCCCGCTGTGCGCAGGCATTTACACCCGCCACACGCTGTCGCTTGACTTCGGCTCCTGGCACCTTGCCTGGTGCATCCTGCGGCAACGCGGATGGTCGCTCGATCAGTTCGACCGGTTCGTCGTCGCCAACGACAGCGTGTACGGCCCGCTCTTTCCCATCGAGGAAATGTGGAACTCATTCCGCGGCGCGGACATGTACGGGGCGATCGAAAGCCTGGAGCAGCTGCCGCACCTTCAGTCTTTCTTCCTTGCGTGGGACCTGAATTCGCGAACGCGGCCCATGCTCGACGACTTCTGGCGGCGCTTCCAGTACATCGTCGACAAGTACAAGCTGATCGAGCGCTACGAACTGGGCTTGTCCGAACGGGCCCGTCGTGGCGGGCTGACCATCAAGCCGTTCGTCTCGGCCGCAACCATCAAGGAGGCATACGGGCGCTCGCCGAACCACCAGTGGGCGAACAGGTTCTCCGGGCCACCGGCCAACAACACGCTCTACTTCTGGGACGGCCTGATCGAGCACCTGAGGTTCCCCTTCCTCAAGACGATCCTGCCGCGCTCCAACGAGCCCTGGCACGATTCCATGCCGCACTTGCGCGACTTCATCGAGCGGCACACCGACTATCCATACGAGCTGATCGATCACAACGTGCGCCGCCTCGGCTGCGGGCCGTCGTCGTGGGTTAAGCCGACCACCGAAAACACCCAGTGACCTGCGTTCGGCTTGCCCGAATGGCCTTCGGGGCCTTCGCGGCCAATGTACCGTTGGCTCGTGTCGTTATTGATTGCCATCCCGGTGTTCGGGCAGCACGAATACACCCACGCACTCGTCCGCGACCTGGAGCGCGAGGGGGCCGATTATCTGATCGTCGACAATCGTGGCGACTATCCGCGGATCGGCAACGAGCGGGTCACGACGCCGGGCAGCAACCTCGGCTGGGCGGGTGGGAGCGAGCTCGGGCTTCGAACCGCGTTCGCGGAGGGCTACTCCCACGCGATGACGCTCAACAACGACACCCGCCTGTCCAAGGGGTTCGTCGCCGGCATGCTCGACCCCCGCCTGCCCGCCGATGCGGGGATCGTGGGGCCGGTGACCGACGAGGGTTTCGCCTGCGCGGTCACCGACGAGAAGCCCGACGCCGCAGACTACTTGCCGCGACCCCTGTGCCGGACGGTGGCCGCGGTCGAGGGCACGGCCCTGATGATGTCGCGCGAGTGCTGGGACGCCGTCGGGGGAATGGACCTGCAGACCTTCGGGCGCTACGGCTGGGGGCTGGACCTCGACCTCGCCCTGCGCGCGCGGAAGGCCGGCTACGGCGTGTACATCACGGAGATGGCCTACATCAACCACTTTGGTGGCAAAACCGCCAACACCCTATTCGGAAGCTCGCGCTACGCGTGGGGAGGCCGGCTCGCCATGCTGCGCGGCCTGATCAAGCTGCACGGTTGGCGCGCGACGTGGGCGATGGAGCGGGTCCTGCGACGCGAAGACCGGTGGCACAAGCAGGTTCCGCGCGACTACACCACCCACCGGCTGCAGGACGACCCCGCCCACCGCTGAATCGGAGGGTGA
The DNA here is from genome assembly GCF_036409085.1 of Mycobacterium sp. 050134. Lineage (NCBI taxonomy): Bacteria > Bacillati > Actinomycetota > Actinomycetes > Mycobacteriales > Mycobacteriaceae > Mycobacterium > Mycobacterium sp. 050134. The sequence continues at coordinate 20,656 of NZ_JAZGLV010000006.1, forward strand.
CGGGTCAGACGCAGGATTGGGCCGCGACCCGGTAGCCGCGCACGGCTAGCGGAATGAACACCGCGATCAGCCCGACGACCCAGGTGAGCGTCAGCCCCAGCGGCAGCAGCAGCGGACCGTCATGGGCCAGCGCGCGCATCACCTCGATGGGCGGCGACATGGGCTGCAGCCGCACGAAGGGCCGCGCCCAGTCCGGGAAGAGCGCCAGCGGCGTGGCGCCGGAGCTGACGAAGACCAGCGAGGTGGCCCCGGCAGCGAGATAGGTCACGATGGCGCGGCCGTTGGCGCGGATGGCCAGCGTCATCACCAGCGCCGTGAACCCGACCACCACCAGCGGCGGGATGAGGATGTACGCCAGAGCGGTGATCCAGCCGTGCGCGAAGCGCAGACCCATGGTCGTTCCGACGGCGGTCACCAGGATCGTGCCCACGAGTGCGCGGGCGGCTTCGGCGATGAGCCGGCCGGCGATCGCGCTGGCCCGGTGGATCGGCAGCACCCACATGCGGCTGAGCAGCCCGGACGCGCGCTCCATCGGAATGCCGACGGCGCTACCCAGGGCGCCGAACATCCCGGCCAGCACCGCGCACATGGGGACCAGGCCGTAGATGCTGTCGATGCCGGTGGCCTTGTAGACCTGCGCGCCGAGCACGGCCTTGTAGACCACCAGCAGCACGACGGGGAACGCCACGGAGCTGATCAGCGCCGCCGGCTCCCGCCGCCAGCGGGTCACGATCCGGCCGGCGTGGACCAGGCTCTGGCTGACCAGCGAGCCCTCGATACCCGGATGGGCGGTCATTGGCCGCGCCTTTGCATCCGCAGCGTTATCCCTCCGAAGACGAGCAACATCCCCACACACCACCCCACGCCGGCTGCCAAGTGATCGAACGATACGTGCCCGGTCGACAGACCGCGCAGAGTCTCGGCGGTCTGCGACACGGGCTGGTTGCGCACGAAGGGGCGCAACCACTCAGGAAACGTCTTCTCCGGTGCGACCCCCGTCGACAACAGGATCAGCACCAGCTGCGGGACCAGCAGCACCTGGCTGGTCCCCTCGAGGCTGCCTTTGCTGGACCCCAGGGCGTCGGCCCCGAGCGCCACCGCCAGGCACAACAGCAACGCAAGGAACACGAAAGCCAACCCGTAGCCGAGCCCGCCGGTCATCCGGAAGCCGAACACGAAGCCGGCGGTCATGGCCGCCGCCAGCGCGATGCCGGCCCGGACCAGGGTGGCGGTGATGCGAGCGCTGACGGGCACCATGGCGGCGATCGGCATGGTCCGCAGGCGCAAGCCCAGGCCGTAGATGCGGTCGCGGCCCGCGCGGTCGGCGGTCAGGGCGGCGGCCATGACCATGGACTGGACGACCACCGCGGGCAGCAAGTACTGCGGGTAGGTCATGCTGCCGGTGTCGATGAGGCCGTGGGTGGCGACGGTCAGGCCGACGAGGCTCGCTACGGGGACGAGCACCTCGAAGACGATCGCACCGTCGCGCAACGTGTAGAGCAGCGATCGCTCGGTGAGGGCGGCCAGCGCGGTCATGATCGAGTGGCGGGTTGCTTGGTGAGGTGCAGGAACGCCTCGTCGAGCGAGGGCTTACGCAGCGAGATGTCGGCAAGCTCGATGCCCGCCGCGTCGAGCCGCCGGAAGACCTCGCCCAGCGTGGCGACGCCGTCGCGCGCCAGCACGGAGATCGAGTTGGTGTCGGCGTCCAGGTCGATGCCGTCGAGCCCGGCTAGCGCCTCCAGGACGTGCGGAAGGTGCGCCGGGTTGGCCGGGGTCACCTCGCAGTAGCTGGCACCCGCTTTCCGCTTGAGCTCCGCCGCCGTGCCGCTGGCGATCACGCGTCCGTGGTCGATGACGACGATCGAGTCGCTCAGCACGTCGGCCTCTTCCAGGTACTGCGTGGTCAGCAGGACCGTGACGTGCTGCTCGCGCAGCGAGTTGACCAGGGCCCACACGTCGCGGCGGCTCCGCGGGTCCAGCCCGGTGGTCGGCTCGTCGAGGAAGAGCACCTTGGGCGTCACCACGAGCGCGCTGGCCAGGTCCACCCGGCGCCACATGCCGCCGGAGTAGGTGGAAACCCGTCGGTCGGCGGCCGCTACCAGGTCGAACTGCCCGATCAGCTCGTCGGCTCGGGCCTTCGCCCGGTGGCGACTGAGCCCCCGCATCCGCCCGAACAGCACCAGGTTCTCCCGGCCGGTGAGCAGCGGGTCCATCGCGGTGAACTGTCCCGTTATCCCGATGCTCGCGCGCACCTGCGCCGGCTGACGCACGACGTCGTATCCGGCGACCAACGCGCGGCCCGCGGTGGGCCTGATCAGCGTGGACAGGATATTGATCGTCGTCGTCTTGCCGGCACCGTTGTGCCCGAGGACGGCGCACACGGTCCCGGCCGGAACCGAGAAATTGACCCCCCGCAGCGCGGGCGTTCCCCCGAATGTCTTCGTGAGGCCATCGACCTCAACCGCAAATTGGCCCACCGGCAGAGTATTTCATGGCTGGTGGGCGCCTGCTGCACAAATTGAGACAATCGCCCAAGATTCTGGCCGGGCGGCCAGGCCAGCGTCAGGACTCTCCCAGCGAGCGCGGCGCAACTAGCCTGGTCAACGCAACGCCGCCGGGAGCGGCTTCGGCAGGTTCCCTGAAATCCGACCTGCGCCCGACCCGCGTGCTGATAATCTGGCGTCGCTTTTCAGCTGATCGAACGGACCCAGATGACCGCCCCATCACGCTCTTCCAGCGCCGATGGCTCGCGCGTTGACCGCCGCGCCGACTGGCGACGCGCGTGGCGGCGGGCGCAGGCCACGCTCATACCGTGGTCGCCCAGAGTGCTCGGAAAGCGGCTGGAAAGCCAGGCCGCCATGCTGGGCGACCACATCAAGCAAGGCGACACGGTTCTCGACGTGGGTTGCGAGACGGGGCACCTCTGCCAGTACCTGGCGGAGATGTATGGCGCGACGGCGACGGGCATCGACGTGCACGATGCGCGCACCCTTCCGATCGACTTCCAGGTCTTCGACGGCAAATCGATCCCGTTCGAGGACAACGCGTTTGACCACGTCGTCCTGAGTTTCGTGCTGCATCACTGCAACGACCCGATGGCCCTGATCAAGGAATGCCGCCGCGTCGCGCGGCGCAGCATCATCGCCTTCGAGGATCTGCCCGAAACCCGGGTCGAGAAGACGCTGACCAAAATTCACATCGGTTTGTTCAAGGTTGCCTACCGATTGGAATCGGCGGGCGACTATCGCACGGCGCTCGAGTGGCTCGGCGACAACGTGAGCAGCGTCACCGAAACGCCGCTGCCGCTGGACTGGTTCGACGTCCTGTACCGCGTGCCGCACGTCATGCTGACCTATCAGCTTCCGACCGACTGAATTCCGGTGGCAATCGGCGGCGTGTTGGGCAACGAACGCGCGCGAAATAGTTAGGGTTCCAATGAAATTCGCCCTGGCCAGCTGCGGAACCCGCGGGGACGTCGAGCCGTGCGCCGCAGTCGGCCTGGAGCTGCAACGCCGGGGCCACGACGTGCTGATGGCCGCCCCTCCCGACCAGCTCGGCTTTGTCGAAGAAATGGGTTTGGCCGCGGTCCCTTTCGGGCCGCCCACCGGCGAGATCCCGGACGTCTTCGTCACCCCATGGCGAATTCAGGAGCCGATCAGGCCGATTCGTGACGCGCTTGCGCACGTCAGCCAGCGGTGGGCCGAGGTCGGCGACACGTTGAGGTCGCTCGCGGACGGCGCCGACCTGCTTATGACCGGTGTGTCGTACCAGGAAGCCGCCGCCAGCGTCGCCGAGTACTACGGCATCCCGCTGGCCGCGTGGCACCACGTTCCGATGCGGCCCAACGGGCACCTGATCTCGACCGTGCCGGCCCCGCTGCTCCGGTCCGGCATGCGGGTCACCGACTGGGCGCAGTGGCGCCTGGTCAAGCGCGCCGAGGACGCCCAGCGCCGCACGCTCGGCCTGCCCGCGACGACCGCACCGGCGTCGCGGCGGATGGCGGAGCGCGGGTCCCTCGAAATGCAGGCCTACGACGCCCTGTGTTTTCCCGGCTTGGCGGCCGAATGGTCCGGACGACGCCCGTTCGTCGGGGCGCTGACTGCCGAATTGCCGACCGAATTCGACGACGACGTGCTGTCCTGGGTTGCGTCGGGAACGCCGCCGATCTACTTCGGCTTCGGCAGCATGCCGGTCAAGTCGCCCGACGACATGGTCGGCACCATCAGCGCGGCCTGCGCGGAGCTGGGGGAGCGGGCGCTGATCTGCTCCGGGGCCAGTCAGGTCACGGTCACGCCGGATCCGCACCGCGTGAAGATCGTCCGCGCGGTCAGCCACGCCGCCGTCTTCCCCGCGTGCCGGGCGGTCGTGCATCACGGCGGGGCGGGCACCACCGCCGCGGGCATGCGGGCCGGGGTCCCCACCCTGATCCTGTGGGTGGCGTCCGACCAGCCCATCTGGTCGGCGGTGGTCAAGCGGCTCGAAGTTGGCTCGGGACGGCGTTTTTCGCGGGTCTCCCAGAAGACGCTGGTCAAGGATCTGCGCCGGATACTCACCCCGCGGTACCAGGAGCGGTCGCGCGAGGTGGCCACCCGGTTGACCAAGGCCCCGGCCAGCGTCGCGGCCGCCGCCGATCTCCTCGAGGAGGCCGCCCGCGGAGAGCGGGCCGGCTGATCGAAGTCGGATAAACCTGCTCTGACCTGGCCCGATCGGCGTCCAAACCGTCGACGGGGGGACATTCGGCCACGCCGCGCGACTATCTTTGCCATACTCACCCGGTGCCTTCAACCATCCAAGTGAGGTCCAGCTCGCTCGTCATGAAGCTCGTCGCCAAGTACGGGTATCCCATCGGGACAAAACTGATGGGCGCCGACGAGATGCTGTTCATCAACTGGGCCTACGAGGAAGACCCCCCGATGGGCCTGCCGTTGTCGGCCGCCGACGAGCCCGACCGGTATTACATCCAGCTCTACCACACCGTGGGTACACAGGTGGATCTGGAAGGCAAGAAGGTGCTCGAAGTGAGCTGCGGTCACGGCGGCGGCTCGTCGTACCTGGTGCGCAGTCAGCACCCGGCCTCCTACACGGGCCTGGACCTCAACCCGGCGGGTATTCGCTTCTGCCGGAAAAGGCACCGGCTGCCGGGCCTGGACTTCGTCCAGGGCGACGCCGAAAACCTGCCGTTCCCGGACGAGTCCTTCGATGTCGTGCTCAACGTCGAAGCGTCCCACCACTATCCGCACTTCTCGAAGTTCCTCACCGAGGTGGCGCGGGTGTTGCGCCCCGGCGGGCACTTTCTCTACACCGATCTGCGTGCGCAGCACGTGATCCCGGAGTGGGAGGCCGCGCTGGACGCCGCCCCGTTGCGCAAGGTGTCGCAGCGGTCCATCGACGACGAGGTGAAGCGCGGGCTGGAGAAGAACTCGCCGCGGCTGCAGGAGCTGATCGACCGCCGCGTGCCGAAGTTCTTGCGCGGCTTCGCCCGTAGCAACGCGGGCGTGGAGGGCGGGCGGCTGTACCGCGGCGTGGAACTCGGCCTGTTCTCCTACCGGGTGTACGACTTCGTCAAGGACTGACCCGTGTCGCTACTGATCACGGTCCCGGTGTTCGGGCAGCACGAATACACCCACGCCCTGGTCGGCGATCTGGAGCGCGAGGGCGCCGACTACCTGATCGTGGACAACCGCGGCGACTATCCCGCGATCGGCGACGAACGGGTCACCACGCCCGGCAAGAACCTCGGCTGGGCGGGCGGCAGCGAGCACGGATTCCAGGTAGCGTTCTCCGAGGGCTATACCCACGCGATGACGCTCAACAACGACACCCGCATCTCGCCGGGATTCGTTCGGGGGCTGCTCGATCCCCGGCTGCCGGCCGACGCCGGCATCGTGGGGCCGATGATCGACCATGGTTTCCCCTTCGCCATGGACCGTCAGAAGCCGGCGGCCGCGAATTACGTGCCGCGGCCGCAATACCGGGTGGTGCCGGCGGTGGAGGGGACGGCGCTGATGATCTCCCACGAATGCTGGCAGGAAACCGGCGGCCTGGACCTGACCAACTTCGACAGGTACGGCTGGGGGATCGACCTCAGCCTGGCGTTGCGGGCGCGCAAAGCCGGATACGGCGTCTACATCACCGAAATGGCCTACATCAACCACTTCGGTCGCCGGACGGCCAACATGCATTACGGGGCGTGGCGATACGAGCTGGGCGCGAATGCGGCCATGCTGCAGGGACTGAGGAGGCTGCACGGCCTGCCAGCGGCGCTGGGCATCATGCGCCAGATCGGCGCGGCGCACGACCGCAGGTGGCATCGGCCCGTCCCGCTGGACAATTCGACGCCCCAACTCAAGGACTGACGATCCCGGGGGGGGGGGGGCTAACTACCCGGGCGTCGATCGTCGAAATTGCGGTAGGGGTCGTGATTTGTCGCGAATTGCGACCACCCCGGCAACTTGGGCGCCAAATACGCCGTCGGGCTAACTGTGAATCTCGGCCGTCAGGCCGAATTCGCCCAAGGTCCGCACCACGTCCTCGCGCAACGCGTCCTGCGTGTTGGCCCGGTCGAGGAGGTAGGCGTTCACCGAGAGCCATATCTTTCCGGGGCTCCGGCCGGACACCACGAACAGCTGCCCGCCCATGCGTTCGAGGATGCGCCTGTTGACGCCCGGCTCGACCAGCCGCCCGGACGCGTAGTCGGCCTCGGAGCCATCCGGCCGATTCACCGCCGGGTCGAGTTGTCCCATGTTGGAGCAGCCGATGGGGAGCTGCGCGGTGCCCAGGCCGACTCCAGCCGCCTTGCGCGCCACCCACTTCGGCGTCATCGCGGTCAGCGGCAGCGACGCCAGCAGCTCGTCGGAGGTGTCCGAGAGGTCGGCGAACGCCTGCTTAGCCTTGACGCGCATGTCGCTCAGGTCGGACGTGAGGCCGTTCGGGTCGACGGAGGCGACCGGCAATACCATCGCGTTTCCGCGGGTGTCGTCCTCGGTGCGGTCGCTGATCGGCAACGACAGGGTGACCGTGCCGTCGTCGCATACCCGTCCCATCTGTACGCCCAGCTTGCCGGTGAAGCCGGCCAGCAGCGTGTGGCTGTTCCCCCCCAGGCGTTTTGCGCAGGCGTCCCAGTCCGACAGGTCGACGTAGGCGGTCAGCGACGGCACCGCGACGGGCTCTTCGCCGCCGGCGTCCCGCCGCGAGGGCAGTCCCGCCGTGAACGAGGCGGCGACGTCGTCGCGCCGCTTGCGGGCGGTGCGCACCGTCGCGGCCAGTGCCCGCGCCAATTCCGGCGTGGATGCGAGGGTTTGCCGGCCGTCCTCGAGCACCCCACGGCGGCGCGTGCGCGACGCCGGGTACGGATAACCCAGGTAGCGCATTCGACCGTTGGACGCGTCTGTCATGGCCACCAGGAAGCCCAGGCCGTCGGCGACGGTGTGCGATGCCGTGAGGCACACGGCGTTTCCGCCGTCGGTCAGCGGAAGCACCCCGAGGTGGAAGCTCGGACCGTACTCGGGATCGATGGGTACGCAAGCGCGCTCGTAGGTCCACGCCATCACATCGGCGCGCGGGCGCGGCGTCTCGGCGATGTCGAGGTCCTTCGGGCCGCGCCAGAACACCCAGTGGTCGCGTGCAAAAGGCAGCGGGGACCGCTCAACCCGCCGACCCAGCAGCCCGTATCCGAGGTTGCGGTGAAATCGCCGCAATCCGTCGAGATCCACGGGCCGGTTGTAGATCCAACTGAATTGGACGAGCGCCCCGTAGCCGAGTGCCCGCAGGCCAAGGAACGACACCTGGTCCATGTGCGCCAGTCGACTGTCCATCGAGTTCACGGTAGTTTATTGGCCCTACCCGTGCGGTGCTTTGCGGCGTGGAACGCTCCCGCGCGACTGTGACCTAGCGCTAGTGGTTCACCTAACCGTTCCTGGCCGGAAACGACGCCGGCAAAGGTACCCTGTTGACCGTGGTTGAGTCTTCCATTCCCGCTGTGCTGCGCGAACGCGCAAGCCTGCAGCCGAACGACACGGCGTTCACTTACATCGACTACGACCAGGACTGGGACGGCGTTCCGACCACCCTGACGTGGTCGCAGCTGTACCGGCGGGTGCAGAACCTCGGCGAGCAACTCAGGCAGCAGGGCTCGGTGGGCGATCGGGCGCTCATCCTGGCGCCCCAGGGGCTGGAATACGTCATCGGGTTCCTGGGCGCGATGCAGGCCGGGCTGGTGGCGGTGCCCTTGTCGGTGCCCTACGGCGGTGTTCACGACGAGCGGACCATCTCGGTGCTGGCCGATACCTCGCCGACCGTGGTCCTCACCACGTCGAGCGTCATCGACAACGTCAACGCCGCCGTGCAGCCCCAGGGGCAGGGGCAGGTGGCGCCGTCGATCGTCGAACTGGACCGGCTGGACCTGGATACCCGGCAACGGCCCAGCGGACCCCGGCCGCGCATCAGTGCCAACGACGGACCCGAATTCATCTACCTGCAGTACACATCCGGGTCGACGCGCACCCCCGCCGGCGTCATGGTCTCGAACAAGAACGTGTTCGCCAACTTCGAGCAGATCATGGGCGACTTCTTCATCGCCAACGGTGGCATCGCGCCGCCGGGCCTCAACGTGGTGACCTGGTGCCCCCTGTACCACGACATGGGCCTGCTGCTGGGCATCCTGATGCCGATCCTGGCGGGCGTACCCACCGTGCTGACCAGCCCGGTGGGGTTCCTGCAGCGACCGGCCCGCTGGATGCAGCTGCTGGCCCGCGACGCACCCACGCTGTCTGCGGGCCCCAACTTCGCCTTCGAAGTGGTGGTCCGCAAGACGTCAGATGCCGACATGGCCGGGCACGACCTCGGAAACGTCCACAGCATCCTCAACGGTAGCGAGCGGGTGCAGCCCAAGACCCTGCAGCGGTTCGCCGACCGGTTCGCGCCCTTCAATTTCAAACCCGAGGCGCTGCGGCCGTCGTACGGCATGGCCGAGGCGACGGTCTACATCGCGACCAGGCAGGTGGGCGACCCGCCCGAGATCGGACATTTCGACGCCGAAAAGCTGGCCGCGGGGCAAGCGCATCGGTGCGAACCCGGAAGCGGCACCCCGCTGGTCAGTTATGGCGCCCCGAAGCTGCAGGAGGTGCGCATCGTCGATACCGACACCTGCCGCGAGTGCCCGGACGGGACGGTGGGCGAGATCTGGGTGAACGGCGACAACGTCGCCGTCGGCTATTGGCAGAAGAGGGACGAAAGCTCCAGCTCCTTCGGCGCAACCATCATCGAGCCGTCGGAGGGCACGCCGGCGGGTCCCTGGCTGCGGACCGGGGACTCCGGATTCTATTCCGGCGGCGAGCTGTTCATCATCGGGCGCATCAAGGACCTGCTGATCGTCTACGGGCGCAACCACTCTCCCGACGACATCGAGGCGACCATCCAGGAGATCACCGCCGGCCGCTGCGCGGCGATCGCGGTCCCCGACAAGGGCATCGAGAAGCTGGTCGCGATCATCGAGCTCAAGAAGCGTGGCGACTCCGAACAGGAGGCGGCCGACCGGCTGCGGGTCGTCAAACGCGAAGTCACGTCGGCCATTTCGAAGTCGCACGGGCTGAGCGTCTCGGATCTGGTGCTGGTGTCGCCGGGTTCCATCCCGATCACCACCAGCGGCAAGATCAGGCGGTCGCAGTGCGTCGACCTCTACCGGCAGGACGAGTTCACCCGGTTGGACGCCTAGTGTCCTGCCCCGACGCGGGCCAATCCGCCGGAATTGCGGTGACGGTTGTGCCGTGTCGCGGATCGCGACCAGCGCGGCAATTTCGGCGCCGAACTAACGGGTGGAACAAGCGCTAGTCGGCGGGGCGTTCGTCGGCGCCGAATACCGGCAGCGGCTGGCTCGCGTCCTCCTCGGGCGACGAGCCGCCGCGCCCGTTGCCGTTCGCATGCCCGTTGGTCTTGCCGTTCTTGTGGCCATTCCCGTTGGCCCCCACCAGGATCGGCCGACTGGCCAGCACATTGTGGCCGAACAGCGGCAGGGAGTGGCCCAGGTATCGGTCCGGCTTGTGCCTGGTGCTGCCGTTGGTGCGGGCCGGCGCCTGGGTCTCCTTGAGGTCCATGAGGTGTGATACGCCGCTGAGGTCGAACAGGGGGAGCGGGTAGTCACGGTTGAGGTCGACGCAGCCCTTCGTCGGCTTCTTCGACTCGGCAGGAGGTGCCGCGGCGGGCAGCACCTGGGTCTTGGGACTGGGAATCACCTTCAGCCGCACCAATTGCCCGGAGATCTGTTCCAACTGCCGCTGCTTGGCCTGGTAGGCGGCGTAGACCTGGGCCGGGCTCTTGCCGAGGCTCGACGGCCACCAGTTCTTCTGGCCGATCATGGCGGCCAGGGCCGGCACCGTGATCGTGCGCACCAGGAAGGTGTCGACGACGATCCCGATGCCAATGATGAAGCCGGCCTCGGCCATGGTGCTGATACTGGCGAACAGCAGTCCGAACATCGACGCCGCGAAAATCAAGCCGGCCGAGGTGATTACGCCGCCCGTCGAGCCCACCGTTCGGATGACGCCGACCCGCACGCCGTGGGGCGACTCGTCACGTATTCGTGAGATCAGCAGCATATTGTAGTCGGCGCCCACGGCGACGAGCAAGATGAACGACAGCCCCGGCAGGCTCCAGTGCAGTTCCTTGCCCAGCAGGAACTGGAACACGAGGACCCCGATGCCCACCGCCGACAGGTACGACAGCAGCACGGAGGCGATCAGGTACAGCGGCGCGATGATGGCCCGCAACAGGATCACCAGGATCAGGAACACGATGATGATCGTCGCGACGATGATGAAGCCGATGTCGCTGTTGTAGTAGTCGCGCGTGTCCCGAAGGCCGGTCGGAACCCCCGCGACCGCGATCTTGGCGTCCGTCAGCTCCGTGTTCGCCGTCGCCGAGCGCGCCGCCCTCTCGATGGCGCTCACCTGGTCCATGGCGTCCGTCGTGAACGGGCTGAGACCGCTCTGGATGAAGTACCGCGCCGCATGCCCGTCGGGCGAGATGAAGATCTGGGCGCCCTTCTTGTACTCGTCGCGCGTGGTGATCTCCGGTGGGAGATTGAAGCCCGACATGTTCGCCTGGCTCGCGTCGTGCTTCATGTTCAACAGGAACGACGATGCCTCGTTAAGCCCGGCGCCCAGCCTCCTGGTCTGGTCCACCAGCTCCTTCACGCCGCCGGCAATCGCCCGGCTGCCGTCGGCCAGCATGTTGGAGCCCTGCTGCGCCGCGGCCATGGTGGCCTGCAGATTCTTGATCGTCTTCATCGCGTCGGAGGCCTGGGTCAGCGTCTGCTGGACCTTGTCCAGGGTCTGGGCGATGGTCGCCGCCTGCCCGGCCGCCTGCAGATTGCGGGACATGATCTTCAGCGAGTTCAGGGTCCCGTCGTTGTTGGCCCCGACGATGGCGGCCAGGCCGGCCCGCGAACGGACGCAGCTGGGGTCGATGTTGCAGTCCGGGCTGTTGTTCAGCGCCGTCAGCATCGGGCCGCCCCACTCGGCGATGTTCTGCGCGTTCGCCGTGGAGGTGTTGAGGTTCTGGCCGAGCGACTTCATCTGCCCGGTGAATGAGGCGCCCTGGTCGAGCGCGGCGATGGTCCGGTCGCCGCCGAGTAGTTGCTCCATCGCGGTCAGTGCCGAAACCACCCCAGTGAGATTGCTCACCGATTGGGTGACCTGGTCCCGCAGCTGGGCCAGGGCGTCGGCCAGCTGGTTGGAGCCGTTGACCAGCTTGTCCAGGTCGTCACCGTGGTTGGCGATCTGGCTGGAGGCTTCGTCGAGCTTGCCGCCGACCTCGCCGGCCTGCCACGACACCTTCATCTGCTCCAGCGGATCCCCGTTGGGCCTGGTCAGGCCCCGCACCATGGTGATGTTCGGCAGCTGACTCACCCGGGCCGCCACCTGCTCGAGGTCGGCGAGGGCCTGGGGCGTCCGCAGGTCGCGCGACGACTGGATGAACAACACCATCGGCGTCAGCCCGTTGAGCGGGAAATGGCGGTTCATCGCGTCGTAGCCCTTGGAGCTGTCGACGTCGTCCGGCAACGACTTGAGGTCGTCGTAGTTGAACCGCACCACGCTCACGCAGGCGGCCAGCGCTATCAGCACGATCAGGCTCGCGATCAGGTGGATCTTGGGCCTGCGCACGATGCGGATCCCGGACAGCCGCCACATCCGCGTGGTCAGGTCGCGCCGCGGGTTGATCCAGCCGCGCCGGCCGGTGAGCACGAGGACGGCGGGCAGGAACGTGACCGCCGCGAGCAGCGAGATGACGATCGAGATCGAGATCGCAGGGCCGACCGCCGAGAACACTTCCAGCTTGGTGAAGATCATCGCCAGGAACGTGACCGCCACGGTGGCGGCAGACGCCGCGATCACCTTGCCGATCGACATCAGCGCCTTCTTGACCGCCACGTCGGACTCGTCGCCGTGCCGCAGATAGTCGTGATAGCGGCTGATCAGGAAGACGGCGTAGTCCGTCCCCGCGCCCATCATCACCGCGGTCATGAACACGATGACCTGCAGGTTCGTCGCCAGCCCGAGTTCCGCCGCCCCGGAGAGCACGCCCTGGGCGGTGCCCACGGAGATACCGATCGTGGCGAGCGGCACGAACATCGTGACCACGTTGCGGTAGATGATGATCAGGATGATCAATACGCTGACCACGGTGGCGATCTCGATGAAGTGAATGTCCTCCTGGCCGATGTCGGTCAGGTCGACGACGGTCGCCAGCGGTCCGCTGAGGTTGGCGGTCAGCGTGGTCCCCGCCACCGTCTGTTTGACGATGGCGGCGATCCGTTTATACGCCGCGATCGTTCCGGGATCCGACTGGTCGCCGGGAACGTTCAGCGGCAGGATGAGTGCCTTGCCGTCCTTGGCCACCAGGAGGTTTTTCATCTCCGGGTCGTTCATGGCGTTCTGGACCGACAGCTTGTCCTGCTTGTCGGCGTTCAGCTTGTCGATCAGCTTCTGGTAGACGGTGTAGTCGGCCGGCGTAAGGCCCTTCTCATTGGTCAGCAGGACCATCAGCAGGGAGGTGGGGGAGGCCGCCGCGGGTGCGTCGCCCTTCCCCTTGTCGTCTTTCTTGCCGTCCGGGCTCGCGCTCCAGGCCTTGGCCATCTCCTTGCCGATCACCGCGGTCGGCGCATCCTCGGGGAACGGGCTCGGCGGGTGCTTGCCCGCCTGTACCTGCAGCGGCGGGAACAGCAGAAAGAGGATGCCGGCTACGGCGATCCAGGCCGCGATGACGACGAGCGGCCAGCGCACGACGAAATCGCCGATGCGGTCGTAAATCCCCCCGGGTTTCGCCGCCTCGCCGGAACCAGCACGGCTTGCCACCCGTCCAACCCTACAAAACGGTTCCGGCTCTCGCCGCATAATCACGATTCGAATTCAATTGTGACCGTAGCGTGACGTTGCCGCCCCGCGTTTGGGGCGACCGTGGGATGAACGCGCCTGCTCAGGGGGTCTTTCCGGCGCCTCTTGCGGAGCCGGCGAGGGAGCGCCGAAAGACTTCATTCTCCAGCAGGTCCGCCGCGGTCCCCACGCTGACGCGGGTGGGGGTCATCCGCGCGGCCATCTCCCGGGCGCGGGTCACATATTCGGGCGCGAGGATCTTGCGCAGGTCCTTGAGCAGCGATTTCTTGGTAACCCCGGCGAAGCGCCGCGACTTGCCGACCTTGAGCTTCGAGACCTGCGCGGCCCAGGCCGGTTGTTCGGCGCTGATCCACAGCACCAGCGTGGGGACCCCGGCCTTCATGCCGGCGGCCGTGGTGCCCGCACCCCCGTGGTGCACGACCGCCCGGCAGGCGGGGAAGACGACCGCGTGGTTCGCCTCGCGGACGACCATGACGTTGTCGCGCCGGGGCACGTCGTCGAAGTCGCTGATGCCGCCGCAGATCAGCGCCCGCTCGCCCAGCTCCGCGCAGACGTCGCTGATCATGGCGACCGTGTCGGCCGGGGAGTGCACCCGCATGCTGCCGAAGCCGAAGTAGATGGGTGGCGTGCCCGAGGCGATCCACGCGGCAACCTCCGCGTCGGTGTCCGTCGGCAACTCCAGGGTCAGCGTGCCGATGAACGGGCGCCGATCGTCGTTCCACTCCTCTTTGAGGCCCGGGAAGTACACGGCGTCGTACGCCTGTAGTTCCAGCGCGCGGGCCTCGATGATCCGTCGCGCGGACGAGGCTCTGGTCTTCGGCAGGCCCAGCGCGCGGCGTTGCTGGTCCTCGGACGCCTTCGTCATCCACCAATAGAACCCGTAGAGGAACCTCATCGCCGAGCGGGTCAGCGACGGCGGCACGTAGGGCACGAGATGACCGTTCACCCGGTGCGGGAAGTGGTGCATGGCGACCATGGGCAGGCCGTAATACTCGGCGATGTTGGCGACGACGCCCTGGTAGGTCTGGCCCGAGACGATGATGTCGGCGTCCTTGGCCAGCGACACCAGGGTGCTGCTCATGTCCGCCCAGCCTCGGGTGAGGTACTCGGCGCCCGGACGCAGGATCCCGAGCGGGTTCTGGACCCGCCAGAAGCTGCGGAAGATCTCCTCGTCCAGCTGGGCGTGCGAGTCGGGCCCGTAGGGGACCGCGGTAAGCCCAACCGATTCGACGAATCGAATCAGGTTGGGCGGCACCGCCATCTGCACCTCATGCCCCCGGCGTTGCAGCTCCACGCCGATCGCCGCGCAGGGCTCGACATCGCCGCGAGTGCCATGAACCGCCAGGACGGCCTTCATTGCCGGCATTGGGTTCACTGCTTTCCGTGCGTGGTGAGGGGCGATCCTGCGAACGTCACCTGGCGACGCGAACCGGAACCCCCGCCAAGCTGCCCGCGACCACCCGGCTGAACACCGACTTCAGCTGCGCCGTGTACCGCATCACGGACTCCCGGGCGATCGGGTTGTTCGGGTAGGACACCATGATGGAGACCTCGTCGAACAGGCGGAACACCGTCGAGTACATGTAGGCCGGGCTGCGGCCGTCGGTGAAGGCGGTTGCGCTCACGCCGTCCAGCGCGGTCGCGACGATCGCCGACAGCGGCGGGAGCCCGGCGTCCATGTAGCTCATCATGGTGAACTGCGGACCGTACTTCTTCAGCCAGGGTGCCAGCTCTAGCACGCGGTCGAAGGGCACGTTGGCGCAGTGCATGTTCGCGTCGAAGGAGGCCTGCGCGGCGCGCGCCGTCTCCTCGAAGGAGTTGGGGTCGACGGGAACCGTGAACGGCACCACGCCAGTGAACCAACCCACCGTCATGAAGTCCGCCGGGCTCTTGCGCTTGTCGGTCGGCGTGAGGCCGTAATACGTTTCCGCGCCGGACAATTCGTAGTTGGCCAGTGCCGAGCAGGCGAACAGGCCACCGCTGAACCGGGCGCCGGCCCGCTGGCACAGCGCCTCGAACTGAGCGGTCTGGTCCGGGCCGAGCAGCTGCTCGACGTGGACGTCACCGCCGCACGGGATGGACTGATCCCCAAGCGGCAGTGGGAAATCGGGCAGGGTGCCGCCGTTGGCCTCCGCGAACTCGACCCACGTGCGAACCTCCGGCGAGTCCAGGGTCATGGACGCTACCGTCTGCTGCTCGCGCAGGCAGAACTCGTCGTAGCTGGCCGCCGGGGGCAGCGAGACGGGAGCCTTGCCCTCGAGGATCGAGGTGTAGTTCATCAGGATTTCGACGTAGAGCCCCGCGATCAGCATCGGGTCGCAGTGCAGGTGGTCGACGACCGCGTACAGCGAGAAGCAGTCGGCGTACTGAATGATGCCGAACCGGAAGCAATCCCACTGCAGCGGGTCGGGCGTCCCGAGGACGTGGTCCTGCCACTCCTGCTGGGTCATCACGCCGTACTGCTTCGCGACGAACTGGATGTCGCGAGGGTTCGTCATCGTGTGGCGGACGATGTTCTCGCCCTCGAACTCGAACCAGCTGTGGTACGTCGCGTGGCGCCGCAGGTGGGCGTTGATGACGTAGGTCATCGCGCGAATGTCGCACTTGCCCGGCACGTTCCACGAACCCATGACGGCTCGCGAGTAGTCCAGTCCCTTGTCGCGGAACTCGACGTACCCCCGAAGGTGGCCCGCCTGCATCGAGCTCGGCGGAACCGAACTCACCGGCGCCTGCTTGGCTTTCGCGACACAACCGGGCGTCGGCTGCCACGTCACGATCGAACCCGCCCCCGGATCCCAGTCGTAAGCGTTACCAACCCGCAGGCTGTCGTGCTCGGAACCTCCGCCTATGAACACGTTTCCTCCCTAGTTTCCAGCCGCTGCAGTTCAGGCCACGTTGCCGTCACGAAATTCGTCACGCAGGTGCGCCCTCTTTTGGTGCCAGCTTCTCGAACAGGTGGTCTGCCAACCCCCGGACCGTGGTGATATCGGCCGAGGTGATGCGGACCCCCGTCTGGGACTCGATGTGTGTGCGTAGTTCGAGGTTACCCAGCGAGTCGAGACCGTATTCCGACAACGGATGGTCGGGATCGATGTTGCGGCGCAGGATCAGACCGATCTGCTCGGCGAGCAGACGCCGCAGGCGGCTCGGCCACTCGTCGAGCGGCAGCTCCGCCAGTTCGGCGCGGAGCTTGCCGGAACCCGACCGCTTCTCGCCTGCGGACTTGAACATTTCGAGGAACTTGCTGCGTTCCGCGAAGGACGAGATCCACGGCGTCCCAATGAGCGGGGTGTAGCCCGTGTAAGCCCGGTCGTGGCGCAGCAGCGACTCGAACGCGTATGCGCCCTCGTCGGGGGTGATCGCCGCGCCGGTGCCCTCGGCGAAGCCCGCACCCCGGCCGATCTCACCCCAGGCGCCCCAGGCGATCGCCGTGGCCGGCAGGCCCTGGGCCCGCCGCCAGTGGGTGAAGGCGTCCAGCCAGCTGTTCGCCGCGGCGTAGGCACCCTGCCCGGGCGAACCCAGCAGGGCGGCCGCCGAGGAGAACGAGCAGAACCAGTCCAGGTCCGCTTTCTGAGACTGGCCAGCGGTGGCCTCGTGCAGGTTCCACGCGCCGTACACCTTCGGCGCCCAGTCGCGGTCGACCAACTCGTCGGTGATGTTGGTCAGGGTCGCGTCCTCGACCACCGCGGCCGCGTGCAGCACGCCGCGCAACGGCAGCCCGGTTGCGGTCGCCGTGGCGACCAGTCGCTGCGCGACGTCGGCCTGGGCGATGTCCCCGCACTCGACAATCACGTCAGAACCTATCGCTCGGACGAGCTCGATCGTTTCAAGCGCCTTCTGCGTGGGCTCCGACCGCGAGGTCAGCACGATCCGTCCCGCACCCGCGGCGGCCATCTTCTCGGCCAGGAACAAGCCCAGGCCGCCCAGACCACCGGTGATGATGTACGAGCCGTCACGACGGAACACCGGGGCCTGCTCGGGCGGCAGGACCACGCTGCTGCGTCCGGCCTGCGGGATGTCGAGGATGAGCTTGCCGGTGTGCTCGGCCGCGCTCATCACCCGGATCGCCGTGGCGGCCTCGGCCAGCGGGTAGTGGGTGCTCTCCGGCATCGGCAGCTTGCCCTCCGCCGTCAGCCGGTAGACCGTGCTCAGGATTTCGCTGGTCTCCGCCGGGTGGCTGACCGACATCAACCCGAGGTCGACACCCCAGAACGCGAGGTTGCGACGGAAGGGGAAGAGGCCGAGCTTGGTGTCCCCGTAGATGTCGCGCTTGCCGATCTCGACGAACCGCCCACCCAACGCGAGCAGTTTCAGCCCGGCCAGCTGCGCGGCACCCGTCACCGAGTTCAGCACGATGTCAACGCCGTAGCCGTCGGTGTCCCGGCGGATCTGGTCGGCGAACTCGACGCTGCGCGAGTCGTACACGTGCTCGATGCCCATGTCCCGCAACAGCTGTCGGCGTCCCTCGCTCCCGGCCGTGGCGAAGATTTCCGCACCCGCGGCGCGGGCGATCGCGATTGCCGCCTGCCCGACGCCACCCGTTCCGGAGTGGATCAGGACCTTGTCGCCGGCCTTGATGCGGGCCAGGTCGTTCAGCCCGTACCAGGCGGTGGCGTGCGCGGTGGTGACCGCCGCGGCCTGCGCGTCGGTGAGCCCCTCCGGCAGCTTCGTGGCCAGCCGCGCGTCACAGGTGACGAACGTGGCCCAGCAGCCGTGGGGCGACATGCCGCCGACGTGGTCGCCGACCTTGTGGTTGGTGACATCCGGCCCGACGGCCGACACCACGCCCGCGAAGTCGGTGCCCAGCTTCGGCAGGATCCCGTCCAGGCTCTGGTAGCGGCCGAAGGCGTTGAGGACGTCGGCGAAGTTGATGCTCGACGCCGTCACGGCGACCTCGATCTCGCCCGGGCCCGGGGGGACCCGGTCGAACGCCGCGAACTCCATCGTCTGCAGGTCACCGGGCATCCGGATCTGCATCCGCATGCCGTCGTTCTCGTGGGCGGCGATGGTGGTCTGCCGCTCCTCGGGACGCAGGGGGGAGGGGCACAGGCGCGCCGTGTACCACTCGTCGTTGCGCCAGGCGGTCTCGTCCTCGTCCGGGCCGACCAGGATCAGCTGGCGAATCACCTGCTCGGCACCGGTCTGCTCGTCGACGTCGATGTGGGTGGTGTGCAGGTGCGGGTGCTCGGCACCAATCACCCGCAGCAGGCCACGCAGGCCGCCCTGGTCGAGGTTGGGGACGTCCTCCGGCAACACCGTCTGGGCGTTCCGGGTGATGACGACCAGCCGCGGCGCCTCGCCCTGGATCTCCGGCAGTTCCCGCGCGATACGCACCAGGTGGCGAACGTACTCACCGGCCCGGACCGGGGAGTCCTCGTCGAGGTTGCCGTTTTTCGGCGAGGTCAGCAGCACCACGCCGGTGAACCCGCCGCGGGCGATCTGGTCGCGCAGCCGGCCGGCCGTCGCCGCGTGGTCGGCATCCTGCGGCCACGACACCGTCGCGCACTCCGCGTCGTGCACCTTCAGCGCGTCGGTGTATGCCGCCGCCACCAGGTCCGCTGAGTCCGCGGTGCTAATCAGCAGCCACGAGCCGGGCTCGGTGGTCGCCACCTCGGGCAGTTGCCGCTGCTGCCATTCGACGGTCAGCAGCCGCTCGTTCATCACCCTGGCGCGCTCGCCGCTCGGCGAAACGCCGGTGCCCATCTGCAGGCCGCGGACGGCCAGCAGCACGGCGCCGTGCTTGTCGAGGACGTCGAGGTCGGCCTCGATCCCGCCACCGGTCGCCGCGGTCACCCGCGAGTAGCAGTAGCGCGCCGCATGCACCGGACCGTGGGTCCGCAGCTCGCGGACGCCCAGGGGGAGCAGCAGGCCGCCCAGGCTGGCACTCGCCACACTGGGGTGAGCGGCCACCGACTGGAAGCACGCGTCCAGCAGCGCGGGATGCACGCCGTAGCTCGTCTGCTGCGTGCGGATCACGCTGGGCAGGCCGATCTCGGCCAGCACCGTAGTTCCGGTGCCCTCGGCGGTGAGCGCGGCGGCCAGGCCCGTGAAGGCGGGGCCGTACTGAATGCCGGCCAGGTCCATGGCGTCGCGGAGGTCGTTGCCCTCCAGGCGGCTCGGGTGTGCCGCGAGCAGCGACTCGATGTCCTGTGCGGCGGGGAACTCCTCGTCCACGACGGACTGCAGCACCGCCGAGGCCCGGCGTGCCTGCACGCCGTCCTCGTTGGTCTCGACCACGAAGTTCAGCGCGCCCGGCACCTCGGCGGTGGCGGTGAGGCTGATCTGGGTCTCCTCGTCGAGCATCAGCATCTGCTCGAAGCGGACGTCGCGGACCGCGGACGCCTCGCCGAAGACGGTGCGGGCCGCGGCCAGCGCCATCTCGCAGTAGGCGGCGCCGGGGAGGGTGGCGGTGCCGTGGACCTGGTGGTCGCCCAGCCACGGCAGCGTCGCGGTCCCGATGTCGGCCTGCCAGACGTGACGTTCCGGTTCCTCCGGAAGGCGCACGTGCTGACCCATCAGCGGGTGCACCGCGACGCTGGACCGCAGCGCGCGGGAGCTGTGGCCCTCGCGGCTCAGCAGCAGCGTCCGGTGCGTCCAGGCCGGCAGGGGGGCGTCGACCAGGTGCCCGTTGGGGTAGAGCACCGAGAAGTCGACCGAGGCGCCCGTCGAGAAGAGGTCACCGACCAGGGAACGCAGGCCGTTGGGCAGCGGCTGCTCGCGCCGCATGGCCGCCAGGGCCGCAACGGTCATGTCCAGGCTGCGGGCGGTCTGGTCGACCGCGTGGGTCAGCAGCGGGTGCGGAGACAGCTCGCCGAACACCCGGAAGCCGTCCTCCAGCGCGGCCTGCACCGCCGCGGAGAACCGAACCGTGTGCCGCAGGTTGTCGACCCAGTAGTTGGCGTCGCAGTACGGCTCCTCGCGGGGGTCGAACGACGTGGCCGAGTAGTACGGCACCTCGGGGGTCAGCGGCTCGATCTCGGCCAGCACGTCGTAGAGCTCGTCGAGGATCGGGTCGACCTGCGGCGAATGCGACGCCACGTCGACGGCCACCTCACGGGCCATCACCTCGCGCGCCTCCCAGGCCGCCACCAGCTCGCGGACCGTGTCGGTCGCGCCGCCGATCACGGTGGACTGCGGGGACGCGACCACCGCCACCACGGCGTCGTTGACGCCGCGCGCCATCAGCTCCGAGAGCACCTGCTGCGCCGGCAGTTCCACCGACGCCATCGCGCCGGAGCCGGCGATCTTCGTCATCAGCCGCGACCGGCGGCAGATGACCCGCACGCCGTCCTCGAGCGAGAGCGCCCCCGCGACGACGGCGGCGGCGGACTCACCCATCGAGTGGCCGATGACCGCGCCCGGCTGTACGCCGTAGGTCTTCATCGTGGCGGCCAGGGCGACCTGCATGGCGAAGATGGTCGGCTGCACGCGGTCGATGCCGGTGACTTTCTGCGGCGCGGTAAGCGCCTCGGTCACCGAGAAGCCGGACTCGGCGGCGATCAGCGGCTCGATCTCGGCGATGGTCGCGGCGAAGGTGGGCTCCTTCGCCAGGAGGTCCGCGCCCATCGCGGCCCACTGCGAGCCCTGTCCGGAGAACACCCAGACGGGGCCGCGCTCCTCCTGGCCGACGACCTCGGAGTAGATGGCGTCGCCGTTGGCGACCTCGCGCAGCGCCGTCAGCAGCTCGGCGTTGTCGCGGGCGAGCACGGCCGTGCGCACCGACCGGTGCCCACGCTTGCGGGCGAGGGTGTAGGCCAGGTCGGGCGTCGCCACGGTCCGCGCGTGCGCCTCGACCCAGTCCGCAAGCTTCGCGGCGGTCTCCTGCAACCCCTCGGCCGACGAGGACGAGAGCGGGAAGAGCATCGCGTCGCTGCTCGGGCGGATAGCCGCGCCGTTGCGGACGAGCGGCTCGGGAGCTTGCTCGACGATGGCGTGTACGTTGGTGCCGGAGATGCCGTACGCCGACACGGCCGCCCGCCGGGGTTGGGTGCCCTCCAGCGGCCACTGCGTGGTCTCCTGCGGCACGAACAGTCCGGTCTCGACCCGGGCCATCTCGTCGGGCAGGGCCTCGAAGTGCAGGTTTTTGGGCACCACACCGTGCTGGACGGACAGGACGGCCTTCATCAGGCCGAGCGCGCCGGCGGCGGCCTGGGTGTGACCGAAGTTGGTCTTGGAGGCGCCCAGGACGCAGGGGCTTCCCTTGCCGTATACCGCGGCGGTGCTTGCGTACTCGATGGGGTCGCCGACCGGGGTGCCGGTGCCGTGCGCCTCCACCAAGCCGACGGTGCCGGCGTCGACGCCGGCCGCGGCCAGTGCGGCGCGGTACACCGCGGCCTGCGCCTCGCCCGACGGCATGGCGATGTTCGGGGTGTGGCCGTCCTGGTTGGCCGCCGTCGAGCGGATGACGCCCAGGATGCGGTCGCCGTCGCGCTGAGCGTCCGGCAGGCGCTTGAGCAGCAGCATGACGCAACCCTCGCCGGACACGAACCCGTCGGCCTTAACGTCGAACGCGTGGCAGTGCCCGGTGCCCGACAGCATGCCGCCCGCGGACGCGGAGACGGACCTGCGCGGCTCCATCATGACGTTGACGCCGCCCGCGAACGCGAGCTCGCTCTCGCCGTCGTTGAGGCTGCGGCAGGCCTGGTGGATGGCGTAGAGGCCCGACGAGCACGCGGTGTCCACCGTGGAGGCGGGACCGTGCACTCCGAGCGCGTAGGCCACGCGCCCGGATGCCATGCAGGAGATCGTTCCGGGGTTTCCGTAGGGCCCGTCGAACGCATCGGTCGCTGCATGCACGAATTGGTAGTCGCCGTAGTTCAATCCGACGAACACGCCGGTGGCGTCGGCGATGGTGTCCTTGGTGAGGCCGGCGTGCTCCATGGCCTCCCACGCGGTCTCCATGAGCAGCCGGTGCTGCGGATCCATCGCGGTGGCTTCTTTTTCGGTGATGCCGAAGAACTCGGGGTCGAAGTCGCCGACGGCGTCGAGGAACGCGCCCCACTTACATACCGATCGACCGGGAACGCCCGGTTCCGGGTCGTAGTAGTAATCGACGTCCCAGCGATCTGCGGGGATTTCCTTGACAAAGTCATCCCCGCGCAACAACGCTTCCCAAAAGAGGTCAGGGGAGTTGATGCCCCCCGGCAGCCGGCATGCCATCCCGATGACAGCTACCGGAGTCACTCCTGCCCTATCCACTTTCCTTCACCTCTCCTTGCCTATCCCCAAGTTCCTATCACTGCGGCCAGCTCTTATCAGGGCTTCCGAAAATATCGCCGAGTTTTTTTGTCACACCTGCGAAGTCCCGCGACGTCGCAGGGAAACCCACCGACCCCCCCACGGAACCGAACCGTAAGAAGCTGGCGCGATCAGCAGCGTAGCGGCTTAGCTCGGCACGCGTGGAAAAATCGGGCGGACGTACAAAAATTTAACAGGCCTCCAACCGCCGGTGGGCAGATCAGGGGCCAAATTCGGTTGCTTGATGGCCGCGTCTCAACCGCTACGCCTGCGTTACATTTGCGTTATAGTCGCAGCTTAGAGCCGTTGCGCCCCAAGGCTGTCCGCGTCGCCGGGGTGCCCCATTGGATTTTGCTCCACGGAAAGTACCGGCGGGGATATCCATGGCCCGGCTGTGTGACGCAAAACACCCCCGTTCGTCATGAAACGACGTGGCAGCGCGCGAGTGTCTAGGTTTGCTAACTGTCACCCCGGAAGCGCCCGAAAGGGGTTAGGCAGCGGTAATTACACACGCGTGCAAACGCTGCGTCGGAGATGCCGAATGAGGTCATGCTAGAGCTTTGTGCGAATCCCCGTGTGGGAATCGATGAAATCTCTAGGATCGCAAGTTAAGCGGCATGCCGTCGGCGCCCGGGAGGCGTCCGCCGGCCTTGACGGTGCGGCCGGGCGGGGCTAAGCGCCTCGCCGCCAATCTCATTCGGGTCGCGGCTTCCCACGGCGGATTCGGCGGCGTCCTTTCGCATTGCGGCCCATGCCGTTTCGCCGGGCGTCCGGCGCCGGCCGACTTGCGCCACGATTGCGGCTTCCCGGGGAACGCGCCACGCGGAATGCTCGGGGCATGACAACACCGCGCGTACCGCCGTTGCCGCTCGACGAGGCCAAGGCCGCCGCCGACGAAGCCGCTGTGCCGGACTACATGGCCGAGCTCAGCATCTTCCAGGTGCTGCTGAATCATCCGCCGTTGGCGCGTGCGATCAACGACCTGCTCGCCACCATGTTGTGGCACGGGTCACTCGACCCCCGGTTGCGGGAGCTGGCGATCATGCGGATCGGGTGGCTCACCGGATGCGACTACGAGTGGACGCAGCACTGGCGCGTCGCGTCGCGGTTGGGTGTGACGCACGACGACCTGCTCGCAGTGCGCGACTGGCCGTCCCACGCCGGATTCGGGGCGGCCGAGCGGGCGGTGCTGGCCGCCACCGATGACGTGGTGCGCGACGGCCTGGTCAGCGAGCGCAGCTGGGCCGCCTGTGACCGCGAACTAGGCGGTGACGCAACGGTTTTGGTCGAACTTGTCACCGCGATCGGGGCGTGGCGCATGGTGGCATCGCTGTTGCGCAGCCTCCAGGTTCCGCTGGAGGAGGGGGTGTCGAGCTGGCCGCCGGACGGCCGCGCGCCGGAGGTGGACTGACACGGTGGGCGGGCCGGCGGTGACCGGTCGCGATGCACGTGACGATGGCGGCCCGCGGTGCTGATTGACTTATCAGTCAGTAACTCCTAGCGTCGTGCGAATGCGTACCCGAGTCGCCGAAATGCTCGGCGTCGAGTTCCCGATCTGTGCCTTCAGTCACTGCCGCGACGTGGTCGCGGCCGTCACCAACGCGGGCGGTTTCGGAATCCTCGGCGCCGTCGCCCACAGCCCCAAGCGGCTCGAGAGCGAGCTAGCCTGGATCGAGGAGCAGACGGGTGGCAAGCCCTACGGGGTCGACCTGCTGTTGCCGCCCAAATACGTTGGCGCCGAACGGGGCGGGATCGACGGCAAGCAGGCGCGTGAACTCCTGCCCGAGGAGCACCGCACCTTTGTCGACGACTTGCTGGACCGTTACGGGGTCGCGGCGCCTGCCGATGAACGGCGCGCGTCGTCCGGTGGGCTCAACATCTCGCCCAAGGGCTACGAGCCGCTGCTCGAGGTGGCCTTCGCGCACGACATCCGGCTGATTGCCAGCGCGCTCGGCCCGCCCCCGGCCGACCTCGTCGAGCGCGCCCACGAGCGTGACGTGCTGGTGGCGGCCCTGGCCGGGACGACGCGCCACGCGCAGCGGCACGCGGCGGCCGGCGTGGACCTGATTGTCGCCCAGGGGACCGAGGCCGGCGGCCACACCGGCGAGGTGTCGACCATGGTCCTGGTTCCCGAGGTGGTCGACGCCGTCGCGCCCGTTCCCGTGCTGGCCGCCGGCGGGATCGCCCGCGGCCGCCAGGTCACCGCCGCCCTAGCGCTGGGGGCGGAGGGCGTGTGGTGCGGGTCGGTGTGGCTGACCACCGAAGAAGCCGAGACGGCGCCGGTGGTGAAGGAGAAGTTCCTGGCCGCCAGCTCGTCCGACACCGTGCGGTCGCGGTCGATGACCGGCAAGCCGGCGCGGATGCTGCGGACGGCCTGGACCGAGGAGTGGGAGCGGCCCGACAGCCCGGCGCCGCTGGGCATGCCGCTGCAGAGCGCCCTGGTGAACGAGCCCCAGGTGCGCATCAATCAGGCCGCCGGCCATCCGGGGTCCAAGGCCCGCGAGCTGGCGACCTACTTCGTCGGGCAGGTGGTGGGGTCGCTCGACCGCGTCCGGCCCGCTCGCGCGGTCGTGCTCGAGATGGTCGAGGAGTTCATCGACACCATCGGGAAGCTCGAGAGCCTGGTCGAGAGGTGACCGCCGGCGCCGGGCGACGCCGCGCGGTGAGCGAGGAGGACAAGTCGCAGCGGCGCGACCAGATCATGGCGGCCGCCAAAGAGGTCTTCGCACGCAAGGGTTTTCACGAGACCACGATCGCCGACATCGCCAAGCAGGCGGGTCTGGCCTACGGCTCGGTCTACTGGTACTTCCAGTCGAAAGACGAGTTGTTCCACGCGTTGATGGCGGTGGAGGAGACGGCCCTGCGCGAGCACATCGCTTCCGCGCTGAGCGGAGTCGTGGGAACCGATGGCAGCGAGGCCACGCTGCGCACCCTGCTGGAACGGTCCGTGCTCGCGACGCTGGAGTACTTCGAAGCCGACAAGGCCACCGCGAAGCTGCTGCTCCGCGACCCCTACGCGCTGGGGGAGCGATTCGAACGGCACCTGGGCGGGATTTACGAGCGGTTCATCGACCATCTGGAAACCTTCGTCGTCACCGCTCAGGAGCGCGGCGAGGTCGTGGCCGCCCCGCCCAGGATGGCGGCGTACTCGCTGGCCGCGCTCGTCGGGCAGCTGGCGCATCGGCGGCTGAGTACCGACGACGGCGTCACCGCCGCTCAGGTCACCGACTTCGTCGTCGCGCTGGTTCTCGACGGCCTGCGCCCGCGGGCGGACGAGTTGGCCACCTGACGGCCGGGGGGGAAAGCCCGCGGCCCCGCGAGTCATAAGCCATTGCGGGTCTGGTCGGCGTGTCGTCGCAGGCGGTTATGTGTCGTGGGCGTGGATTGGCGCGGCCGCGAGCCGCAAAGCTGGCCGTCGCCTGTGGGCATGCTTACGACCAGGTAAAGATCGTGGAACACGCCTCGGAGGAGTTTGACCTCACCAGAGCCGTCGTGCATTATCGGTCGGGTATGCACCTCGTTAGGTGAGGCGTCTACACGAATACAGGCCACTGACCCCGAACGTCGAAAGACGCCCCGGGTCAGGACAGCTCCTCCCGGCTTAAGGGTTGAGCCCAGGTGGCTTCCGGGTTACCGGACACGTCGTGTAGTGCCAAAGCTCTGACGAGAGGGGTGCGGATCTCCGGCGTTCGCCGGGTTTCGTTCTCCTGCGTGTACGTGTGCGGATGACCGCATGCGCCGTGACCGTGAGGAGGTGAGGGACACATGAGTTCCAGCGATAGTCCGGACCGAAGTCCGAGCTGCGTCTCGTCCCGATCCGGTCTCCGGCACGACGATCTGCTCTGAGTCGTCGATCCGCTTGCGCGCCAAGCGGTCCGGGATCGGAACCGACAAGGGACGGGACGCGTCAGTCCTGTTAGTCCCCAACGGAAATCCGTCTAGGAGGTCATCATGACCGCAGTTCTGTTCGACGAAGTGGTCACCGTAGCGCCCGCCCCCGTGCTGACGGTGGTGCGCGACTCCGACACGCTTCCCGCCCAGGCGCCCAAGAAGGGCAGCCGCCGCGTCCACAACACCCCCGGCGACCCGCTGGTGGAGGGTGCGACCCGCCTGCTGAGCATCCCGCTGCGCCACCTGTACGCGGCGCTGTGGCGGGTCGGGGTGCTCGAAGTCCAGGCCTGAGCGGGTCTTCGATGGGCAGCGAGCAATCGATGCTCCGAGGGGCCACCCGAACGCAGGTCCGCCTGAGGTCAGGTGACCCCTCGGAGCGATCGTTCACCGATTTGCGGCATTCACTAGAATTGATCCAGCGGCGTCGATCCGGCCATCACCGGGGAGCCTTCGGAAGAACGGCCGACACGGCTCAGTAGAACCGAACGGGTGGGTCCGTCACAGCCCGAGTCGAGCGGCCCCGCGCGAGTGGGGCAAGCGGGGTGGTACCGCGGCGCTCGCGCACATCGCGCGTCGTCGTCCCCGGCCAAAGGCTTTGGGGCGCAAAGGACGCAATCGTGACCGACAACGCTGACCGCGAGGACTCCGTTCGGGCCTACCCGAAATTGGCCGGGGGGGCGCCGGACTTTCCGGCGCTCGAGCTCGAGGTGCTCGACTACTGGGCGCGCGACGACACGTTCCGTGCCAGCATCGCCAGGCGTGACGGCGCCCCGGAATACGTGTTCTACGACGGGCCCCCGTTCGCCAACGGGCTGCCGCACTACGGGCACCTGCTCACGGGCTACGTGAAGGACATCGTCCCGAGGTACCGCACCATGCGCGGCTACAAGGTCGACCGCCGCTTCGGCTGGGACACCCACGGGCTGCCCGCCGAACTCGAGGTCGAGCGCCAACTCGGCATCACCGACAAGTCGCAGATCGACGAGATGGGGATCGCGGCGTTCAACGACGCCTGCCGGGCCTCGGTGTTGCGCTACACCGACGAGTGGCAGGCGTATGTGACGCGCCAGGCGCGGTGGGTCGACTTCGACAACGACTACAAGACGCTCGACCTGCCCTACATGGAGTCGGTGATCTGGGCGTTCAAGCAGCTGTGGGACAAGGGCCTGGCGTACGAGGGCTACCGCGTGCTGCCGTATTGCTGGCGCGACGAGACCCCGTTGTCCAATCACGAACTGCGGATGGACGACGACGTCTATCAGAGCCGCCAGGACCCCGCTCTGACCGTCGGGTTTAAGGTGGTCGGCGGTGAGCTGGACGGCGCCCACCTCCTGGTGTGGACGACCACCCCGTGGACGCTGCCGTCGAACCTCGCGGTGGCCGTCAACCCCGATGTCACCTACGTCGAGATCCGAGTGGGCGATCGTCGATTCGTGCTGGCGGAGCCGCGGCTGGCCGCCTACGCGCGCGAGTTCGGGGACGAGCCCGAGGTTTTGGGCACCTATCGCGGGACGGACCTGCTGGGCACGCGGTACCTGCCGCCGTTTCCGTATTTCGCGGATACCGCCAACGCCTTCCAGGTCCTGCCCGGCGATTTCGTGACCACCGAGGACGGCACCGGCATCGTCCACATGGCGCCCGCCTACGGCGAGGACGACATGGCGACCACCGACAAGGTCGGCATCGTGCCGGTGACACCGGTTGACGCGCGGGGCCGCTTCGACGCCACCGTCCCGGATTACCAGGGGCAGCACGTCTTCGCGGCCAACGCACAGATCATCCGCGACCTGAAGAGCGGCGGTGGCCCGGCCGACGCCAACGGCGCGGTCCTGGTGCGCCACGAGACATACGAGCACCCCTACCCGCACTGCTGGCGCTGCCGCAACCCGCTGATCTACCGGGCGGTTTCGTCATGGTTTGTTGCCGTCACGGAATTCCGCGACCGCATGGTCGAGCTCAACCAACAGATCACGTGGCATCCCGACCACGTCAAGGACGGCCAGTTCGGCAAGTGGCTGCAGGGCGCCCGCGACTGGTCGATCTCGCGAAATCGCTACTGGGGTACGCCGATTCCGGTGTGGAAGTCCGACGACCCCGCCTATCCGCGCATCGACGTTTACGGCAGCCTGGCCGAACTCGAGCGCGACTTCGGCGTGCGTCCGACCAATCTGCACCGGCCCTATATCGACGAGCTCACCCGTCCGAACCCCGATGACCCGACCGGCCGCAGCAGGATGCGGCGCATCCCCGACGTGCTCGACGTCTGGTTCGACTCCGGTTCGATGCCGTACGCCCAGGTGCACTACCCGTTCGAGAACGAACAGTGGTTCGACACCCACTACCCGGGGGACTTCATCGTCGAGTACATCGGCCAGACCCGCGGCTGGTTCTACACCCTGCACGTGCTTGCCACCGCCTTGTTCGACCGTCCGGCGTTCAAAACCTGTGTGGCACATGGGATCGTACTCGGGTCAGACGGGCAGAAGATGAGCAAGTCGCTGCGCAACTACCCCGACGTCAGCGAGGTGTTTGACCGCGACGGCTCCGACGCCATGCGCTGGTTCCTGATGGCCTCGCCGATCCTGCGCGGCGGCAACCTCATCGTCACCGAGCAGGGCATCCGCGAGGGCGTGCGGCAGGTGCAGCTGCCACTGTGGAACGCGTACAGCTTCCTGGCGCTCTACGCGCCCAAAGCTGGCGCCTGGCGCACCGATTCGACGCACGTGCTGGACCGCTACATCCTGGCCAAGCTGTCCGACCTGCGCGACGACCTGACCAACGAGATGGAGGCCTGTGACATCTCCCGGGCCTGCGAA
Source organism: Mycobacterium sp. 050134 (assembly GCF_036409085.1). Classification (NCBI taxonomy): domain Bacteria; kingdom Bacillati; phylum Actinomycetota; class Actinomycetes; order Mycobacteriales; family Mycobacteriaceae; genus Mycobacterium; species Mycobacterium sp. 050134. The sequence continues at coordinate 49,988 of NZ_JAZGLV010000006.1, forward strand.
CACCTGCGCCTGTTCACCGAGGCGCTGACCAATTGGTATGTGCGCCGGTCGCGTTCGCGCTTCTGGGAAGAAGATCCCGAGGCCATCGACACGCTGCACACCGTGTTGGAGGTGACGGCACGGCTGGCCGCCCCGCTGCTGCCGTCGGTCACCGAGATCGTCTGGCGTGGCCTGACCGGCGGGCGCTCGGTTCACCTCACCGACTGGCCGGACAACGGCGTGGTGCCCGCCGACCCCGACCTGGTCGCCGCGATGGACCAGGTCCGCGAGGTGTGCTCGGCCGCGTCGTCGCTGCGCAAGGCCAAAAAGCTGCGCGTCCGGCTGCCGCTGCCGAAATTGACTGTGGCGGTCGATGATCCGCGGCGACTGGAGCCGTTCGTGGACCTGATCGCCGACGAGCTGAATGTCAAGTCCGTCGAGCTGACCGACGCCATCGACGCCTACGGCCGTTTCGAGTTGACCGTCAACGCCCGCGTGGCGGGGCCACGCCTGGGCAAGGACGTGCAGGCCGCGATCAAGGCGGTCAAGGCCGGCGAGGGCGTCGTCAACGCCGACGGCACCCTGACCGCGGGCCCGGCGGTGCTGCAGCCCGAGGAGTACAGCTCACGGCTGGTGGCCGCCGAGCCCGAGTCCACCGCCGCGCTGGCCGACGGCGCGGGCCTGGTCGTGCTCAACGGCACCGTCACCCCGGAGCTGGAGGCCGAGGGCTGGGCGAAGGACCGCATCCGCGAGCTCCAGGAGCTGCGCAAGTCGACCGGGCTGGACGTGTCCGACCGGATCTCCGTGGTGATGGCGGTGCCCGCCGAGCGCCTGGGCTGGGCGGAGACCCACCGCGACCTGATCGCGGGGGAGATCCTCGCGACCGGCTTCGAGTTCGGGGAACCGGCGGACGGGGCCGAGATCGGCGACGGTGTGCGGGTGAGCATCGCCAAGGCGTGACGGTCGGTCAGCCCCCGTTGCGGGTCGCCGCGGCGGCCAGCGTGACGTAGTGCATGGTGAAGCCGCCGCCGATCGAGTCGAGCGCGGCCGCCACGGGCTCCAGCACGGTCGCGACCTGGTCCGGGGCGAGCTGGGTGAGCGTGCCCATGGTCGGCAGGTGGTCCAGCCATTCGTTGCGGCTGTAATGCCGCTCCCATTCGAACCGCCACTGCTCGGGTTCGCCGAACTCGCCGGTCGCCCGGACGCCCTCGAGGGCCCGCCGGAGATTGCCCTCCTGCAGGTCGAAGGCGGGATTGCCCACCTCGCTGCCGTCGGACGCCCGGTGCTGCAGCGGCGCGTCGGGCGCCACCCGGTGCAGGGCCTCGTCGAAGGCGTCGCCGACCTCGCGCGGCGGGTCGAAGACGTGCCAGTACACCGCCAGCAGCCCGCGCGGGCGCAGCACCCGCGCGGCCTTTTCGGCGCCCCGCACGGGGTCGACCCAGTGCCAGGCCTGCCCGGCGACGACGGCGTCGAAGGTGCGGCCCCTGGCGTCCCAATCCTCGAACTTGCCGACCTCCACCTCAATCCCGGTGCTCCGGGCGAAGTCCGCCATTCGCGCGTCCACGTCGACGCCCAGCACCGTGCGACCGGCCGCCCGGTACTGCCTCGCCCCGATGCCCGTGCCGCAGCCGACATCGAGGAACTCGACCCCGGGGCTGGCGGCGACGACGCGCTGGATCAGCGCCTCGGGATAGCTCGGGCGCGCCCGGTCATACCGCGCGGCGTCCACCCCGAAGGACTCCGCCACGTCCCGGAGCCGGTACAACTCCGGTGAAGATGAGGGTTCAGGTGACATTGCTAGCACTCCGTCCTACGGCCCCGTCCGGTCCATCGGCGCCGGACACACCCTCCACATTACGAAATGCGTTTTCCAGCAAACGATTCCGCGGATGATGTGGCCCGCGCGGCGCGGTACGCCGCGACGGGCGACGGGCCGGGCCTAGCATTCCCCAGTGTGGAGTCCCGCTGGGTGCTGCACCTGGACATGGATGCGTTCTTCGCGTCCGTCGAGCAACTGACCCGACCGACCCTGCGGGGGCGGCCGGTGCTGGTCGGCGGGCTGGGCGGACGCGGTGTGGTGGCAGGCGCCAGCTACGAGGCCCGCGTGTACGGGGCGCGGTCGGCCATGCCGATGCACCAGGCGCGCCGGCTGATCGGCGTCAGCGCTGTGGTGTTGCCGCCGCGCGGCGTGGTCTACGGGCTGGCCAGCCGGCGGGTCTTCGAAACGGTGCGCGCCATGGTGCCCGTCGTCGAGCAGCTGTCCTTCGACGAGGGCTTCGCCGAACCGCCGCAGCTCGCCGGGGCGTCGGCCGAAGAGGTCGAGGAGTTCTGCGAAGGCTTGCGGGGCCGGGTGCGCGAGGAGACGGGCCTGACCGCCTCCGTCGGTGCGGGCTCGGGCAAGCAGATCGCCAAGATCGCGTCGGGCCTGGCCAAGCCGGACGGCATCCGGGTGGTCCGACGGGCCGAGGAACGGCTGCTGCTGGACGGGCTGCCGGTGCGGCGGCTGTGGGGGATCGGCCCGGTCGCCGAGGAGAAGCTGCACCGGCTCGGGATCGAAACGATCGGGCAACTGGCCGCCCTGACCGACGCGGAGGCGGCCAACATCCTGGGCGCGACGATCGGCCCCGCGCTACACCGCCTGGCGCGCGGCATCGACGACCGGCCCGTCGCCGAGCGGGCCGAGGCCAAGCAGATCAGTGCCGAGTCCACCTTCGCGGTCGACCTCGGCAGCCTCGAGCAGCTGCACGAGGCCATCGGCCCGATCGCCGAACACGCGCACCAACGCCTGCTGCGCGACGGGCGCGGCGCGCGGACCGTGACGGTGAAACTGAAGAAGTCCGACATGAGCACGCTGACCCGTTCGGCCACGCTGCCGTATGCGACGACCGAACCCGGCGCGCTCGTCGCCGTGGCCCGCCGCCTGCTGCTCGACCCCCGCGAGATCGGGCCGATTCGCCTTCTCGGCGTGGGGTTTTCGGGGTTAAGCGACGTGCGGCAGGAGTCGCTCTTCCCGGACCTCGATCTGGCGGGTGACCCGCTGGAGAGCCAGCCCCCAGAAACCGCGACCGAGGCGATGTTCGCCCCGGCGCGGGAACCGGGGTGGCCGGTGGGAGGCGATGCGGGGTGGCGGGTGGGAGATGACGTCGCGCACCGCGAATTCGGGCACGGCTGGGTGCAGGGCGCCGGCCATGGAGTCGTCACGGTGCGCTTCGAGACCCGCTCGTCTGGGCCGGGACAGGCCCGGACGTTCGCCGTCGGCACCGACGAGCTGGTCAAGACCAACCCCGTCGACTCCCTGGACTGGCCGGATTACGTCGGCGTCCTGCAGGCCCTGGAGGCCGCCGTCGACTCAGCCCCACCGGCCGATGATCTCGGCGACCGGTAGTTGCGCAGCCAGCGCGCCCATCAGCAGGATCCGGGCCTGCGGGGGCCGCACCCGCGGCACCATCAGCGCGCCGGCCGCGGCCATGGCGTGTCCGGGGCCGTAGCCGGCGCCGACCCGCCCGCCCGGCACCCGCGTGGACACCGCGACGGTCACGCCGTCGGCGCACCACCGGCGCACGGCGTCGACGACCGCGGCTCCCGCGTTGCCCGAACCCAGCGCCTCGAGCACCACGGCCCGCGCCCCCGCGGAAACACACGCATCCAGCGCCACCCCGTCACTGCCCAGGTAGACCGCGACGATGTCGACCCGCGGCGCGGCGGCGGCGCTGAGCTCTCCCAGGAGCGGCCGGGTCTTCGCGCCGGTCAGCGAGACGGCGCCGTCGACCGTGCCGAGCAGCTCGCCGGTGAAGCCGCTGAGGTCCTGCGTCGCGACCTTGTACATGCCCAGCGGCTGCAGCACCCGGCCCGCGAAACACACCAGTACTCCGAGGTCACGGGCGGCCGGGCTGGCCGCCAGCGCCAGCGCGTCGCGCAGGTTGGCCGGGCCGTCGGCGTCGGGAGCGTCGGCGCTGCGCATGGCGCCGGTCAGGACCACCGGCGCCGACCCGCCATACGTGAGGTCGAGCCACAGGGCGGTCTCCTCCAGGGTGTCGGTGCCGTGGGTGACGACGACGCCGTCGGCGCCCCCGTCGACGGCGGATCGGACCGCGGCCCCGATCCGGTCCCAGTCGCCGAGCGTCAGCTCCGAGCTGTCGACGGCCGACACGTCGACGACGTCGACGTCGTGCGCCGCGCCCAGGGCCGCCGTTAGGTCCGCTCCGCGGCGTGCCGGCCGGCGGACCCCGTCGGCACCGGTGCTGGTCGATATCGTGCCGCCGGTGGCGATGACGGTCAGGCGGGCCATAGTAGAAATCATCGCGCACGCTGCCGGCGAACTTCGGCCGGCCCGCGGCCGGATTAGGGGATGATGAGAGAGTGCCTGAGGAACGATCGACCGAGCCGGTGACCTCAGCCGAGAAGGCTGGAGGGGAGTCGGCGGCTCCCGCGCCGCGGCCGCCGAGGCGGTTGCGGCTCCTGTTGTCGGTGGCGGCCGTCGTGTTGACCCTGGACGTCGTTACCAAGGTGCTGGCGGTCAGGCTGCTGCCGCCGGGCCAGCCCGTGTCGATCATCGGTGACACGGTCACCTGGACCCTGGTGCGCAATTCCGGCGCCGCCTTCTCGATGGCGACGGGCTACACCTGGCTGCTCACGCTGATCGCCACCGGCGTGGTGGCCGGGATCTTCTGGATGGGCCGGCGGCTGGTCTCGCCGTGGTGGGCGGTGGGCCTGGGGATGATCCTCGGGGGCGCGATGGGCAACCTGGTGGACCGCTTCTTCCGCGCTCCCGGCCCGCTCCGCGGCCACGTCGTGGACTTCCTGTCGGTCGGTTGGTGGCCGGTGTTCAACGTGGCCGACCCGGCGGTCGTCGGCGGCGCCATCCTGCTGGTGGTGCTGTCGGTGTTCGGCTACGACTTCGACGCCGTCGGTCGGCGCAGGGCCGACGGGGACGCCGCCGAGCCGCGGAAAGCCGGTCAGCGTTGACCGACCGTTCGATGCCCGTTCCGGAAGGGTTGACGGGCATGCGCGTCGACGCGGGACTGGCGCGCCTGCTGGGGGTGTCCCGCAGCGCCGCCGCAGCCATCGCCGAAGACGGCGGCGTCGAGCTGGATGGCGTGCAGGCCGGCAAGTCCGACCGGCTGACCGGTGGGGCGTGGCTGCAGGTCCGGCTGCCGGAGGCGCCGGCCCCGCCGCAGAACACCCCCGTCGACATTGAGGGCATGACGATCCTGTATTCCGACGACGACATCGTCGTCGTCGACAAGCCCGCCGCGGTGGCGGCGCACGCCTCGGTCGGCTGGAGCGGACCGACCGTGCTCGGCGGACTGGCCGCCGCCGGGTACCGGATCACCACCTCCGGCGTGCCCGAGCGGCAGGGCATCGTGCACCGCCTCGACGTCGGCACCTCCGGTGTGATGGTGGTGGCGCTGTCCGAGCGGGCGTACACGGTGCTCAAGCGGGCGTTCAAGCAGCGCACCGTCGAAAAGCGGTACCACGCGCTGGTGCAGGGGCATCCGGACCCGTCCAGCGGGACCATCGACGCGCCGATCGGCCGCCACCGCGGTGGGGAGTGGAAGTTCGCGGTCACCACCGACGGCCGCCACAGCCTCACCCATTACGACACCCTCGAGGCGTTCGTCGCCGCGAGCCTGCTGGACGTGCACCTTGAGACCGGCCGCACGCACCAGATCCGGGTGCACTTCTCGGCGCTGCATCATCCGTGCTGCGGTGACCTGGTATACGGGGCGGACCCCAAATTGGCGAAAAGACTTGGGCTGGAACGCCAATGGCTGCATGCGCGATCGTTGGCGTTCGCCCATCCGGCCGATGGTAGGCGGGTGGAGTTCGTCAGCCCGTACCCGGCCGATCTGCAGCACGCGCTGGACGTCCTGCGCGACGAGGCCTGATCAGTCTGATGGTCGCGACCCGTCCCCCAAGCTTCGCTGGGGGTGCCCCCAGCGCCCGGCTTCGCCGCGCTTGCGATCACTCAGCCGGCTTGCGGGCCTCGACGAGGACCCGGGTGGAGTGGGCGACGAAGGGGCCGTCCGCCGCGATGCGCTCGTGGAGCTCGACCAACCGGTCGCGGTAGCGCTGCACCGTGAAGTCGGGAACGGTCCAGACCACCTTGCGCAGGAAGTAGATGACGGCGCCGATGTCGAAGAACTCGGCCCGCATCCGCTCCATCCGGAGGTCGACCACTCGGAGGCCGGCGGCCTCGGCCCGCGCGCGCTGGGTGTCGGGGTGTAGTTCGGCCCATTTCTCCGGCTGCGGCCCGACGAAGTGTTCGACCAGCTCGGCCATCGTCGCCGGCCCGATCTGCTGGGCGAGGTAGCGGCCGCCCGGCCGCAGCACCCGGGCGATTTCGGCCCACCGCACGTCGATCGGGTGGCGGCTGGTCACGAGGTCGAACGCCTCGTCTGCGAACGGCAACCCGGGGTCGTCGCCGGTGGCGACCACCACCACGCCGCGGGGGTGCAGGAGCTTGGTGGCCAACGCGGCGTTGGGCGGCCACGACTCGATCGCCGCCATCGTGGGCGGGAATCGAGTCGCGCCGGCGAGCACCTCCCCGCCGCCGGTGTCGATGTCGAGCGCCGCGGAGACGGCGGCCAGCCGATCGCTCATCAGCCGCTGGTAGCCCCACGACGGCCGCTCCTCGGTTGCCCGTCCGTCCAGCCAGGAGAAGTCCCAGCCGTCGACGGGAGCCTCCTCGGCCTCCGCCACCAGGTCGTCGAAGGTGCGACTCATTGCGTGTGGCAGACGAACTTGGTGCCGCCCAGCTCGACGTTCACGTCGCCCTGGTGCTCCCAGAAGTCGGCGCCGCGGTTGCCGTAGTGGGCGCCGCTGGCGGCCGGCCTGATGAACAGGATCTGCTGCGTCCCCTTCCAGTTCAGCACCGCCGTCTGCGGGTCGAACTGGTTGTAGAACTGCGCGGTCAGCGGCCCGGAACCGGCGGGGCAGTTGTAGGTCACCACGGGCGGGGCTGCCGTGGCCGGGTCGGCGATCGCGAGCTGCACCAACCGGGTCTGGTACGCCTCCTCTAGGCAGGGCCGCGTGTCGGCGGCCCCGCCGCAGCCGTCGCGAACCGCCGTCCACGCGCCCTGTGCGCTGTTGAGCCCCGCCGTGTCGGCGCCGGGACGCCCCAGCGCCTGCTGGTAGGCGGTCTGCACCCGGTGGTCGAGCCCGGTCAGCTGCGGATCGTTGCAGACCAACTGCTGGGCGGGGTTCGCCGGCCGGGCGCAGTCGAAGGTGCCGGCGGCGGCCGACGTGCTGGTGGCCGGCGCATTGGCGGACGCTGCAGTGCCGGACGATGTAGTGCCGGAATTGGGCGGGGGAGAAGCGGTTTTCGAGCCGCAGGCGCCCAGTAGCAGCGCCGCGGCGCACGCCACGACCAGTCTCATACGAGCTGACTACCGGCTGCGCGGCGCATCCGGTGCGCGACACGCCCTACGCCGGCGGTTTTCTTGTCGGCGAAATTGCCGGCGTGGTCGTGGTGGGCACGTGATGGCAGCCCTGCCCGCGATCTTGGTGAACGACGAAAGGCTGGGCGAAAGTCGCTCAGACCTTCGCGGCGTCGCTGGTGGCGATCTCCGGTGCCAGCGGCGCGATGGCGCCGAGGATCTCCGCCACCGTTGCGGACGGCACCCCGGCCGCGCCCAACGCGTCGGCGAGATGCCCGGCCACCAGGTTGAAGTGCAGCATGGTGATGCCGCGGCCCTGATGGACCTGCTTCATCGGCGCCCCGGTGTAGGGCTCCGGCCCGCCGAGGGCGGCCGCAAAGAATTCGACCTGTTTGCCCTTGAGGCGGTTCATGTTGGTCCCGCTGAAGAAACCGGACAGCTGCTCGTCGGCGAGCACGCGGGCATAGAAGTCCTCGACCACCACCTCGAGGGCCTCGTGCCCGCCGATGCGGTCGTAGATGGTCGCCGGCTCGGGTTTGCGGAAGTGCGCCAGAATTTTCATAACAGCGATTGGAACATCTCGGCGTTGCCCGCCAGTTAGTCCGCGATCACCCGTCGATTACCCTGTGTAACAACGGCATTGCCCGCAGGTGCCCGAACCGGACGCTCCGCTGTGAGGCCTCGCCGGCGTTTACCTGACGGAAATCTGCATCCGGCGGCGCAGCGATGTCCTAGGTTGGCCTTATGACAGACGTCACATCACCCACACTGCCCCGCCCGGTGGCCCGGGCCCCCCGCGGTCGGGGGGCCGACCTCAGGAGCGAAGACCGATGAACCTCGGCGACTTGACGAATCTGGTGGAAAAGCCGATCGCGGCGGTGTCCAGTGCGTTGGTTGAGAAGCCGCTCGCGGCGGTGTCGAACATCATCAACACCCCCAACTCCGCCGGCCGATACCGGCCCTTCTACCTGAGGAACCTGCTGGACGCGGTTCAGGGGCGCACGCTCGAGGACGCAGTACAGGGGCGGACGGCCCTCATCACCGGGGGGTCGTCCGGAATCGGCGAGGCGGCCGCGAAGAAGATCGCGGAGGCCGGGGGGCAGGTGGTGCTGGTCGCGCGCACCCAGGAAAACCTTGAGAAGGTCGCCGACGAGATCCAGGGCAGCGGCGGGACCGCCCACGTGTACCCGTGCGACCTGGCCGACACGGACGCCATCGCCGAGATGGCCGACCGGGTCCTCGCCGATCTCGGGGGAGTCGACATCCTGGTCAACAACGCGGGTCGGTCCATTCGACGCTCGCTGGCTCTGTCCTACGACAGGATCCACGACTACCAGCGGACCATGCAGCTGAACTACCTCGGCGCCGTGCAACTCATCCTCAAGTTCATACCCGGGATGCGCGAGCGCGGCTACGGTCAGATCGTCAACGTCTCCTCGGTCGGCGTGCAGACCCGCGCGCCGCGCTTCGGTGCCTACATCGCGAGCAAGGCGGCGCTGGACAGCCTCTGTGACGCGCTGCAGGCCGAAACCGTCAACGACAACGTCAGGTTCACCACCGTGCACATGGCGCTGGTGCGCACGCCGATGATCAGCCCCACGACGTTGTACGACAAGTTCCCGGCGCTGACACCCGACCAGGCGGCCGGCGTGATCGCGGACGCGATCGTGCACCGCCCCCGGCGGGCCAGCTCGCCGTTCGGCCAGTTCGCCGCCGTCGCCGACGCCGTCAACCCCGCGGTGATGGATCGGGTGCGCAACCGCGCCTTCGCGATGTTCGAAGACTCGGATGCCGCCAAGGGCGGCGAATCGTCCACCGACGGCAAGGAATTCGACAAGAGAAGCGAGGCATTCGTGCGTGCCACCCGCGGAATACATTGGTGACCCGGGATAGATTGGTGACACCATGAGCCTTCCCAAACCCGACACCCACACCACCGTCGTCATCACGGGCGCCTCCTCGGGCATCGGCGCAGAACTGGCCCGCGGCCTGGCCCGCCGTGGCTTCCCACTGCTGCTGGTGGCACGCCGCCGCGAGCGCCTCGACGAGCTCGCCAACGAAGTCGGACAGGAGAACTCGGTCGCGGTCGAGGTGCTGCCGCTGGACCTCAGCGACGGCGAAGGCCGCGCGAAGCTGGCCGACCGGCTGCGCACCGAGCCGATGGCCGGCCTGTGCAACAGCGCCGGTTTCGGCACCAGCGGACTCTTCTACACGCTGCCGGTCGAGCGGGAGAGCGAGCAGGTCACCCTCAACGCGCTGGCGCTGATGGAGCTCACCCACGCGGCGCTTCCCGGCATGGTCGAGCGGGGTGCCGGAGCGGTGCTGAACATCGCCTCCATCGCCGGCTTCCAGCCGCTTCCCTACATGGCGGTCTACTCGGCGAGTAAGGCGTTCGTACAGACGTTTTCGGAGGCCGTCCACGAGGAGTTGCACGGCACCGGCGTATCGGTCACCGCGCTGTGCCCCGGCCCCGTCCCCACCGAATGGGCCGAGATCGCCAACGCCGAGCGGTTCAGCATCCCCGCCGCGCAGGTGTCGCCCCGCGACGTCGCCGAAGCCGCGATCGGGGGAATGCTCGTGGGCAGGCGCAGCGTGGTGCCGGGCGTGGTGCCGAAGGCGGCCAGCGCCGGCGGCAGATATGCCCCCCGGAGCCTGCTCCTGCCCGCGCTGAGAATCGGTCAGCGACTCCGCGGCGGGCCCGACCGCTGATGGCGGCCGTGGAGCCGAACGCCCCCGACGCGTCGGTCCGGACGCCCGACCCCGGCGTCCGCGACACAGCACTGGTTGCGACGACACGCCGGAAAACGTCGCCGTCGTTGATGTCTCGTGGACGCAGCGCGGGCGCTGGGGGCGAGCCATGGCGGCCGTAGACCTGACCGCGGACGTGCCCATGAGCCCCCAGGACATGTGGGACCGCGTCTCCGACCTGTCGGACCTGGGGGATTGGCTGGTCATGCACGAGGGTTGGCGCAGCGACCTCCCCGACGAGCTGGCCGTCGGCACGCAGGTCGTGGGAGTGGCGCGCGCCAAGGGTTTCCGCAACCGGGTGACGTGGACGGTGACCGAGTGGGACCCGCCGCATCAGGTCGCGCTCTCGGGCTCGGGCAAGGGCGGCGCGAAGTACGCCGTGAGCCTGACCGTGCGCCCCACCAACGACGGCTCCACGCTCGGGGTGCGCCTGGAGCTGGGCGGACGGCCGTTGTTCGGGCCGGTCGGTTCGGCGGCGGCCCGGGCCGTCAAAGGCGACGTGCAGAAGTCGCTGCAACAATTCGTCGAGCTGTACGGCTAGCTACTTCGACCTGCCGGGCATCACCGCCGCGTCGCCGTCCTCCCACAGCAGCAGCTGGCGCACCGCGGCCCGGGTCCCGTACGGGCGCAGCATCGAGCTTGCCGGCCGCGGGCGCACCCGCTGCGGCCACCAGAACCAGCGCCCGAGAAGCGTTGCAACGGAAGGCGTCATGAACGAGCGGACGATCAGCGTGTCGAACAGCAGGCCCAGTCCGATGGTGGTTCCGATCTGACCGAGGACCTGGAAACCGCTGAACACGAACGCGCACATCGTCACCGCGAAGACCAGACCGGCGGAGGTGACCACCGATCCGGACCCGGCCATCGCGCGGACGATCCCGGTCTTGAGCCCGGCGTGGATCTCCTCCTTGAATCGGGAGATCAGCAGCAGGTTGTAGTCGGAGCCCACCGCCAGCAGCAGGATGACGGCCAGCGCCAACACCACCCAGTACAGCTGGATCCCGAAGACATACTGCCACACCAGCACCGACAAGCCGAACGACGCTCCCAGCGAAAGCGCCACCGTGCCCACGATGACCAGCGCGGCGATCAGGCTCCTCGTGATGATCATCATGATCAGCAGGATGAGGCTGAGGGCGGCGAACGCGACGATCATCAGGTCGTACTTGGCGCCGTCCTGGATGTCCTTGTAGGTGGCCGCGGTGCCGCCGATGTAGATCTGGGCGTCGGCCATCGGCGTCCCCTTCAGCGCCTCGTGCGCGGCCCGGGCGATCGGGTCGATGTGTGAAATACCCTGTGGCGTAGCCGGATCGCCCTCATGGGTGACGATCATGCGGGCCGCCTTGCCGTCGGGGGAGAGGAACAGTTTCAGGCCGCGCTTGAAGTCGGGATTGCTGAACACCTCGGGCGGCAGATAGAAACTGTCATCGTTCTTCGCGGCGTCGAACGCGCGCCCCAGCGCCGTCGCGTTGTCGATCGCGGCCTGGGTCTGGGCGTTGATGCCGGCCTGGGTGGCGTGGCTGGCCAGTGCCAGTTCGCGATTGGTCTCCTGGCTGTCGATCTGGGGCGGGATGAGCGCCACCAGTTTGGGCTGCAGCTCGTCGAGCTTGTCCAAGGTGGCCGTGAGGTTTTCGAACTTCTCGGTGAGCTGGTCGATGCCGTCGAGCGCGTCCAGGACGGACCGGATCGCCCAGCAGGCCGGGATGTCGAAGCAGTGCCGTTCCCAGTAGAAGTAGCTGCGGATCGGCCGGAAGAAGTCGTCGAAATTGGCGATCTTGTCGCGCAGATCCTGGATGGTGGCGACCGTGTCGTGGAAGCTTTGGGTTTCGCTGTGGGTGGCGGCGGCGAGCTGCTGCTGCAGCGCGTACTGCTGCTTCAAGATGTTGATCGTCTTGGCGAGTTCGCCGGCCTGCTTGAGCAGGTCGTCCGCGCGATCCCGTTGATACGTCAGGTTTTCCTGCTGCGCGGCGCTCTGATTGCTCACCACGAACGCCAGCGAGCTGTGGTCGAGGGGGGTGCCCAGCGGCCGGGTGATGGCCTGCACCTGGGCGATGCCGGGCACGTGAAAGACCGCCTTGGCCACCCGGTCCAGGATGAGCATGTCGGCCGGATCGCGCATGTCGTGGTCCGACTCGACCATCAGCAGCTCGGGCTCCAGCCGGGCCCGGGAGAAGTGCCGTTCGGCGGCGGTGTAGCCGATGTTGGCCGGCGCGTCGGCGGGCATGTAGGGACGGGTGTCGTAGCTCGTCTTGTAGCCGGGCAACGCGAGCAGGCCGATGAGGGCCAACGCGCAGGCCGCGGTTAGGACGGGCGCGGGCCAGCGGACGATGGCCGTGCCGATCCGCCGCCATCCCCGGGTCCGCATCGCGCGTTTCGGGTCGAAGATGCCGACCAGCGCGCCCAGGGTGAGCATGGCCGGGCCCAGCGTGAGCGAGGCGATCAGGGCGACGACGATGCCGATGGCGGCGGGGACCCCCAGGCTCTGGAAATACGGCAGCCGGGTGAAGCTCAGACACGCCACCGCGCCGGCGACGGTGAGGCCGGAACCGAGCACGATGTGGGCGGTGCCGTGAAACATGGTGTAAAAGGCCCGTTCTCGGTCCTCGCCGGCCCCGCGCGCTTCCTGGTAGCGGCCGACCACGAAGATCGCGTAGTCCGTTCCGGCGGCGATCACCAGCAACGTGAGCAGGTTCGTCGCGTACGTCGAGAGCCCGATGATGCCCGCATTGCCGAGGAACGCGACGATGCCCCGGGCGGCGGACATCTCGATCAGCACCGTGATGAGCACGAGCAGCGTCGTGAGCACGGACCGGTAGACGAAGAACAGCATCACGGCGATGACGCCGACGGTGATCGCGGTGACCTTTGCGGTGCCCCTGCTGCCGACGTCGAACTGGTCGGAGATGAGCGGCGCCGCGCCGGTGACGTAGGCCTTGACGCCCGGCGGCGGCGGCGTGTGCTCGACGATGTCGCGGACGGCGCCAACGGACTCGTTGGCCAGCGCCGAGCCCTGATTGCCGGCCAGGAACACCTGAACGTACGCCGCCTTGCCGTCGGTGCTTTGCGACCCGGCCGCCGTCAGGGTGTCGCCCCAGAAATCCTGGACGTGCTCGACGTGCCTCTTGTCCTGCTCGAGCTTGCGGATCATCGTGTCGTAGAACCGGTGCGCGTCGCCCCCCAGGGGCTTGTCGCCCTCCAGGACGACCATGGCGGAGCTGTCGGTGTCGAACTCCTTGAACGCTTGACCGATCCGCTTGATCGCCTTGAGCGACGGTGCGTCGGGCGAGTTCAGCGCGACGTTGTGGGTCTTGCCGACGTCTTCGAGCTGCGGCACCGCGATGTTGGTCAGGGCGGCGAGCGCCACCCAGAACAGCAGGATCGGCAGCGCGAGGCGACGGATGGTGTGGGGCACGCGGGGCCGCGGCTGGTCTTCGTTACTCATCCCGACTTGTCCAGGCAGAAGGTGTAGGCGTCGGCTTCGTTGACGGTGCGCTCGTCCTTGACCTCGCCGTTGACGGTGATGCGGCACCCCAGGGTGTCACCGCTGCCCTGCGCCACCACGTTGCCCAGAACGGCGGGTTCCGTCGTGGTGATCGTGAACGACCAGGGCAGCGGTGCGTTCGTGACCTGCTGTGGTTGGGCGTTCACGTCCAGGTAGTTGATGGTCGCCACGGCCCCGGGTGCGCCGAAGACCTCGAGGACCACCTGTTTGGGGTTGAACGGCACGATCTCGTTGGCGAGCCCGCTGTTGCTCGAGGTGGTGTCGTTCGTGCCGAAGATCCCGTGCAACCGGAAGATGGCGAACCCGGTCAGGCTGACGACCAGCACGGCGACGAGCATCATCCACCCCCGTTTCACGAGACGCCCAATCGGAATCCGTTTCACCCGTTTGCCTTTCGATGTTCGGGCGATACGGCAAATCTCGCCGTCGTTGGGTAAACAGTACGGTACTGATTCGTACTGCACAAGAGACGGACCCGTACACTCTTTGCGGCGCGGGCCGCGCCGGTCGAGTGCGCTCGACGTGGAGTAGTTGCGCCGCGGATTCGCCGCCGCAACCCCACGGTGGCGCCTAGCCAGTGCGCCCCATCAGCCCCGGGAGGATGAACTCGTCGACGAGGGCCTGCACGGTGCGCCAGGTGGGTGGGCGGCCGGGGATGATGCAGCGAAAGATCAGGTAGCCGGGCAGGAGGTCCCAGAGCTCGTCGGTGATCGCGGCCTCGGCGATCTCGCCGCGCTCGACGGCCTGGCTCAGCACGTGGTCGAGCAGCGCCTTGCGCTGGTCGAGGAACTGGTGCTGCATGGCCTCGCGGAGGGCGGGGTGGCGCGACACCTCGACGAGGACGGCGCGGATCGTGCTGGCGTGCTGGCGGCCCTGCTCGGCGCAGGTCTCGCCGATCTGGAGCAGGTCACCCCGCAGCGTGCCGGTCTGGGGAGCGATCGCGACCTGGCGAATGCCCTCGATGAAGGCGGCCAGCACGAGCTCGGCCTTCGACGGCCAGCGCCGATACACCGTGGCCTTGCTCGCGTGAGCGGCGGCGGCGACGGCGTCCACCGTCAGCCGCTCGTAGCCATGCTCCTGCAGCAACCGCAGCGTCACCGCGAGCATCTCCGACTCCCGCGGTGACCACGGCGACGACTCCGCGGCACGGTCGGCGGTCTGCGTCATGACGCCCACAATAGATCCGGCGCCCCGGAGCGCGGACTTTCGGACACACTTCGCGACACGCCCGAAACGTGTCGGTCCTCGGTCATAGACTGACGTCCCTATGAGTCAGTCGTCCTTCGTGCACCTGCATAACCACACCGAGTACTCGATGCTGGACGGCGCCGCGAAGATCACCCCGATGCTGACCGAGGTGGAGCGGCTGGGGATGCCCGCGGTCGGGATGACCGACCACGGAAACATGTTCGGGGCAAGCGAGTTCTACAACGCGGCGAGCAAGGCCGGGATCAAGCCGATCATCGGGGTCGAGGCGTACATCGCTCCCGCTTCCCGCTTCGATACCCGCCGGATCCTGTGGGGCGACCCTGGTCAGAAATCCGACGACGTCTCGGGCAGCGGCTCCTACACGCACCTCACGATGGTGGCCGAGAACGCTACCGGGCTGCGCAATCTGTTCAAGCTGTCCTCGCTGGCCTCCTTCGAGGGCCAGCTGGGCAAGTGGTCGCGGATGGACGCCGAGCTCATCGCCGAACACGCCGAGGGCATCATCGCCACCACCGGCTGCCCGTCGGGTGAGGTGCAGACCCGCCTTCGCCTGGGGCACGACCGCGAGGCGCTGGAATCGGCCGCCAAGTGGCGCGAGATCTTCGGCGCGGACAACTACTTCCTGGAGCTGATGGACCACGGGCTGTCCATCGAGCAGCGGGTCCGCGAGGGCCTGCTCGAGATCGGCCGCAAGCTCGGCATCCCGCCGTTGGCGACCAACGACTGCCATTACGTCACCCGTGACGCCGCGCACAACCACGAGGCGCTGCTCTGCGTGCAGACCGGCAAGACGCTGTCCGATCCCAACCGGTTCAAGTTCGACGGCGACGGCTACTACCTGAAGTCGGCCGCGGACATGCGGGCGATCTGGGACGACACGGTGCCCGGCGCCTGCGACTCGACGTTGCTGATCGCCGAGCGGGTGCAGCCCTACGACGAGGTGTGGGCGCCGCGAGACCGCATGCCGGTCTTCCCTGTGCCCGACGGGCACGATCAGGCGACCTGGTTGCACCACGAGGTGATGGCCGGGCTGCGGCGGCGATTCCCGTCCGGCGTCGGCCAGGACTACATCGATCGGGCCGAGTACGAGATCAAGGTCATCTGCGACAAGGGCTTTCCCGCGTACTTCCTGATCGTCGCCGACTTGATCAGCTACGCGCGGTCCGTCGACATCCGGGTGGGGCCGGGGCGTGGCTCGGCGGCCGGTTCGCTGGTGGCCTACGCGCTGGGCATCACCAACATCGACCCGATCCCGCACGGGCTGCTGTTCGAGCGCTTCCTCAACCCCGAACGCCCGTCGGCGCCCGACATCGACATCGACTTCGACGACCGCCGCCGCGGCGAGATGGTGCGTTACGCCGCCGACAAGTGGGGCCAAGACCGGGTCGCCCAGGTCATCACCTTCGGCACCATCAAAACCAAAGCGGCGCTGAAGGATTCGGCCCGCATTCACTACGGCCAGCCCGGCTTCGCCATCGCCGACCGGATTACCAAGGCGCTGCCGCCGCCGATCATGGCCAAGGACATCCCGCTCTCGGGCATCACCGATCCGGCACACGAGCGCTACAAGGAGGCCGCCGAGGTCCGCGGCCTCATCGAGACCGACCCCGATGTCCGCACCATCTACCAGACGGCCCGCGGCCTGGAGGGCCTGATCCGCAACGCCGGCGTGCACGCGTGCGCGGTGATCATGAGCAGCGAGCCGCTCACCGAGGCCATCCCGCTGTGGAAGCGTCCGCAGGACGGCGCGATCATCACCGGCTGGGACTATCCGTCGTGCGAGGCCATCGGCCTGCTGAAGATGGACTTCCTGGGCCTGCGCAACCTGACGATCATCGGTGACGCGCTGGAGAACATCAAGGCCAACAGGGGAATCGACCTCGACCTGGAGTCGGTGCCGCTGGACGACAAGCCCACCTACGAGCTGCTGGGCCGGGGCGACACCCTGGGGGTGTTCCAGCTCGACGGCGGCCCGATGCGCGACCTGCTGCGCCGCATGCAGCCCACCGAGTTCAACGACATCGTCGCCGTGCTGGCGCTGTACCGTCCCGGCCCGATGGGCATGAACGCCCACAACGACTACGCCGACCGGAAGAACAACCGGCAGGCGATCAAGCCGATCCACCCGGAGCTCGAGGAGCCGCTGCGCGAGATCCTGTCCGAGACCTACGGCCTGATCGTCTACCAAGAGCAGATCATGTTCATCGCCCAGAAGGTCGCCTCCTACACGATGGGCAAGGCCGACGCGCTGCGCAAGGCGATGGGCAAGAAGAAGCTCGAGGTGCTCGAGGCCGAGTACAAGGGCTTCTACGAAGGCATGACCACCAACGGCTTTTCCGAGAAGGCCGTGAAGGCGTTGTGGGACACCATCCTTCCCTTTGCCGGTTATGCGTTCAACAAGTCGCACGCAGCCGGCTACGGCCTGGTGTCCTACTGGACCGCGTACCTGAAGGCGAACTACCCGGCCGAGTACATGGCCGGGCTGTTGACGTCGGTCGGCGACGATAAGGACAAGGCCGCGGTGTACTTGGCCGACTGCCGCAAGCTCGGCATCACCGTGCTGCCGCCCGACGTCAACGAGTCGTTGGTGAACTTCGCGTCGGTCGGCCAGGACATCCGGTTCGGCCTGGGTGCGGTGCGCAACGTCGGCGCGAACGTGGTCGGGTCGTTGATCAAGACCCGCAACGAGAAGGGCAAGTTCACCGACTTCTCGGACTACCTGAACAAGATCGACATCTCGGCCTGCAACAAGAAGGTGACGGAGTCGCTGATCAAGGCGGGCGCGTTCGACTCGCTGAACCATGCCCGCAAGGGCCTGTTCCTGGTGCACACCGACGCCGTCGACTCGGTGCTCGGCACCAAGAAGGCCGAGGCGATAGGGCAGTTCGACCTGTTCGGCGGGGATGACGGCTGCACCGAGGCGGTGTTCACCATCAAGGTCCCCGACGACGAGTGGGAGGACAAGCACAAGCTGGCCCTGGAGCGGGAGATGCTGGGCCTGTACGTGTCCGGGCACCCGCTGAACAAGGTGGCGCACCTGCTGGCCGCCCAGGTCGACACCCAGATCCCGGCCATCCTCGACGGCGATGTGCCCAACGAGGCGCAGGTGCGGGTGGGCGGCATCCTGGCGTCGGTGAACCGGCGGGTGAACAAGAACGGGATGCCCTGGGCGTCGGCCCAATTGGAGGACCTCACTGGCGGCATCGAGGTGCTGTTCTTCCCGCAGTCGTACTCGGCCTACGGGGCCGACATCGCCGACGACGCCGTGGTGCTCGTCAACGCCAAGGTGGCGATCCGCGACGACCGGATCGCGCTGATCGCCAACGAGCTTGTGGTGCCGGACTTCTCGTCCGCCCAGGCCGATCGCCCGATCGCGGTCAGCCTGCCCACCCGGCAGTGCACTATCGACAAGGTGACCGCGCTCAAACAGGTGCTGGCGCGCCATCCGGGCACGTCGCAGGTGCACCTGCGGCTGATCAGCGGCGAGCGGATCACCACGCTTGAGCTGGACGCGTCGCTGCGGGTCACCCCGTCGCCCGCGCTGATGGGCGATCTCAAGGCGCTGCTCGGCCCGGGCTGTCTGGGCGGCTAGCGCGGCCTGCTCGGCCTCTTCGCGACCTCGTGCGGCTTCGCCGCCGTCGCGAGCGTGCGCGAATGTACGCGACCACCGGCGTGTCGGTGTGCCGACACGCACGCTCGCGGGACTTCGGAGCCCCCGCCGACGACAAAGTGTAGGGAAATCCCTAATTGATTCGGTGACGGTACCGGGCGTTTGCTGAAAGCACCGCACGGGCGGCGGTTGTCATCGACGAACGAGTCATCCGACGAAGAGCGACAGGGCACGGCTGCATGCAGTCGCGTCTCGAAGGGAACGCCATGTCAACGAATTCGCCTGCGGGTGACCTCGCGCGCGCAGACTCGGGACGGGGGCGCACTGCGAGCGCGCTCCTGCGGCCGAGCGTCGCGATCGGCCTGTGCGCGGCCGTTGCCGCCGCGGTGAGCGGCGCGCCGCCGGCTCTATTGCCCGCGGCCCAGGCGAGTCCGGCGCAACACACCGTCGTGTACCGGATCCTCGGTGGCGGCGACGTCTACTCCGTCATTCCCGACCCCGGAACGCCGGTGTACCCGGCGAGCACCACGACCTGGGTTTCGGTGCCGTGGTCGCAGACCGTGCAGGTGAACGGAAACCCCTACCTCGCGCTGAACTACGCCGACAAAGACGGTGGCCCGCACGACTGCGCGATCGTCGTCGACGGCCACCCCGTCCCGCTCACCGAACATGCGACCGGCAGGTGCGCTTACCAGATTCCCGGCTGATAAAGGAGAGCAGCGATGAGGCATGGGATCGTCGTCAGCGTGGCCGGCGTGGCACTCGTCGTCGCGGGGTGCGCCGGCTGCTCCAGCAATAAGTCGAACACGGGAGCGTCGTCGCCGCCGCCTGCCGCTCCACCGCAGGTTGTCGTGGACGGCAAGAACCTGAACGTCACCGGCGCGGTGACCTGTACACCGGCCGGCAACAACATCAACATTGGGATCGGCGACGTGGCCAATGGCGTCGGAGCGGTGGTCAGCAAGGACAATCCGCCCATCGTGCACGCGGTCGGACTGGGCACCGTCGACGGAATCATTCTCGGATTCTCCGATGCCGCACAGGGTCAGGGCGGTAACGCCGGCGCCGCCGCAAGCGGCAATTCGTTGCAGATCAAAGGCACCGCTACCGGCGCCGATACCAGCAACCCGCAGCAGCCGAAGCCGGTAACAAAGCCATTCGAGATGGACCTGACCTGCCCCTAAGCGCGAGCACAGGCCCACTTTCGGTCGGGCGCCAGCCCGAGAGGGGACGCAACCAATGTCTATCAAACGTCTCGCCGCAGCAGCGGCAGTCGCGACCAGCCTGGGCATGTCCGCGACCGTGTTCAGCGCCGGCTTCGCCAGCTCCGACCCGTCCTGCCCGAACGGGAACAAGAACTGCAGCGGCGGTGGCACGAGCACCAACCCCGGTCCCGGTTACGGCGGTACCGGAACCGTGCCCTCCCCGAGCGCGAATGTTCCAGGCGCCGGACCCAAGCAGACGACCGCGCCGCCGCCGACGACGTGGACCGGCGCGCCCAAGCAGACGACCGCGCCGCCGCCGACGACGTGGACCGGCGCGCCCAAGCAGACGACCGCGCCGCCGACGACATGGACCGGGCCCACGCCGACAACGTCGCCGCCGTGGAGCGGACCCACGCCGACCAGCACGGCGCCGCCGTGGAGCGGTCCGACATCGACCAGCATCCCCGTATCGTGCGCGAGCTGGCATCCGGACTGCACCACTTCCGGCGCGCCCGTGCCTACGTCCACCGGGCAGTGGGGCGTGAGTTCGCCTGGGCCGCAGCCGACCGGGCAGTGGGGCGTGAGTTCGCCTGGGCCGCAGCCGACCGGGCCGACCGGACAGTGGGGCGTGAGTTCGCCGGGGCCGCAGCCCGGGCAGTGGAACGGAGGCCCGCCGCAGCCCGGACCGAGCGGGGGCTACACCACCCCCATCCTGCACGCGCCGGAAAGGCAACCCGACCACCCGCCTTACTACCCGCCGCGCGGTCCCATCCTGCGTGGCAGTCCGCAGTACGGCGGCCCCGTCGACCTGCAGAATGGCTACTGGATCCCCGGCCAGGGAGCGCCGACTCCGCCACGGCCGAGCGGTTACGGCTGGAACGACGGCCCGCCGCCGGGCTCGCCCCCGCCGAACTGGGAAGGCCCACCGCCCTCGGGCGGCTGGAACGGCCCACCGCCCCCGGGTGGGTGGAACCGCCCCTGGACCGGACCGCCAGTCGACGCGAGCTACGGCCAGCGTTATTTCGCGCCGTTCACCTACAACACCTACACCGTCCTACCGGTCTTCAACTGGCAGTACGGAGGCTGGGGTTACTGGTTCGAGGGCGTCTGGGTCCCGCTGTACTGAGGGGCGCCGGCCCCCAACCGATCGGCGATCGCCCGGTGGTCGTGGGTCGGGACGATGGCCACCCGGTGCCGCGCCAGGTGCAATCGGTGCAGCGTCCGGAAGGCTTCGTCCCGGTCCTCGTCCACCAAAGCGCCCGGGTAACTGGACTTTTGGCGTACCTTCTCGACCTGCAGCGTGTGCCACGCGGCGTCACCGGCGATCAGCGTCCACCCCCGGCCGGCGTGGAGGAGCACACCGACGCTACCGGGGGTGTGCCCGGCCAGGTCGACCAAGATCACCGAACCGTCACCGAACAGGTCGTGGCTCCGGGTGAAGGTTGACACCGGCGGCCCGTCCAGGTCGTAGTCGACGACGGCGCGGCCGCCCAGCGAATCGCGGACCCCGCCCACCGGGGCGACGGCCCCCGCACTGATCCACTCCCGTTCCGGGCGGTGCAGGTGCGCCGGGAGGCCGGGCAGGTCCAGCAGGCCCGACACGTGATCCCAGTGCGTGTGAGTCGGCAGCGCGAAATCAAGCCGCGGCGTCGTGGGCAGCCGGTTCAACGCCGTGATCGTCGGAACGGTGGTGGCGGGCGGGCGGACCGCGACGCGCAGGACCGCGGGCAGCTGGGCGATCACCCGGGATCCCACATCGGTGCACACGGCGGGATCGACGATGAACGTGGCCTCGGGATGCCTGACGACAAATGACGTCAGCGAGTTCGCCACGCGCGCAGGACGGAACACGCCCTCGACGATCGCGGCCGTCGGCACCGCGCGCGGCGCCTGGGGCAGCGCGGTGACCGTTACCGTGCGGCGGGGTTGCGGCAGTCCGGCGTCGACGATGCTGCGGATGAACCGCTGGTCGGGCCGCCTCGGCCGCACCATGCCCCACACGAGTCCTGCTGCGGCGGCACAGCATTGCACGGCGGATGGGGAGCGGACCGTGTCCGTGGCCGGCCGCGCCATCAGAACTCCACCCGGACGATGACGCTGTCGGGCCACACCCCCCGGTGCCGCGCGCGTCGCAGCTTTTCGCGAACGCAGAGGTCTCGGTGCACGTTGGGTATCCCCGGCACCTTCACCAGCGGCACGATGTTCCACTGCCAGCCGTAGCGCTCGTGGAGCAGGCGGTTGGCCCGCTCGGCCTCGGCGCCGGACAGGACCGCCGCGCGGCCCGCCATGGTGGTCGCGCCGGGAAGGACGCGGCCCCGGTAGTCGCAGGCTTCGAGTTGGACCGTGGGAGTGGCGTTGAGTCGCTTGGTCTTCGGGCCCACCTTGGTCCGGAACAGCAATGCCTCGCCGTCCAGTCCGAACCAGACCGGCGTATCCACGGGTGTGCCGTTTCGGCGGAAAGTCCGGAGCAGGGCGTAGCGGGCGCGGCCCAGCTCGGTCAGTGCTTTGTGGTCCATGGGTACAGTCAATGACTTAGAGTTAACTCTAAGTCAAGCTCAAACGAGGGGAGGCCTGCGATGCTGACGATCGGGGCGGTGGCGCGGGCGTCCGGCGTCGCTCCCACCACTCTGCGCTACTACGAGCAGATCGGCCTGGTGCCGGCCCCCTCGCGGCGGGGCGGCCAGCGCCGCTACGACGATTCGGTCCTCGCCCGGCTCGAGGTGATCGGGCTGTGCAAGTCGGCAGGATTCACGTTGGACGAGATTGCGCTGCTGTTCGCCGACGACGCACCGGGGCGGCCCGTCAGCCGCAAGTTGGCCGAGGCCAAGCTCGCCGAGATCGACGCCCGAATGGAGGCGCTTGCCCGCGCCCGGACCGTCATCGAATGGGGAATGCGCTGTACCTGCCCGTCGATCGACGCGTGCACGTGTGGCATTCACGCGGCGGTGCCCGCCACCTAGGGGAAGCGGCGGTACCCGCCACCTAGGGGAAGCGGCGGTACCCGCCACCTAGGGGGAATGTGCTCCCCGCCACACGTCGCGGACGTACGCTCACACCGTTGCATGGCGAACACGAAGGAGAGCGTAGATGACCACGACCGAGCGTCCGGCCACGATGTGTGCCGCTTTTCAGCGGACCGCGTCGATCGATCCCGACGCCGTGGCGCTGCGGACGCCGGGCGCCACCCAGACGTTGACGTGGCGGGAGTACGCGGCGCAGGTGCGCAAGGTCGCCGCCGGCCTTGCGGGCCTGGGGGTTCGTCGGGGCGACACTGTGTCGCTGATGATGGCCAACCGCATCGAGTTCTATCCACTGGAAGTGGGGGCCCAACACGCAGGGGCCACTTCGTTTTCGGTCTACAACACGCTTCCTGCCGAGCAGCTCACCTACCTGTTCGACAACGCCGGGACCAAGGTGGTGATCTGCGAGGAGCAGTACGTCGACCGCATTCGCGCCAGCGGCGCACCCATCGAGCACATCGTCTGCATCGACGGCTCACCGGACGGCACCCTGTCGGTCGGCGAGCTGTACGCGGCCGCACCCGCCGATTTCGACTTCGAAGCCACCTGGCGCGCAGTGCAACCCGACGAGATCGTCACCCTCATCTACACCTCCGGGACGACCGGAAACCCCAAGGGTGTGGAGATGACCCACACGAACCTGCTGTTCGAGGGCTATGCGCTGGAGTCGGTGCTCGGCATCGAGTTCGGCGACCGCGTCACGTCGTTCCTGCCGTCGGCGCACATCGCCGACCGCATGACCGGCCTGTACTCGCAGGAACTGTTCGGCACGCAGGTCACCGTCGTGTCCGACGGTCGCGCGATCGTCGCCGCGCTGCCCGACGTGCGGCCCACCATCTGGGGGGCGGTGCCACGGGTGTGGGAAAAGCTCAAAGCCGGAATCGAATTCATGGCCGACCACGAGCCCGACGAGGTGAAGCGGCGGGCATTGCAGTGGGCGCTCGGGGTGGCCGCGAAACGGGCCGAGGCGCTGCTCGCCGGGGGACCGATGCCCGACGACATCGCGGCCGAATGGGCCCAGGCCGACGAGTTGGTGTTGTCCCGGCTGCGGGAGCGGCTCGGCTTCGCCGAGCTCCGGTGGGCTATGTCGGGTGCGGCCCCGATCCCCAGGGAGACGCTGGCCTTCTTCGCGGGGATCGGCATTCCCATCGCCGAGGTCTGGGGCATGTCGGAGCTCAGCTGCGTCGCCACGGTCAGCCATCCCCGCGACGCCCGGCTGGGCACCGTCGGCAAGCTGCTTCCCGGGCTGGAGGGCAGGGTCGCCGACGACGGCGAGTTCCTCGTCCGTGGCCCGCTGGTGATGAGGGGCTACCGCAAGGACCCCGCCAAGACCGCGGAGGCGATCGACGATGACGGGTGGCTGCACACCGGGGACATCTTCGAGGTCGACCCGGAGGGTTACCTGCGGGTGGTCGACCGCAAGAAGGAGCTGATCATCAACGCCGCCGGAAAGAACATGTCGCCCGCCAACATCGAGAACACCATCGTGGCCGCGTGCCCGATGATCGGCGTCATGATGACCATCGGCGACGGACGGCCCTACAACACCGCGCTGATGGTCTTCGACGCCGACTCCGTCGGCCCGTACGCGACCCAGCATGGCCTATCCGACGCGTCGCCCGCGGCGCTGGCCTCCCACCCCGAGGTGATCGCTAAGATCGCCGCGGGGGTCGCCGAGGGCAACGCCAAACTCTCGCGGGTGGAACAGATCAAACGCTTCCGCGTCTTGTCGACGTTGTGGGAGCCCGGCGGGGACGAGATCACGCTCACGATGAAACTCAAGCGCAAGCCGATCCACGCGAAATACGCGCGAGAGATCGAGGAATTGTATTCGGCGGACCCGCATCCGCAGGTGCACGAACCGTCCGACGCCGCAACGGTGCAACCGGCATGAGCGGCGGAGCGGCGGCCACCGCCCGCGAGTTGGGCGGTGTCGGTCTACGAAGGGTGTTGCAGCGCGCGGGGATCATCGGCGAGTCGGTGACACCGCTGTCGACCGACCCGCCCGAGGTCGTCGAATTGCTGGCCACGCCGTGGTACATGGAGCGATTGCGCAAGCTGGCCGACGACCTCGGGCGCGACCTGGACGGCGTCCGGGCGGAGGCGGCCGGATACCTGCGGGAGATGGCGACGTCGCTGGACGAGCCGGCGGTGGAGGCCTGGCGCGGTTTCAGTCGCTGGCTGATGCGCGCCTACGACGTGCTGGTCGACGAGGACCAGATCGCGCAGCTCCGCAGGCTCGACCGCAAAGCCACACTGGCCTTTGCGTTTTCGCATCGATCCTACCTGGACGGCATGCTGTTGCCCGAAGTGATCGCCGCCAACCGGCTCTCGCCGGCGCTGACGTTCGGCGGCGCGAACCTGAACTTCTTCCCGATGGGGTTGTGGGCCAAGCGCACCGGCGCGATCTTCATCCGGCGGCAGACCAAGGACATTCCCGTCTACCGATTTGCGCTGCGCGCCTACGCCGCGCAGCTGGTACAGAATCATGCCAACCTGACCTGGTCGATCGAGGGCGGCCGAACCCGGACCGGGAAGCTGCGGCCGCCGGTGTTCGGAATCCTGCGCTACATCACCGACGCCGTCGACGAAATCGACGGGCCCGAAGTGTATCTGGTGCCGACGTCCATCGTGTACGACCAGCTGCACGAGGTCGAGGCGATGACCAACGAGGCGTACGGCGCCGCCAAACGGCCGGAGGACTTCCGCTTCCTGGTGCGCCTCGCGCGCCAGCAGGGCGAACGGCTGGGGCGGGCGTATCTGGACTTCGGCGAGCCGCTGCCGCTGCGCAAGCGGCTGGAGGAGCTGCGCGCCGAGGAGTCGGGGGCGGGGACCGAGATCGAGCGCATCGCCTTGGATGTCGAGCACCGGATCAACCGTGCCACGCCGGTCACGCCCACCGCGGTGGTGAGTCTCGCGCTGCTGGGCGCGGACCGCTCGCTGTCCATCATGGAGGTGCTGGCTACCGTGCGACCGCTGGCGAGCTACATCGCCGCACGCAACTGGGCGGTGGCCGGGGCGGCGGACCTGACGAACCGGTCGACGATCCGGTGGACGCTGCACGAGCTGGTCGCCTCGGGGGTGGTGAGCGTCTACGACGCCGGCACGGAAGCGGTCTGGGGCATCTCCCCGGACCAGCACCTGGTGGCGGCGTTCTACCGCAACACCGCCATCCACATCCTGGTCGACCGTGCCATCGCCGAGACGGCATTGCTTGCCGCCGCCGAATCCTCGGCGGACGGCTCGGTGTTGCCGGTCTCGGTCCGCGACGAGGCGCTGGCCCTGCGGGAACTGCTGAAATTCGAATTCCTGTTCTCGGCCCGTGCGCAGTTCGAGAAGGACCTGTCCGATGAGGTGCGGCTGATCGGGCCCGCGGACCCCCTGGTCGACACCAGCAGCCCGGCGAGCGCGTCCTACGTGCGCGGGCTGCTGGAGGAGGCGGACCTGCTGCTCGCCCATCTGGTATTGCGGCCGTTCCTGGATGCCTACCACATCGTCGCCGACCGGCTGGCCGCCTACGAGGACGAATCGTTCGACGAGGAGGCGTTTCTCGCCGAATGCCTGCAAGTCGGCAAGCAGTGGGAATTGCAGCACCGGATCGCCAACGCCGAGTCGAGGTCGATGGAACTGTTCAAGACCGCCCTGCGCTTGGCCCGGCACCGCGAACTGGTCGACGGCTTCGGCGATTCCGGCATGGCGGCGAGGCGGCGTGAGTTCGCCGACGAGATCGCCACGGCGATCCGGCGGGTCAACACGATCGCGGAATTGGCGCGCGCGCGATAAGCGGGCGGGGCGACGCAGGTGTCGCGGCGCTTCACTGCATGGGCGGAGCGGGAATGTCGAAATGTCGAACCTGATTCCCGCCGGCCCGCTTCGCCTCATACATCGCGAGGCGGCGGCAGGTAGCAAGCGCTTGACGGCCTGGCCCCGGCCACGTCAGCCGACGTAGGGTCGACGGGTGAGCCTGGTAATCGATGAGATGCCCGAGCTTGGTGTCACTCGGATTTCGCGTTGGATCTTCAACTGTTATGTGCTCCACAACGATGGGGAAGCGATCGTTGTCGATGCCGGATTACCTTCTGCAACAGAGGACCTGGCACCGGTGATCGGCCGACTCGGAGGACGGGTTCGGGCGGTTGTGGCGACCCATGGTCATAGTGATCACGTGGCGGGAGCGGCTGCCGTCGCGGCAAAGTACGGGGCGGCAATCCATCTCCCGACCGTGACGATGACGTATCTGGCGGGTGAGCGTCCGCGCACCCCCACCGCGGCTCGTGTCGCCCGCATCTTGCCCACACTGATGGACCAGCCGCTGGACCGGATCGGTGTGGCCGGATTGCTTTCGGGTGCCCGATCCGCGGGGTACGGCACCTCCGCCGGCATGCGATGGTCCGGTCCGGCACCGGCGAGCTCCCTCGCCGATGAAGATCGGTTGCCCGGTGCCCCCGAGTGGCTGGTCCTGGCCATGCCCGGCCACACAGACGACAGCATCGCGTTCTGGAATCCATTGAGCCGCACTCTGATCGCGGGCGACGCCGTTCTCGGCGCTCGTGGCCGGGCATGGCACACCCCTGAGACCGTCGACGATGTCGCCGCCGCGAACACCCGCAAGCGTCTGCAGACGCTCCCTGTCGCCCACCTCCTGCCCGGACACGGGCGCGCGGTACACGCCGAGACCACGGTGTGGGAGGGGCAACGCCGATGATCTCTCGACCCGTTCCACCGCGGGACCCATCGGGCATCGATGGATGCGGGTTCATCTACACCCAAGCCAACGGTTGGCGCCACGGGATGTAGGTGAGGAACGACCGCACCATCGCCTATCGGATCCACTCCGGCCATGTCTGCCCACACCTCCGTCGGCCATTCGGGTCAGTCCTGGACCGGGTACGGCTGAAGGCGGGCAACCGCGCGCCCGCGGCGCAGCACATCGAAGGTCTCGCCTGCTTGCACCCGGTCTAGGTAAGCGCTTGTGGCCGCCCGCAGTTGCCCGATGCCGATCCGCGCCGGTGGCCGGTTGGTGTTCGATGTCATCCTCTGCACACCGATCAGCAGGTCGTCCACGACGGCCAGGGCTGCGTCCCTGGCCAAGGCCCGATCGCTGGACCGCGCAATCTCGAAAGCCAACTCCGTGAGCGCGCCACGGATGGCGACCGCGGCCATTGCCCTTGCGTACTCATCGTCTCGTGCCGGGATCAGCATGTCGGTCAGCGCGCGTATCAGGGGCCCGTACTGGTTGTTGTCGAGCTCTCGCCAGCGGTCCCATCCGACGACGGCCGGCCCTTGTTCCAACACGACGGCCTGATATGTCGGCTCGCTGCAACCATTGAGGAATGCGGTGGTACCAGCACGCGCGTTCTCCCACGGGTCGTGCTGCCGCCCATTGATCGCTTCGGACATTCGGGCGCACAGCGCGCGTTGGAGATTTTCGACGATGGCCACGAATAAGCCGAATTTGTCGCCGAAGTGGTGTTGGAGAGCGCCGCGCGTGACACCCGCCCGCTTGTAGATCCGAAGGTCGGTGATATCGGAATAGCTTAGCGTGGTGAAGATTTCGCGGCCCGCCTCGAGGATCTTATCCCGGGCGGACTGAGCGTCGCGGTCGCCGCATGACCGATATTCGACCGGCAGTTCTTGCGGCAGAGTGGTGTTGTGTTCGTCGACCGGACCGGTTCCTTTCCGATCAACCGCCATTCGCCATCACCACGCGCTCCAATGGGCTGCCGTTAGGCGCGCCGGAAATTCTGTCCCTCCTGGAATCGGTCGGCGCGCTCATTTGAGGAGGATTCCGGCGTCTACCGGCAGCGTGACGCCGGTGACATAGCGCCCGGAATCTCCGCACAGGTAGACCATCGCCTCGGTGACGTCCGCGGGCTCAATCAGGGGCACGGGGAGCAGATTCTCAAAAGCCGCTTCGAAGGCCGGGTGATGGTTGGCGAAACGATCGAACACTTCGTTCTGGATCATCGGCGTCGCGACACCGGTCGGATGCACCGAGTTCACTCGGATGCTCTTCTCGGCGAGAGTAGTTGCGAAGTAGCGCATCAGTCCGACGACGCCGTGCTTGGCTACGGTATATCCGGCCAGACCGTGATCGCGGGTGTCGAAGCTCCGGCCTACCGATTTGAGTCCCGCAGCCGAGCTGGTGATGACGATGGCACCGCCGTCACCGTGTGCAAGCAAGGCCGGCAACGCCGCTTCGATCGTGAAGTAGACCCCGTTCAGCATCACATCGATGGCATCGACAAATGCCGACATGGTCGGTTGGGGTAGGCCGAGGGGCGCAATGCCGGCGTTGGCAAGCACGAAGTCTAGTCGGCCCAGTTCGGCGACCGCGTCACCGACAACGGACTGGAGCCCTGTGAAATCGCGGACATCGGCTTGCTCGGCCACGATTCGACGTCCGGTCTTTTCCACCAGGTTGACCGTCTCGTCGAGATCCTCTCGGCTGGTCAGCCGGTATGGCACGGTATCGATCTGCTCACAGATGTCGACGGCGACGATGTCGGCGCCTTCCTCGGCGAAGCGCACCGCGTGGGAGCGGCCCTGACCTCTCGCGGCACCGGTAATGAATGCAACCTTGCCCTCGAATCGGCCGGTCATGATCCCCCGTCGCTAAGCCCGTAGTCCGAAGTCACGAGTTTGACCCCCGCGTCAATTCCACTGTGACGCAAGTTGTGCCGTGGTGTTTGTGCGTACGCGTCCCGGACTTGCTTCTGCGCGCAGGGATCCCGCATCGAACGTTCTCGATGGGCGAACCTCGCTGGCGGTCAGGGCGAGAGCGCGTCCACCGGGCCTGCGACGGGCGCGTGGGCCGACGGGCCGGCCCACGTGATGTACCCGTCGGGGCGCACCAGGACCGCGGGGCCGTCGTCGGTGCGCTCCGTCTGCGGGATCCCGGGCGCCTCGACCGGAGTGGCGCCCCGTTCGCGCACGAGCAGGTATCCGCCGCCGCGTTGCAGTTCGGTCACCCGCCCCCGCGCCAACGGTATCTGGCTCGCGCGGGTGCCGATCGGCCCGCGCCGGCCGTAGCGCAGCGTCGTACCCGCGAAGCTGCCCGCCACCAGGTCGCGGACCGCCGGTATCCGAAGCAGGTTGGGCGCCAATAGGTTCCGCAGCAATCGCGCGGGTCTGGGATGCAGGGTAGCCGCGCGGGCGATCAGCCCGGACTGCAGGAGGACCCGTTTGCCGACCGGGTGACGCTCGTCGTGGTAGGTGTCGAGCAGGGCGTCGTCGGCGCCGGCGAGCGCCGCGTCGATCTTCCAGGCGAGGTTGGCGGCGTCCTGGATACCGGTGTTCATGCCCTGGCCACCCATGGGGGAGTGCACGTGTGCGGCGTCGCCGGCCAGGAAGACCCGGCCGTGGCGGTATCGGCGGACCTGCCTTTCGTCGCAATGGAACCGGGACTTCCAGCTGATCTCGGTGACGTCGAAGTCCGCCCGCATGGCGCGCGCCAGGACGCCGATCACCTCGCCGTCGTCGACGGGCTCGCCGTCAGGGACCTGGTGGTTGCGGTCCCACACCATGGCCCGGTACCACGAGCCGCCCGGGTCGCGGCGGCCGTAGGGCGCCAGGAAGCCCAGCGCGTCGCGGGTCGAGCCCACGCGCAGCCCGTCTCCCGACGGTTCGCGCGCCAGCTTCACGTCGGCCAGCACAAGAGACGTGAGCAGCGTCTTGCCGGGGAAGTCGGCGCCCACCAACTCCCGAACGGTGCTGTGGGCCCCGTCGGCGCCGATCACGTAGCGCGCCCGCCAGGTCTGCCGGTGGGCGGGATCGCCGTCGTCCTTGGGCCGGGCCGTGACCGTCACGCCGTCGGCGTCCTGGTCGATGGCGATCACCTCGGTGCCGCGGCGGATGTCGGCGCCCTGGGCGGTCGCGTAGCGGCGCAGCGCGGCATCGACGTTGGCCTGCGGCGTGACCAACACGAAGCGGTAGGGGGAGTCCAGGTGCGTCAGGTCGAGCCGGGCGCCGGCGAACAGCCGCACCCCCGGCGCATGGTGCCCGAGCGCCAGTAGGTCGTCGGCCAGGCCGCGGGCGTCCAGGACCTCGAGCGTGCGCGCCATGGTTGCGAACGCGCGGCTCGACGGGTTCTCGGACGGCCAGCGTTCCAAGACCGCTACCGATCGGCCGGCGCGGGCCAGGTCGCCCGCGGCCGTCAGCCCCGTCGGGCCTGCGCCCGCCACGAGGACGTCGACGTCGTTCATCGCGCCGCCCCTTCCGGCTCCGGGTACCACCGGCGGACGTCGCCCGGCGTGGACAACGCCGCGCGGTTGAAGACGAAGCGGCAGCCGGGCTGCGCCGCATGTGCGGCGTTGACGATCGCCTCGAATAGCAGCGTGTTGGTCGCGACCAGCCGGATCCCGGCGCCGATCAGCACCGCGTCGTAGCGCTTGCCCCCCAGCCACCGGCGGGCCTTGTCGGCGCCCGCCGCGCCGAAGTCGACCAGGCAGTTGTCCGCGTCGTAACCGGCGGCCCGGAGCGCCTCGACGTTGTCATGGTTGGCGGCCCGCAGCGTGCCCTCGGACAATCCGGGGAACTGGGCGAAATCGGGGCTGGAGTAGTCGATCACGGCGGGATCGAGCCCGATCTGTATGACGGTCAATGGCATGCGCGGGACCTCCTCGCGATTGAGTTCAACAGTTGTTGAAGTCAACGGTAGGCACTCGCTGGTTGGCATGTCAACAGTTGTTGAATACACTTCGCGCATGCCTGCTAAGCCGCGCGACGGGAAGGTCACCCGCGAGGCGATCCTGTGCGCCGCGCGTGGCCAGTTCTCGGAGCATGGCTTCGAGCGCAGCACCATCCGCTCCATCGCGGCGGTGGCGGGCGTTGACCCCGCGCTCGTTATGCATTACTTCGGCAGCAAGGCGGACCTGTTCGCGGCGGTGTCGCGGCTCGAGATCGACTTTCCCGATCTGTCCGGCGTGGCTCCCGAGCGCCTCGCGGATGTGCTGGTGCCGCTGTTCGTCGAGGTATGGAACCCCGGGGGTTCGTTTCTGCCGCTCCTGCGGGCGGCCGCGACCAACCGGGCGGCCGCCGACGCGCTGCTACGGGTCTTCGTCGAGCAGGTCGCTCCGGCGCTGGCTGCCATCGCCCCCGACCGCGCAGCCGAGCGCGCCGCGCTGGTGGGCTCGCAGGTCATCGGAATCGCGATGGCGCGCAATGTGGTCGGCGTGCCGTCGCTGACCGGCATGGACGACGCGACGCTGACCGAGTGGCTGCGGCCCGTTCTCGCCCGCTACCTCGCGGGGCCGGCGCCGTAAGGGTGGGCTCGGCGCCTCGAGCGGCGAGGGGCGGCCGGCTCTTCGCCCGCCTCAGCGCGACAACGGTGGCCGGGGAACGCCGTCGTCGCTCGCTCGGCGGCGCGCCCAAGCACCCCGTCCGGTACTTCAACATCAAGAAGAACCCGCGCGTCGAGCTGCAGGACGGCGCGGTCACCCGCGACTTCGACGCCCGCGAGGTGCTCGGCGACGAGAAGGCCGTCTGGTGGGAGCGCGCCGTCGAGGCCTGGCCGGACTACGCCGAGTACCAGAAGAAGGCAGATCGCCAGATCCCGGTGTTCGTCCTGACGCCGGTCGACTGATATCCGGAGCCGGTCGGCATGGCACCATTGACCGGTGTCTGCCGAACTGAGCCACCACCCGAGCTCGCCGATCCCCGCGCCGCTGACCGCGGCGGACATCGACGGCGCGGCGAAGCGGATCGCCTCGGTGGTGTCGCCGACCCCCCTGCAGTTCAGCGACCGGCTCTCGGCGATCACCGGCGCGCAGGTTTACCTCAAGCGCGAGGACCTGCAGATCGTGCGTTCCTACAAGCTGCGCGGGGCGTACAACCTGCTTGTGCAGTTGTCCGAGCAGGAGCTGGCCTCCGGTGTGGTGTGCTCGTCGGCGGGCAACCACGCGCAGGGGTTCGCCTACGCGTGCCGGGCGCTGGGCGTGCACGGACGCGTCTACGTGCCGGCCAAGACGCCCAAGCAGAAGCGTGACCGGATCCGCTACCACGGGGGCGACTTCATCGAGCTGATCGTGGGCGGGGCGACGTACGACCTCGCCGCGGAGGCGGCGCTGGCCGACGTCGCCCGCACCGGCGCTACCCTGGTGCCGCCGTACGACGACCCGCGCACGATGGCCGGCCAGGGCACCATCGCCGTCGAGTTGCTTGCCCAGCTCGACGATGAGCCCGACCTGGTGGTGGTTCCCGTGGGCGGTGGCGGGTGCATCGCGGGCATCACCACGTACCTCGCCGAGCGGACCACCACCACCGCGATCCTGGGCGTCGAGCCGGCCGGCGCCGCGGCGATGATGGCCGCGCTGGCGGCCGGGGAACCGGTGTCGCTGGATCACGTCGACCAATTCGTCGATGGTGCCGCCGTCCGCCAGGCCGGGGCGCTGACCTACGCCGCCCTGGCCGCCGCCGGCGACATGGTCTCGATCACCACCGTCGACGAGGGCGCGGTGTGCACCGCGATGCTCGACCTGTACCAGAACGAGGGCATCATCGCCGAGCCGGCGGGCGCGCTGTCGGTGGCCGGCCTGCTGGAAGCCGACATCGAGCCGGGTGCAACCGTGGTGTGCCTGATCTCAGGCGGCAACAACGACGTCTCGCGCTACGGCGAGGTGCTTGAGCGCTCACTGGTCCACCTGGGCCTCAAGCACTACTTCCTGGTCGACTTCCCGCAGGAGCCGGGCGCGCTGCGCCGGTTCCTCGACGAGGTGCTCGGGCCCAATGACGACATCACCCTGTTCGAGTACGTCAAGCGCAACAACCGCGAGACCGGCGAGGCCCTGGTCGGCGTTCAGCTGGGGTCGTCGGCCGATTTCGACGGCCTGCTCACCCGGATGCGGGCCACCGACCTGCACATCGAGGCGCTGGAGCCGGGGTCCGCGGCCTACCGCTACCTGCTGTAGGCCGCGTTCGGCCGCTGGCGCAGGTAGGGCGGCAGGGGCGTCGCCGGATCGAGATCGCTTGCTGCGATGGGCTTTTCGGCGATCAGGCGTAACGGCACCATGCCCGCCCAGTGGGGCAGCGCGCAATCTGGCGGATTGTCGACGGGACCACCGGCGCGGCTGACCACCTCGCCGTGACCAGCGGGGCGCTGGACGGTATCGAGCGCGCACTCGCCGCCCATCTGCGGCCGGGTGACCGCGTCGCGGTGGAGGACCCCGGTTGGGCCAACCTGTTGGATCTCGTTGCAGCACTGGGGCTTTCCGTCGAACCGGTGCGGGTCGACGATGACGGGCCGTTGCCCGCCGACGGGGGGCGCGCGCTCGACCGCGGTGCCCGAGCGCTCGTCGTCACCGGTCGGGCGCAAAACCCAACGGGCGCAGCACTATCCGCGGCACGGGTGGAGGACCTACGCGGCCTGGTTGCCGGTCGCGACGTGCTGCTGATCGAGGACGACCATTGCGCGGGCATTTCGGGCGCCCCGCTGCACACCCTGGCCGGCTCGACCGACCGGTGGGTGTTCGTGCGGTCGGCGTCGAAGGCCTACGGGCCGGACCTGCGGGTCGCTGTGCTCGCCGGAGACAGCCGCATGGTGGAGCGGGTGCACGGGCGCCTGCGGCTCGGCCCGGGATGGGTGAGCCACCTGCTGCAGGACCTGACCGTGCGGCTGTGGTGCGACGTCTCGGCGACGCGCATGGTCCGCGACGCCGAGGAAAGCTACCGCGCGCGGCGGACCGGGTTGTGTGACGCGCTGGCCGGGCGTGGCGTCGCCGCCCACCGCCGCTCCGGCCTCGACGTGTGGGTCCCGGTGCCCGACGAGACCGTCGCGATCACCCGCCTGCTCGGCGCCGGGTGGGCCGCCGCGCCCGGGACGCGCTTCCGGATCGGAACACCGCCCGGAATACGCGTCACGGTGGCCGATTTGAGCGCCGACGAGATGGCCCGCTGGCCGGCGCGATCGCCGCGGCGGTACTCCCTACCGGGCGTCGGAGCGTGTGAGGATGCCGGCGGCCCGGGCGGCCTCGCCGTAGGCGCGCGCGAGGCCGGCGAGCGACGCGTGGGCGTTGCGGCCGCTGGGGTTGGGGACCACCCACAGTTCCGTGGCGGGGAACGGCGACACCCGCCTGCCCTGCTTCGCCAGCCGGTCGCCGAAGGCATCCCGGTAGGCGGTGATGCCGAGGACCGCGACGACGGTCGGGGAGTACCGGGCGACGGTACGGTCCAGCGTGCGCCGGCCCGCGACGAGTTCGGCGGGCGTGAGCTCGTCCGCGCCCGCGGTCGCCCTCTCGACCAGATTCGTGATGCCGATTCCGCGGCCCAGCAAATACTTTCGGTCGGCGGGCGTAAACCCCGACGAGGCGTCGATCAGGCGATCGGTGATGCCCGCCTGGTAGAGGGCGGGCCAGAAGCGATTGCCGCGCGGAGCGAAGTGCGCCTGCACCGCCGCCGTTCTCAGGCCCGGATTGATTCCGACGAACAGTAACTTCACCTGGTCGGAGATG
Source organism: Mycobacterium sp. 050134 (assembly GCF_036409085.1). Taxonomy (NCBI): domain Bacteria; kingdom Bacillati; phylum Actinomycetota; class Actinomycetes; order Mycobacteriales; family Mycobacteriaceae; genus Mycobacterium; species Mycobacterium sp. 050134. The sequence goes on from NZ_JAZGLV010000006.1 coordinate 85,086, forward strand.
AGGTCGGGCAGGGTGCTGCCGCGGAACCGCTTCAGTTCGTCGCGGGTGAATCGGACCTCGGCCATAGCGGAGGCCGATGATACCCGTGGCCGGCGGCTGCCCCGGCCGCGCCCATCGTCGCGGGCCAGGGCGGTAGGCCTGATGCGGCTTTTCCACCCTACGAGACTTAAACAGCTGCCGCCTATTTCGGCATGTCGTGTGCGCGATTTATGTGTCGTGGGCGGGCATGGCGGGCCACCCGCCGGCGTCGGCCACGGGTTCACGCCCGACCGGCACCGCATCGAGCACCAGAGCCGCGGGCCCTAGCCGGCCGGCGGCTCTAGCGTCGCGGTGAGGTAGCCGGAGGCGCCGACGAACGAGGCCAAATCGTCGTCGGGCAACTCGAATCCGTTGGCGCCGTAGGCCTGCTCGGTGGTCTGGATGTCCGTCCGCCACCCGTGCGCGGCGAGGTATTCGGCGGCCGTGTTGCGCTCGCCGGTGTAGAACAGCTCGGCCAGGTTGATGTTGGAGCCGATGCGCCGCGACCGCTCGGTCAGTCGCTCGGCCCAGTCCGCGGGGATGTTGCGCATGTCCATGTGCTCCGTCGCGATCCGGCTGCCCGGCGCCGACAGTGCGGCGATGTTGTCGAACAGGCGGTCCTGCGCCGCGGGCGGCAGGTAGACCAGCAGCCCCTCGGCGCTCCACGCCGTCGGCTGCCCCGCGTCGAATCCGGCCCGGCGCAACGCTGACGGCCAATCGTCGCGCAGATCGATCGCGACCGTGCGACGCTCGGCGCTGGGCTCGGCGCCGAGGTCGGCCAGGGTCCGCGTCTTGAATTGGATGACGTCGGGCTGGTCGATCTCGTAGACCACGGTCCCCGCCGGCCACCCCAGCCGGTAGGCCCGGGTGTCCAGGCCCGACGCCAGGATCACGGCCTGCCGGATACCTGCGCCCGTTGCCCGCAGGAAGAAGTCGTCGAAAAACCGGGTGCGCACGGTGATCTGCTCGTTCATCGCCCGGCGATTCAGCAGGGGGTCGTCCTCGCGCTGCTCGAGCTCGCCGTCGATCAGCTTGACGAAGATGTCCATACCCACCGCGCGCACCAGCGGGTCGGCCCACGGGTCGTCGAGCAGCGGATCCGGCCCCTGGGATGCCATTGCCCGCGACGCGGCGACCGCCGTCGCGGTGGCGCCCACGCTGGACGCCAGATCCCAGGTGTCGTTGTCGGTGCGGGCCATTCGCGAACCCCTTTCCGCGCGGACGCGCGTTAGTTAGCTCATTTAAGTGATGTCTCCACTGTACGCCCGCTCCCGCGAGCTCAGCCGGCCACGCGCAGGACCGCGAAGGAATGGCCGTCGAGCACCGTGCTGTCGCCGTCGACGCCGGGCTCGCCCCAGGCCAGCACCGTCTCGCCCGTCGCCGGCACCCGCACCGGCTCGGCGCCGAGGTTGCACGCGATGCGCAACCGCCCGCGGGAGACGACGATCCAGCGCTGATCCTCGTCGAAGTCGACGGCGAGGTGGTCCAGCCACGGGTCGGCCATGTCGGGATCGTCGCGCCGCAGCGCGATGAGTTCGCGGTACACCCGCAGCAGCCGGGCGTGGTCGCCCGAGTCGATCTCGTCCCATTTGAGCTTGGACCGCCAGAACGTCTCGGGGTCCTGGGGGTCGGGGATGTCGTCGGCGTCCCAGCCATGCTCGGCGAACTCGGACTTGCGCCCCTGGGCGGTCGCCTTTGCCAACTCCGGCTCGGGGTGCGAGCTGAAGAACTGGAACGGGGTGGACGCGCCGTACTCCTCACCCATGAACAGCATTGCGGTATAGGGAGTTGCGAGCGCAAGCGCGGCCTTGACGGCGCACTGCCCGGCGGTCAAGTTCTGCGACGGGCGGTCGCCGAGCGCCCGGTTGCCGACCTGGTCGTGGGTGCAGGTGTAGGCGACCAGCCGGGTCGCCGGAATGCCCGTGCCCTCGGTGGTGTCCAGCGGGCGCCCGTGGCGGCGGTGCCGGAACGACGAGTACGTGGCCGCATGGAAGAACCCGTGCCGCAACGTCTGGGCGAGCGCCGCCAGCGAACCGAAGTCGGCGTAGTAGCCCTGCCGCTCACCGGACACCGCGGCGTGGATGGCGTGGTGGATGTCGTCGGCCCACTGCGCCGCCAGCCCGTACCCGCCACGGTCCCGGGGGGTGATGAGCCGCGGATCGTTGAGATCGCTCTCGGCGACCAGCGACAAGGGACGGCCCAACTCTTGCGACAGCCAGTCGGTTTCGGTCGCCATCTCCTCGAGGATGTGGATGGCGGTGGTGTCCACCAACGCGTGTACCGCGTCGAGGCGCAGGCCGTCGGCGTGGAAATCGCGCATCCAGCGCAGCGCGCACCCGATGATGTAGCGCCGCACCTCGTCCGAGTCGGCGTCGGCGATGTTGATGCCCTCGCCCCACGGGTTGCTCGCCGAGGACAGGTAGGGCCCGAACTTCGGCAGGTAATTGCCGGACGGGCCGAGGTGGTTGAACACCGCGTCGATCAGTACGCCGAGGCCCCGCGCGTGGCAGGCATCGACCAGCCGGACGAGGCCGTCCGGCCCGCCGTACGGTTCGTGGGCGCTGTACCAGAGCACCCCGTCGTAACCCCAGCCGTGCGTGCCGGCGAACGAGTTGACGGGCATCAGCTCGACGAAGTCGACGCCGAGATCGACCAGGTAATGCAGCTTTTCGATCGCCGAGTCGAACGTGCCCGCGGGGGTGAAGGTGCCGACGTGCAGCTCGTAGATCACCGCGCCCTCGACTGGCCGGCCGGCCCAGTCGCCGTCGGTCCACGCCGCCGACGCCGGATCCCACAACTGCGAGCGTTCGTGCACGCCATCGGGCTGCCGCGGTGATCGCGGATCGGGCAGCACCGTCGGGTCGTCGTCGAGCAGGAAGCCGTAGCGGGCGTCCGGCGCCGCGTCGACGTCGACATGCCACCAGCCGTCGTCGGAGCGGGCCATCGGGTGGACGTGGCCGCCGACGTCGAGGCGCACGCGTCCGGGTTTGGGGGCCCAGACCCGGAATTCAGTCATTGCTGCGCTCCAGCAAGACGACCGGCAGTTCACCGAACAATTGCGCCGCCGCGGTAGGGCCGCTCGCCATCGCGCCCGTGAGCGCGTCCGTCCAGCGCCCCTTGGGAACGGGGATCACGGTGTTGCCCCAGCCCTTCTCCTTGAGGCGCACCGTCCAGCGGGTCACCGCCACCAGGATGTCGTCACCCCGCAGGAACGCCACCACGTGATCGGCGGCCTCGCCGCCGGCCAGGACGGGGATGTAGGCGCCGCGCAGGAAGCTGTCCGGGCGCGACCTCCGCAGCTTTAGCGCCGTCGTGGTCACCCGGATCTTGGGGTGTTCCAGCGCGTTCAGGGCCGCGCGCCGGGCGGCGTAGTCGACCGGCCGGCGGTTGTCCGGGTCGACGAGGCTGTCGTCCCACAGCTCGGTGCCCTGGTAGACGTCCGGAATGCCCGGGACGGTCAGCGCGAGCAACTTCTGGCCCAGCGCGTCGCTGGCCGCGTGGGGATTGAGCTGCGCGACGAACTCGGTCAGCTGGCCGGCGACGGGCCCGTCGAGCACCGTGCCCAGCCAGCGGTGCACCGCCGCCTCGAATGCCTCGTTCGGGTCGTTCCACGTGGTGTGCCAGGCGGCCTCGCGGATGGCTTTCTCGGTGTAGGCGTGCAGCCGGTCGCGCAGCGCGTCGGTCACTTCTCCGGTGACGGGCCACACCCCGAAGATGTTCTGCCACAGGAACTGTCCGGTCGCCGGGTCGGGGGAGGGCGCCTGGGCCTCCCAGCGCGCGAGAAACTCCGCCCATAGCGACGGCACCTGTGACAGCACGCCGATGCGGGCCCGGACGTCTTCGCCGCGCTTGGTGTCGTGGGTGGTCAGCGTCGTCATGGTTTGCGGCCACATCCGCGCCCGGATGGCGGCGCTGTCGTGGAACTCCGCCGCGCCGACACCGAAGCGGTGCGGCTCGCCGCCCACCTCGTTCAGCGACACGAGCCGGGCGTCGCGATAGAAGTAGCAGTCCTCGCTCGCCTTGGCCGTCACCGCGCCACACAACTGCTGCAGCCGGGTGGCGGGCTCGCCGTCGACGGCCAGAGCGGCGGCGATCACCTGCAGGGCGGGACCCAGTTCCGGTGCGGCAGCTTGCGTTTCGGCGAGCGCCGTGGGCATGATCGCCGCCAGCCCCGGGTAGTCGCACCGGTAGACGCCGATGTGGGTGAGCAGCGTGGCCACCGCCTCGGGGATCTGCGGATGGTCGCTCCCCGCCGCCGCGACGATGCTGCGCCGCAGCCTGCGCAGTTCGCTCGCCAACGTTTCCGTCGCCGAGCGGACCTTGAGGTCCGCCAGCATCTGCGGCATTGCCCCGTAGTCGACGCCGGCCGACTCGACGAGCGCGGTGAGCGCCGGCGCCCCGGCGGGATCGACGAAGACGCCGCCGACTTCGCGCAGCACGTCGTAGCCGGTGGTGCCGCCAATGGGCAGCGTGGGTTCCAGTGCCTCGTCGACGGCCAAGATCTTTTCGATGACGATCCAGCCGTCGGGACCGACCACCCCGCGCAGCCACGCGAGGTACCCGCAGGGATCGGACAAGCCGTCCGGATGGTCGATGCGCACGCCGTCGACCAGTCCCTCGGTGAACCACCGTGCGACCTCGGCGTGCGTCGCGTCGAACACCGCGCGATCCTCCTGCCGCAGGCCGGCCAGCGACGTGATCGAGAAGAAGCGGCGGTATCCGCATGTGCCGTTGCGCCAGCCCACCAGCCGGTAATGCTGGCGGTCATGGACCCGGGCGCCGTCCTCGGGCCCGGTGCCCTCGCCGGTGCCCGGCGCGATGGGAAACGCCAGATCGCCCAGCCGCAGCAGGTCGCCGTCGACCTTCAGGTCGGCGGCGTCCCCATCGGAACCCAGCACCGGCAGCACGATCCGGCCGTCCTCGTCGAGGTCCCAGTCGATGTCGAAATACGTTGCGTAGGAGGAGGAACGGCCGTGCCGCAGCACATCCCACCACCACGAGTTCTCCCACGGTTGGTCGACTCCCACGTGGTTGGGCACGATGTCCACGATGAGCCCGATGCCACGCTCTCGGGCCGCCGCCGACAGCCGCGCCAGTCCGTCGGCGCCACCCAGTTCGGGTGAGACAGTAGTCGGGTCGGTGACGTCGTAGCCGTGATTGGACCCGGTCGCCGCGGTCATGATCGGGGACAGGTAGACGTGCGAGATCCCCAGGTCGTCCAGGTAGTCCAGCAGGTTCAGAGCGTCGTCGAAGGTGAATGCGAATCCGCTCGATTCACCACGCAGCTGCAATCGGTAAGTCGAGAGTATTGGAAAAGGCATGCGTCACATGGTCTTACGTAAGACCAGAAGCGAACGCGCGGGCAGCGAGACCTTCTCTTTGGCATTCACCACCTGGTCGGCTTCACCCGTCGGGTGGTTGGTGTCCAGTTCCACGGTCCACTCCTGCGCATAGTCGTCGTTTGGCATCACGAACTCCACGGGTCCTTCGCCGGCGTTGAAGCACAACAGGAATGAGTCGTCGACGACCCGTTCACCGCGCGCGTTGGGCGCGGTGATGGCCTCGCCGTTGAGGAACACCGCCACACATTTGTGAATGCTCTCGCCCCAGTCCTCGTGCGTCATCTCCCGGCTGCTCGGATTGAGCCAGGCGATGTCGCGCACCTCGTCGCCGCTGCGGATCGGTTCGCCCTCGAAGAACCTGCGCCGCCGAAACACCGGATGGGTCTTGCGTAGCGTGGTCACCTTGCGCGCGAAGGCCAGCAGGTCCGAGTTCTTGTCGACCAATGACCAGTCCATCCACGATAATTCGGAGTCCTGGCAGTACACGTTGTTGTTCCCGTTCTGGGTGCGGCCCAGTTCATCGCCGTGCGCGATCATCGGTGTGCCCTGGCTGAGCATCAGCGTTGCCCAAAAGTTGCGCATCTGGCGACAGCGCAGCGCCATGGTCTCCGGGTCGTCGGTGGGGCCCTCGACCCCGCAGTTCCACGAGCGGTTGTGGCTCTCACCGTCGCGGTTGTCCTCGCCGTTGGCCATGTTGTGTTTCTCGTTGTACGAGACCAAGTCGTTGAGGGTGAACCCGTCATGTGCGGTGACGAAGTTGATGCTGGCGCTCGGCCGCCGGCCGGTCGCTTCGTAAAGGTCCGACGACCCGGTTAGCCGGGAAGCGAACTCGCCTAGGGTTGCGGGTTCGCCCCGCCAGTAGTCACGCACAGTATCGCGATACTTCCCGTTCCACTCGGTCCACAAACCCGGGAAGTTTCCGACTTGGTAGCCGCCCTCGCCCACGTCCCACGGTTCGGCGATCAATTTGACCTGACTGATGATCGGATCCTGCTGGACCAGATCGAAAAACGCGCTCAGCCGGTCGACGTCGTGCAGCTCACGGGCCAGCGTGGCGGCGAGGTCGAAGCGAAAGCCGTCGACGTGCATCTCGATGACCCAGTAGCGCAGCGAGTCCATGATCAGCTGCAGGACGTGTGGGTGCCGTGCGTTGAGGCTGTTGCCCGTGCCCGTGTAGTCCTTGTACAGCCTCGGGTCGCTGTCGACCAGCCGGTAATACGCGGCGTTGTCGATCCCGCGGAAGTTGATCGTCGGGCCGAGGTGGTTGCCCTCGGCGGTGTGGTTGTAGACGACGTCCAGGATCACCTCGATGCCGGCCTCGTGCAGCGTGCGCACCATGGACTTGAATTCGGCGACGCTGGCGGTCCGATTGGCCGCGTACTGATTGTGCGGGGCGAAGAATCCAAAAGTGTTGTAGCCCCAGTAGTTTCGCAACCCCAGATCCAGCAGCCGCGAGTCGTGCATGAACTGGTGCACGGGCATCAGCTCGAGAGCCGTGACGTTGAGCGCCTTAAGGTGGTCGATGATCACCGGATGGGCCAGCCCCGCGTAGGTGCCGCGGAGTTCCTCCGGGATGCCGGGATGGGTCTGCGTCATCCCCTTGACGTGGGCCTCGTAGATGACCGTTTCGTGGTACGGGGTGAGCGGCGCCCGGTCGGAGCCCCAGTCGAAGAAGGGGTTGCTGACCACGCTGGTCATGGTGTGGCCCAGCGAGTCGACCATGGGGGGCGTGCCGGGGTCGAACCCGGAAGAATTGTCGCCCTGGACGGCTTTCAGATCGTAGGAGAACAGCGCCTGCCCGAATTGGAAGTCGCCGTGGAATGCCTTGCCATAGGGATCCAACAGGAGCTTGCTCGGGTCGCACCGGTGGCCGGCCTCCGGTCCCCACGGGCCGTACACCCGAAAGCCGTAGCGCTGGCCCGGGATGATGTTCGGCAGGTAGGCGTGCCAGACGTAGCCGTCAACCTCTTCCAGGGGGATCCGCGTCTCGCCACCGGTGTCGTCGATCAAGCACAACTCGACCTTCTCGGCGATCTCGGAGAACAGCGAGAAGTTGGTTCCGGCGCCGTCGTAGGAAGCTCCCAGCGGGTAGGGGGTGCCCGGCCAGACGGTGGCCAGCCTGGGTCGGTGGGTACCAGCAGCGCCTGTTTCTGAGGCGGGGTTGTTGGTCGGCATCTGTAGACCTTATCCGCGTGGCGGTCCGGTCGAAGGTCGATGTCCCGGCTCCTGCTCAGGCCGTTCCGGCCCGCATCGTCGCAGTAAGCGCCGCTACCACCAGCCCGTGATGGCGCCGATTTGGCGCCCCAACTCGTCCGTCATCGTCCGCACGTAGGTGGGGGACAGGTGGTGCGCGCCGTGATAGATCAGCACGTTGCCCTCGACCGCCCTGCACTGATCCGCGCGGCAGATCGCGTCGGACATGTCGAGCGGTTTGAGCAGCGGGAATTGCGCAACGAAGTCGAGGGTCGGGTTGTGGTCGGCCAGCACCTCGGAGCGCTTGACGCCGCACGACTGGGCATTGCCGCCCTTGGCCAGGCAGTCCGCCGGGTCGACCGGTTTGCCGTTCTTGACCAGCCAAGGCGTGTCACGCATGGCCAGGATCGGAATGTTGTTGTCGGACAACGTCTGCCAGATGCCGATGTAGGTGGCCGGCATCACATCGCCCGGCCGGATGTTCCACGGCCTGGTGGAGGTGGTGAACACGTAGTCGGGGCGGTCGGCGACCAGCTTGTCCATTGTGCGCTGCACCCACTCCCGGCACTGCGGGTACGGCGCGTTGTTGCCCATGATCAGCGGGACCTCTTCGGTGGACAACGGGCAGCCCATCTTCAGGTAGGTCACCACTTTGAAGTGGTGCGCCACGCCGAGGAGCTCGAGCGCGGGCAGCCAGTGCTCGGCGTGCGACCCACCGGCCAGCGCGATGGTGCGGCTCGCGCCGGGGTCCCCGTAGGTGCACACCACCACCGCCGGGTTGACGAAGTCACTGATGCACCCGTCGCGCGTCGAGCGCGGCAGGTCCTGCTTGATCTCCAGCACCGTCGGCCGCATCGGCAGCGCGGGCACCCGCACGTGTTCGGTCAGGGCCCGCGCGCCCGGGTAGTCCTGCGCGTTGAGCACGCTCAGCTCCTTGCCCGCGGCCCGCAGCACCGTGACGTGCTGACGCCAGGTGAACGACGTCGCGGTCAGGGTGACGCCGAGCAGCACCACCGCCGATCCGAGCGCCATCGTCGGCCTGCGCAGGCGGGCCAGCCAGGGGATCGTGACGGCCGCCTCGCCGGACTGATAGCGCAGCGGGTCCTCGACGAGCCGGGTCGTCAGGTAGGCCAGCGCCCCGGACACCAGCAGCACCGCCGTGCCCTCGACGAAGTCGGCGTGCCGGTGCCCCGTGTAGGACAACCAGAAGATGAGCAGCGGCCAGTGCCATAGGTACAGCGAGTACGCCATCGCGCCGAGCGCCACCAGCGGCCGGGCGGCCAGCAGCCGGTTGGGCAGCGGTCGGTCCTCGCCGGCGCGCAGGTTGGCTCCGGCGAGGATCATCAGCATGGTGGCGCCGACCGGGACCAGCGCCCACGGGCCGGGAAACTCCTTGACGCCGTCGATCAGGGCCCCGCAGAGTAGGACGGCGCCGAGGCCCACCGCGGCCGCCAGCGTGCGCAGCCATCCCGGCCAGCGCACGTGTGGCACCACCGCCCCGACGAGCGCGCCGAGCAGCAACTCCCAGGCGCGCGCGAAGCTGTTGTAGTACGCGGTCGTCTGATCGTCCTGATGGGCGAAGATCGCGTAGACGAATGAGGCCACCGTGAGCGCGCTCAACAGCACCAGGAACAGCGTCCGCAGGTGGCCGCCCAGGAACCGCCGGAACGCGGTGCCCCCGGCGATCAGCAGCAAGAACCCGATGTAGAACTGGCCCTGCACCGACATGGACCAGATGTGCTGCAGTGGGCTGACGGCCTCACCGGCCCGCAGGTAGTCCGATGCGGTGCTGGCCAGCTCCCAGTTCTGGTAGTAGCCCAGGCTGGCGAGGCTTTGATCGGCGAAGGTCTCCCACCGGGTCTGCGGTTGCACCAGGATCGTCAGGGCCGCGCAGCCGGCGAGCACGACGACCAGCGCGGGAACCAGGCGGCGAACCAACCGGAGGGCTTCCGCCGGCGGCGACAGCCGGACCGCGGGGTTCAGCGCGGCACGCAGGATCTTGCCGCCGAAGAAGAAGCCGGACAGCGCCAGGAAGACGTCGACGCCGCCGGAAACGCGCCCGAACCACACGTGGAACATGGCGACCAAGGCGATCGCGACGCCACGCAAGCCGTCGAGGTCGTGGCGATAGAAGCCCGCCGACCGCGTTCCCATGTCGACCGGCTGCACGGTGGCGAGCGGCGGGGAAGGCGGCGACAGGGTAAGCATGATCGCCCGCTAATTTACCGAAAACCGCCACTCGCTCCCTGTTGAGCGCGCAGGGGAGCGGGTGGCGGCTTCGGAACGCCGGTGTGTTTTACCGCGCGGTGTTGATCGGCGCCTGCTGCACGGGCGCCTGTTGGGCAGGCACCTGCAGGGGCATCTGCTGCAGCGGGGCTTGCTGGACGGGAACCTGCTGGGCAGGCAGCTGTTGCGTCGGCACCTGCTGCAGCGGGGCCTGTTGCGTCGGCACCTGCTGCAGCGGGGCCTGTTGCGTCGGCACCTGCTGGAGGGGCGCCTGTTGTTGCTGCAGCGGGGCCTGTTGCGTCGGCGCCTGCTGGGCGGGCGCCTGCTGGGCCGGCAGCTGCTGCAGCGGGGCCTGCTGGGTGGGGATCCCCTGCGTGCCGAGCACCCGGACCAGGTACGGCGTCATGCCGGTGCCGCGCACGGGGGAGACCTGCACGACGTCGCCCACCTCTAACATCTGGTTGTTCCCGAGGTACATCGCGACGCTCTGCGTCCCCTCGGGGCCATAGAAGATGAGGTCACCCCGGTGGGCCTGCTGCGGCAGGATCTTCTGGCCGGAGCGGTACATCTCGCCGGACGACCTGGGGAGCCTGATCCCGGCGCCGGCGTAGGCGTACTGCATCAGCCCGGACGCGTCGAAGCCGACGGTCATGGCGCCGGAGCCCTTGCCGCGTGTGGGCCCGGTGGGGCCGCCGCCGGCCCACGCGTACGGCACGCCGCGCTGCGAAAGGCCCCGCATGATGACAACGTCGGTGGCTTGTTGGTAGTCCATTGGCCTGGTGCCCGGGTCGGCCGCGGCGATGCCGAGGCCGAGCAACGGCGCCACGAGCATCACCAGACCTATCGCGAGGGCGTGGATGCGTTTCATTGTGGGTTCCTTCCTCGGGCCTCGGCGCGGTGACTGCGCGCGTCGGCCGCGGTTGCGACTGGCGCCGGACGGCTCCTCGTCGGGGCCCGATGCCCGCCGCATGAGCTTGATGCGAACCCTCGGAGGGATCCCAGTTTTCACACCAGTCACTACAGACACTTTTTACAACGAAAGGTGCCGCGGGAAAACGCCTGGTGAGACGCGCGGAGGATTTTTATCGCAACCGTGACCGGACGGTGACTGCGACGACGAATCGCCTATGCGCAGTTGTGATTTCGGTCTCAGTTGGCGCCGGTCCGGGTCACCGGGCGCGGGTCAGATCCAGTACCGCTCGCTGAACGTGGTGAGGATCGAGCCGGCCACCGAGCTGACCATGAGGACGGCGAGGGAGAGCACCGGCCAGAAGGACATGTACCAGCCCTTTAGGAGGGAGACGAACGGGCCGACGACGGCGGCCGCAATCGCCGCACCGATACCGCCCCACACGACGGGATGAATGTAGTAGTCCACGCCGTACGGGACGGGACCGCAGGTTTCCCCTTCGCACACGTTGTCGAGGAAGCCGTAGAGCCGGGCCGGCCAGGTCGTCGCGGTGGCGAGGGTGATCAGCAGGGCCAGCAGCGCGATGGTGCAGATCACGTCCCAGGCCGCCACCCGCAGGCGCAGCACGCGAGGCTTCACCTCGTCCGACGGCCGCGCGACGAGGGGAGTCTTCGGCACCGGTGGCTCCTCGGTGTGATCGGGGTAGGGGATTTCGGGCTGATGCGGCCAGGCCATGGGGTCCCATGCTTCCCGATGGTTGGGATTTGTGCGACCCGGTTGTTTACCCTCGACCACTATGCCCGCGGCGAAGGCCGGGTTGACACCCGAGCAGATCAGCGCGATCGACGCCGCGCACGTGTGGCATCCCTACAGCACCATCGGCGGCGAGTCCGTGGCGCCGGTGGTCGCGGTCGCGGCGCGCGGCGCCCGGCTGACGCTGATCCGGGACGGCGCGCCGGCCGAGGCGCTCGACGCGATGGCCTCCTGGTGGACCGCGATCCACGGGCATGGCCACCCCGTCCTCGACGCCGCGCTGACGGCCCAGCTGGGCGTGATGAACCACGTCATGTTCGGCGGGCTCACCCACGAGCCCGCGGCCCGGTTGGCGCAGCTGCTGGTCGAGATCACCCCCGCGGGCCTGGAGACCGTCTTCTTCAGCGACTCCGGGTCGGTGTCCGTGGAGGTCGCGGTCAAGATGGCGCTGCAGTACTGGCGCGGTCGCGGCCGGCCCGGCAAGAGCCGCCTGATGACCTGGCGCGGCGGCTACCACGGTGACACCTTCACCCCGATGAGCGTCTGCGACCCCGATGGCGGCATGCACGCGCTCTGGACCGACGTGCTGGCGCGCCAAGTGTTCGCCCCGCCGGTGCCGCGCGATCACGATCCCGCCTACAGCGCGGCGTTCGAGGCGCTGCTGGAGCGGCACGCCGGGGAACTGGCGGCCGTGATCGTCGAGCCCGTCGTGCAGGGGGCGGGCGGGATGCGCTTCCACGACCCGCGCTACCTGCGGGACCTGCGCGAGGCGTGCCGACGGCACGACGTGCTGCTGATCTTCGACGAGATCGCCACCGGGTTCGGCCGCACCGGCGAACTCTTCGCCGCCGACCACGCCGGGGTCAGCCCGGACATCATGTGCGTGGGCAAGGCGCTGACCGGCGGATACGTCACCCTGGCCGCGACCCTGTGCAGCACCGAGATCGCCCACTCCATCAGCGCCGGTGAGGCCGGCGCCCTCATGCACGGCCCAACGTTCATGGCCAATCCGTTGGCGTGCGCGGTCTCGGTGGCCAGCGTCGAGGTCCTGCTCGGCCAGGACTGGCGAGGGCGGGTGGCCGGGATCGGCGCCGGCCTGACCGAGGGGCTCGAGCCCGCCCGGGCGCTGCCCGGGGTGACCGACGTCCGCGTCTGCGGCGCCATCGGCGTCATCGAATGCGAGCGTCCCGTCGACCTCGCCGTCGCGACCCCGGTCGCGCTGGACCACGGCGTCTGGCTGCGCCCATTCCGCAACCTCGTGTATGCGATGCCGCCGTACATCTGTTCCGGGGACGAGATCGCGCAGATCGCCGCCGCGATGGTCGAGGTCGCGCGGGTCGTCTGAGATCCCCGCCTCGAGGGCTTTGCGTCTCGCCCGAGTGGGACCGCGACTAGGCTTCGCCGGCTTTGCTGGGAAATGGTGACCGCAATTTCGGTGCACCGCCGAGCGATTTATCGCGAACCAACGGGATCGCGGAAAACCCGCCCCGCGTCATTCTACTTGTGTGTAATGTCCCCTAACGTGCGTGACGTGAGTCATGCCTGTGCTGTGCCGCCGGGTCGATTGAATGATCAGGTCGGAGGTAGGTAGAGATGTCGTATGTGATTGCCGCGCCGGACATGCTGATGGCGGCCGCCACCCACGTCGCGGCCGTCGGGTCGACGGTCAACGCCGCCCACCTGGAGGCGGCGGCGCCGACGACAGCGCTGTTGCCCCCGGCGGCCGACGAGGTGTCGTCGGCGGTCGCCGGCCTGTTCTCCCGGGTGGCGCAGGAGTATCACGCGCTGGCCGGGCAGGCGGCGGCATTCAATCAGCAATTCGTGCAGCGCCTGACCGCAAGCGCCAATTCGTACGCGGCGACCGAGTTGGCCAGCGCCGCGTCCATGCAGCCGCTGACTCCCGCCGCGGGATTGGATTTGAACGCCCTCGTCGCCGCATTGCCTGGCCAATTGCTCAACGTCGCCAACGGCTTATGGAATCTATTGGCGACCGCGACGGCGGCGGTGTGGAACGTTGCGTTCGAAATCGCCCTGATTCCTCCGTTGCTCGCATTCCTGGCGGCGGGCCTGGCGTACTTCGCGCTGGGGGTCGCCATCATCGCGGTCCAGGCCAGCCAATTGTTCGTATTGGCGTTTTGAGCTGACGGAACGGTTCCCGGCGGCAAGAACCAAGTGCGGAGGATGAACATGTCGTATCTGGTGGCGGCGCCCGAGGCGTTGACCGCGGCGGCGGCGAAGGTGGCGGCCGTCGGTTCGGCGGTCAGCGCGGCCCACCTGGACGCGGCGGCCCCGACGATCGGGCTCGTCCCCGCGGCCGCCGATGAGGTTTCGGCGGCAGTCGCGCAGGCGTTCTCGCAGGCCGCCCAGGAGTACCACATGCTGGCCGGGCAGGCGGCGGCGTTCAATGCGCAGTTCGTGCAGCAGCTGACCGCGGGGGCGAACTCCTACGCGGCCGCCGAGGCCGCCAACGCCGCTTTGGCGCAACTCGGGAACGCGACCGCGCCTGCCGATGTGAGCACCCTCACCGGCTCGCTGCCGCCCCAGGTGCTCACGCTGTTGAGCGGCGCGGCGAACGTCCTCACCAACGACGCGACCATTTACGGCAACATCCTCACCGGGGTGGGGAGCGCCTGGATCAACGTCGCAAACGAGGCGGGTGTGCTTTCGTCCCTGGTGGTGGAGAAAGCCGGCCAATGGCTGCAACTGTGGACAGCCCAGCTTCCCGGCAGGATCGCGGGGCTCATTCCGACGTCGCTGCCCGGCCTATGAGCCGAATGTTGCCCTAACCCAGCCCTAACCCGGCAAGACCGGGATCTCCGCCGTGACGGGTTCGTCGTCGCGCGGATCCTCCCGAAGCAGCAACGAACGCACCACCTGGCGGGGCGCTTCCGACCTGAGCATGAAGCTGGCCGGGCGCGGGCGAACCGTTTGCGGCCACCAGAACCAACGGCCGAGAAGTGCCGCGATGGACGGCGTCATGAACGAACGCACCACTAACGTGTCGAACAACAGGCCGAGGCCGATCGTGGTGCCCACCTGACCGATGATCCGCAAATCGCTGAAGATCATCGATGCCATGGTGAAGGCGAAAACCAGCCCAGCGTTGGTCACCACCTTGCCGGTACCCCCCATGGCCCGGATGATCCCGGTGTTGATGCCCGCGGCTATCTCCTCTTTCATGCGAGATACCAGCAGCAGGTTGTAATCCGATCCGACCGCCAACAGGACGATCACGGACATCGGCAGCACCATCCAATGCAACTTGATGCCGAGGAGATATTGCCAGGCCAGCACCGACAGCCCGAACGATGCGCCCAACGAAAGCAATACCGTGCCCACGATGACGAGCGCGGCGACGAAGCTGCGCGTGAGGGTGAGCATGATGATGAAGATGAGGCAGAGCGCGCCGACCAGCGCGATCCACAAATCGTATTGGGCGCCGTCGCGGAAATCTTTGTAGGTGGACGCGGTGCCGGCGATGTAGATCTTGGCGCCCTGCAGGGGCGTCGTCTTGAGGGCCTCGGTGGCCGCCGTTCTGATGCGGTCGACCCGCGCTATCCCTTCGGGCGTGGCCGGGTCGCCCTGGTGCAGGACGATGAACCTCGCGGCCTTCCCGTCGGGGGACAGGAAGGAGCTCATCGCCCGCTGGAAGTCGGGGTTCTGGAATACCTCCGGAGGCAGGTAGAACGAATCGTCGCTCTTGGCGGCGTCGAACGCCTGGCCCATGGCCGTCGTGTTCTGGCTGGTGTCGTCCAGCTCGCCCAGGACCCCCGACATGGTGCTGTGGTTCGTCAGCAGGAGGGTGCGCGTGGCCTCCGTGATCGCGATCAGGGGCGGGAGCTGCCGAAGCAATTGCTCCGACAGCTGATCCACTTTCATGGCGTCGCGGACCAGTTCCTTCATTTTGTCGCTGATATCGTCGATGCCGTCGAAGGTGTCGAATATGGACCTCAGCGAATAACAGATCGGGATATCGAAGCAGTGCCGTTCCCAGTAGAAGTAACTGCGCAGCGGGCGTAGAAAGTCGTCGAAATCCGCAAGGTGATCCCTCAGCTCGTCCACCACCACATTCATCTCGATTGCGATGCCGACCGAGTCATGAGTCAGGGCGGTGAGCCGCTGCTGCAGGGCATACAGCTTTTTCATGATCTCGATCTGTCTAGCCAGCAGATTGGCCTGCGTCAGCATGTCATTCATGCGGTCCTTCATGAACCTGACGTTCTGGAGCATGGCGGCGTTCTGCATGCTGATGATGAACGGTATGGACGTGTGCTCGATCGGCGTGCCCTCGGGTCGGGTGATGCCCTGCACCCGGGCAATGCCCGGAACGCGAAAGATGGCGCGGGCCAACTTGTGTAGCACCAGAAAATCGGCCGGATTCCGCATGTCGTGGTCAGACTCGATCATCAGGATGTCGGGCATCATCCTCGACTGCGAGAAATGACGGTCGGCCGCGGCATAGCCCAGGTTGGCGGGAAGGTCCTCGGGCAGGTAATTCCGGTCGTTGTAGCTGGTCTGGTAGCCCGGCAGGGTGATGAGGCCGACCAGCGCCACCGCCAGGGTCGCGACGAGAATCGGCGCGGGCCAGCGGACGATCGCGGTGCCGAGCCCGCGCCAACGACGTTGTGCGATCTTGCGTTTGGGGTCGCACAGGCCAAAGCGACTGCCCACGACGAGGACCGCGGGCACCAACGTCAGGGCGACCGCGACCGCGTCGATCATGCCGACGGCGCACGGCACCCCGATGGTTTGGAAGATGGGCATTCGCGTGAAGCTCAGGCACAGCATCGCCCCGGCGATCGTCAGCCCGGAACCCAGGACGACGGGGGCGACCCCACGGTAGGTGGCGTAGTAGGCCGCTTCCGGGTCTTCGCCGGCCTGGCGGGCCTCCTGGTACCGGCCGAAGAAGAAGATGGCGTAGTCGGTCCCGGCCGCCATCGACAGGGCAACCAGCAAGTTGATGGCGAACGTCGAGAGCACGACGACGTTGTTGTCGGCGAGGAACGCGATGATCCCGCGTGCCGACCCCACTTCGATCCCGACCCCCAGCAACACCAGGATCACCGTGGTGATCGAGCGGTAGACCATGAGCAGTACGAAGAAGATGATCACGGCGCTGACCAGGGTCATCTTGAGCAGGGAAGCGTCGCCACTGCGCTGCATGTCCGGGACCAGCGCGGCCGGGCCGGTGAGATGGACCTCGACACCCGCGGGCGGGGGCAGCTGTTTGATGATGCCGCGGACGGCCGCTACGGATTCTTGTCCCAGGGTGGTGCCCTGATTGCCGGCCAGATTGACTTGCACGTACGCGGCCTTGCCGTCAGGGCTCTGCACGCCGCCCGCGGTGATTCGATCTCCCCACATGTCCTGCACGTGTTCGACGTGCCGGCGGTCGTCGCGCAACCTGCCGATCAACGTCCGGTAGTAGGTGTGCGCGTCGTCCCCCAGCGGTTGCCTGCCCTCCAGGACGATCATGGCGAAACTGTCCGAATCGGATTCCTTGAAGAGCTTTCCCATGCTGGCCATCGCCCGCACCGACGGGGCGTCCTGCGGGGCCAGCGGTACGGAGTGTTCCCGGCCGACCTCCTCCAACTGCGGGACCCCGAGAGTCACGAGCGCCGTCAGGGCCACCCACGCCAGGATGATCAGTGGCGACACCGCGCGGATCGTCCGCGCGGTCCGCGGGCGCCGAGGCGGTTCTGTGCTCATGGTCGCCGGCAATGTCTGCACCCGATCCCCGCTATCGCAGCAGCAGGGCACGCACCAGCGGGCGAGGGCCGGTGGGGCGGAGGAGGGAACTGGCGGGTCGGGGGCGCACGCGCTGCGGCCACCAGAACCAGCGCCCGAGCAGCGCCGCGATGGAGGGTGTCATGAACGCGCGCACGATCAGCGTGTCAAACAGCAGACCCAGGCCGATCGTCGTGCCCACCTGGCCGATGCTCAGCAGGTCGCTGACGGCCATGGATGCCATGGTGAACGCGAAGACCAGGCCCGCGTTGGTGACGACCTTTCCGGTGCCACCCATCGCACGAATGATTCCGGTGTTGAGCCCGGCGCCTAATTCTTCTTTCATGCGGGCGACCAGCAACAAGTTGTAATCGGAGCCCACCGCCAACAGGATGATCACCGACATCACCAGCACTGCCCAGTGGATCTGCACGCCGAGCAGAAACTGCCAAATGAATACCGAGAGCCCGAATGACGCGCCGAGCGAGAGCAGGACCGTGCCGACGATGGCGAGCGCGGCGATGAAGCTGCGCGTGATGATCAGCATGACGATGAAGATGAGGCACAGCGCCGCCACGCCGGCGATCGCCAGATCGAACGTGGAGCCCTGGACGATGTCGCGCACCAGCGCCGCGGTGCCGGCCAGATAGACCTTCGAGTCCTCCAGCGGGGTGCCCTTGAGCGCCTCCTGAGCCGCGCTCTTGATCGCCTCGACTCGCGAGATGCCCTCGGGCGACGCCGGATCGCCGTTCTGGGAGATCAGCATGCGGACGTCGCGGCCGTCTGGCGACAAGAAGATGTTGATGACCCGTTGAAAGTCTTTGTTCTTCAAGACTTCCGGCGGTAGATAGAAGGAATCGTCGTTCTGGGCGGAGTCGAATGCCTTACCCATGGCGCTGGAATTGCCGCTGTTGTCGTCCATCTGCCCCATGACGCCGGACATGGTGCTGTGCATGGTCAGCAGCATGGTGCGCGAGGTCTGCATGATCGCGATCATTTCCGGGAATTGCGTCAACAGCTGCGGCAGGAGCACGTCGATCTGGTCGAGGTCGATTAACAGATCGCTCAGCTTGTCGGTGAGCAGGTCCACCCCGTCGATCGCGTCGAAGATGCTTCTCAGCGACCAGCAGATGGGAATGTCGAAACAGTGCCTCTCCCAATAGAAATAACTGCGAAGCGGCCTGAAGAAGTCTTCGAAATCCGCCACATTGTCGCGCAGATGCTTCGTAATGTCCTGCACTTCACGGGTTTTGCTCACGAGATCATGGGTGGTGGCGGCCATCTGCTGGAGCAGTTCGTACGTGTGTTGCATGATGTTGACCGCATCGGTCACCATGTCGGCCTGCTTGAGCAGGTCGTTCATGCGCTCCTTCTGGAAGAACATGAATTGTTTCTGGCCGGTTAGCTGCATGCTGAGCAGATACGGGATCGTCGTGTGCGCGATGGGGGTGCCCTGCGGCCGCGTCACGGACTGCACCTTGGAAATACCGGGAACGGCGAGAACCGCCTTCGCGAGTTTGTCCAGCACCAGAAAATCGGCGGGGTTGCGAAGGTCGTGGTCCGTCTCGACCAACAACATTTCGGGCGCCATCATGGCGGAAGCGGGAAAGTGTCGCGCCGCCGCCTCGAAACCCAGGTTGGCCGCGATGTCTTTGGGGATGTACTTCTGGTCGTTGTAACTGGGCTTGTATGCCGGCAGCGTCAACAGCCCGAGAAGGGCGATCGCCAAAGTCGCGACCAATATGGGCCCGGGCCATCGGACGATCGCCGTGCCCACCCGGCGCCATCCGCGAACCTGGATTTTGCGCTTGGGATCGAAGACGCCGAAGCGGGTTCCGACGGCGAGCACCGCCGGAATCAGGGTGACCGCGACGGCCACCGCGACCGAGACGCCCACCGCGCACGGGACGCCTAGGGCTTTGAAGAATGGCAGCCGGGTGAAGCTGAGGCAGAACAGCGCGCCGGCGATGGTCATGCCGGACGCCACCACGACCTTGGCGACGCCGCGGTACGAGGTGTAGTAGGCCGTTTCCCGGTCCTCGCCGGCCTGGCGCGCTTCCTGGTAGCGCCCAATGAAGAATATGCCGTAATCGGTCCCGGCCGCGATGCACAGGGACACCAGCAGGTTCACGGCGAAGGTGGTCAGGCCGATCACGCCGAAGTGGCCGAGGAACGCGACGATTCCCCTGGCCACCTGCAATTCCATGCCGACCACCACGAGCAGGAGGATGACGGTCAGGATCGACCGGTAGACCAGCAGCAAGGTGACGAAGATGACCGCGACGCTGACGGCGGTGACGGTCGCGATGGTTCGGTCGCCACTGTGGCTCATGTCCGCGGAGATCGCCGCCGGCCCGGTGACGTAGGCGTTGACCCCGGGTGGCGCGGGCGTCCTCGCGACGATGTGCTGCACGGCTTCGACCGATTCATTGCCCGCGGCCTGGCCGGATTTGCCCGCGAGCGACAATTGGACATATGCGGCCTTGCCGTCGGAGCTTTGAGCGGCGCCCCGGGTGAGCACGTCACCCCAGAAGTCCTGAATGTGCCGGACGTGCTTCGTGTCGTCTTTCAGCTGCAGGATTAGGCGGTCGTAATATCTGTGCGCTTCTTCTCCCAGCGGTTGCTGGCCTTCCAAGACGATCATCGCCGCGCTACCGCCGGAATCCGATTGCTTGAAGTCCTCGTTGAGGCGCTTTGCGGCCTTGAAGGACGGCGCGTCTTCCGGATTCAGCGATACGGCGTGTTCGTTCTCCACCTGCTCGAGCGCCGGGACGCCCATACTCAGCATCGCAATGATCCCCACCCACGCGAGGATGACGAGCACCGAATATCGGTAAACCGTGCGCGCCACCAGGGGTCGACTATTGGTCAACTGGTGGTTGCTCATGCGGCCTTCAACATGCACGAGGTGAATGCGCTCACCTGATGCGTGACCTTCTCGGATTTGACCACGCCGTCGATCAGGATTCGGCAGCCGATGCTGTCACTGTCGCCCTGCGCGGAAACACTGCCGATGGCGGTCGCCGCCGTGATGTCGAATTCCCGTGACCACGGCAGATCCGCTCCCTCGACATGCTGAGGTTCACCGTCAGCGTCGAAATAGCTGATCAAGGCGGTGGTTCCCGGCGGGCCGAAGACCTCGTACCTCAGGTGCTGCGGGTTGTAGGACTTTGTCTCGTCTTTTCTGGCGTTCCCATACGGCGCGGATTTCTCGGAGCCGAAAACGCCATGCAGTCGCGACACCGTCAACCCTCCGCCGGCGATCACGGCCAGGATGACCAGTGGGATCCAGAGCTTCCGCAAAAGCCCGAAGACGATCGATGCCGGATTACGCCGATTCTTGGGTGGACGACCCCCTTGGGGCGCTTGGGAAGCCGGGCGAGATCGCCGAAAGGGAATGCGTCGGGGACCGCGGCCCGCGGGTGCCTCCGGAGCGTTCTCGTAGGCGAAATTGGAACGCGCCGGATCAACGTCGCGCACGCTACCCTGGACCACCGCACCACCCTAGCTGACACGAGTTCAATAACGGATCCGAATCTTCGTGAACGCGGACCGAAGCGTCGCCCTATTGGCACGGTTCGGATGTGCTGCCATTACGTCTTCCCGCCGGGCCGCGGCGATTTGCTGCCGGTGGGCGGTCGCGCCAAATCGGTGGTCCTTTTTGATTTCCTGGGCGCGCGCCACCTGTTTCGTGGTGTAACCGATGAACAGCGCCGCCACGGCCAGGAGGATCACCACTCCGCCGAGCCACAGCCAGCCATAGGCGTAACCGCGGTCGAGCGTGTGCAATTGGGCGTTGGTCATGGAATTCACGGGCCCGTGGGTGCCGCCCAGCTGCAGGGCCCTCGACGTGATGGCCGCCTGGACCACGGCCATCACGAGTGGGCCGCCCAGGCAGCGCAGCATCACGGCGATAGCCGCGGCCGGGCCGATTTCGTCCACGCCGACGCTGGCGACCAGCGCCAGCCCCAGCGGGACGTTGATCAAGCCGAGGCCGGTGCCGGCGATGACGATGGGCAGCAACAGGTCCGGGAAATAAGGGAGGTCGCGGGTCAGCGTCGTGCCATACAAGATCGCGGTCAGCAGCATCGCGGCGCCGACGATCACCACCGCCCGAGGCGGGAACCGCATCACCAGCCGCGAGGACGCGCCGGCGCCGAGGGCCGTGGCGAAGGCGAACGGGGTGAAGGCGATGGCCGCGCGCATTGGGCCGTAACCCATCAGGCTCTGCACATAGAGGGCGACCATGACGGCCATGGTGAAAGTGATTCCGCCGGTGAGGAATGTTGCCGCGAAGGTGGCCATCCGACTGCGGTCCGCGAACAGGCGGAACGGCAAGATCGGGTTCTCGGCGCTGCGCTCGACGAGCGCGAAACCGATGAAGGCCGTCAGTGCCACCGCGCCGGAACCGAGCGCGACGGCCGACAACCAGCCCCGTTCCGGCCCCGTCGACAAGCAGAAAACGGCGCCGGTGCACGCCACCGTGGCCAGCACGCCCCCGGCGGCGTCCAGCTTCATCCGCTCCTTCTCGGTTTCCCGGAGCGCGGTACGGGCAAGGTAGACGACCAGGAGACCGAGCGGGACGTTGACCAGGAACGCCAATCGCCACGACAGCTCGGTGAGCGCGCCGCCGGCCACGAGGCCCAGCACCGACCCGACGCTGGCCATCGCGCCGAACACGGCCATCGCCGCGTTGCGGGAAGGCCCCTTGGGGAACGTGGTCGCAACGAGCGCCAGAGCCGTCGGCGCGGCGATGGCCGCGGCGACCCCCTTCACCAGCCGCGCCAGCACGAGAACGCTGCCGTCCCAAGCCACGCCGCACAACGCCGAGGTGATGGTGAACAGGGCGGCGCCGACGATCAAGGTGCGTTTCCTGCCGAAGGCGTCGCCGATCCGGCCGCCGAGCAGCATCAGGCCGCCCGACGCCAGGACGTAGGTGGTGATCACCCAGCTCCGGGTGGCATCGGACAATTCCAGCTCGTTCTGGATCTTGGGAAGCGCGAAGAGGGCGACGGTGCCGTCCATCATCGCCAGGAGCTGGATGCCGCCGAGCGCGCTGACGATGGCGACGAACTGGCCCGTCGCGAGCCCGGCCGGGGCGCCCGGTTCCGCGAGGGCGGGGTTTGCCGTTCCGCGCACCCCGTCGTTCACGGGTGACTGCCCGCTCTTCGCGTCCGGGGGGGTCGCCATGGCGAAGAATCTCCCATCCGGCTGATCAACACGGGTGCAATAAAGGTTCTACACCTTTATCGGGCGAAAAGGACGATTCGCCGGGGATCGGCCGGACGTCTAGTCGATCGCGCCCGTCAGGCCGAACTCCTCCAGCGCGCGGGCGGCCAGCCGGCGCAGGGCGGGCTTCGTATTGTCGGCGCCCGGTTGATAGGCGACGACGTGGATGAAGAGCTTGCGCAGCACCGGCGTCCGCAACGACAGCAATTGCAGTTGCCCCCCTGAGCGGTCGAGCCACTGCCGAGCCACGCGTTGCCTGATCCCGCGGGCGAAGGCGTAGTCGCAGTGGGTGCCGTCGACCAGGCTTATCACCGAGCCCACGTCGCCCAGGTTGGAGCAGACCACCGGCCGTGCCGGGTCGGCGAACCCCGCTTCGACGCCGCGCCGCCACGTCCGTTTCGGTGTCAAGGGGGCCAACGCGGCGAGGCCCAACGCCTCGTCCGGCGATTCGCGGAGATCCGTCAGCGCCTGCTTGATCGCCGCGCGGGCATCCCGCAGATCGGTTGTCACTTGCGCCGGGTCCACGCTGACGCGGGCCAAGGACACGGCGATGGCGCGGGTGTCGCCCTCGGTGCGGTCGCTGATGAGGAGTTGCACGGTGACCGCGCCGTCACCGTCGCGTCGGCGCCCGAGATGCTCCGCGAGTTTGGCCGTCAGCGCGGCGGCCAACGTATTGCTTGATGCGCCAAGGGATTCCGCGCGGGCATCCCAATCGTCCATGTCGATGGAGATCGTGATACCCGGCGGAACGACCAGCCCTGTGTCCCCGTCGTCGCCCTCGGGGCCGACGGCCACGGGCGCGGGGGCCGGCGGTTGCCCCCCAGCACGGCGCTGCCTGCGGAACAGGCTTGCCGCCGCTACCAGCGCGCGGGCAACCTCGGGTGCGTCGCGGGCTGCTTGGCGGGCGTCCTCGACCGCCGCGCGCAGCCGGGTGCGGGAACGTGGCGGCGGGTAGCCGAAATCGTACGTGTTGGCCTGAATCGCCTCGATGATCGCGATCATGAAGCCGATGCCGTCGAGCAGGTAGTGCGACGCGACCAGGCTGATGGCGGTCGAGCCATCGGTCAGGGAAACGACGCCGAGGTGCCACCCCGGGCCCGATTCCGGGTCGACGGGCAGTTGTGACCGCTCGTCGGCCCAGTCGCTGAGTTCGGCACGCGGACGGGCGCACGGTGCGAAATCGATTTCCGCGGGCCCCCGGTCCAATACCCACCGATGCCGGCCGAACGGCAGCGGTGAACGTTCGATAAGCCTTGCCAACAAACCGTGCCGGAGATTGTGGTGGAGACGCCGCAGCGCCTCGAAGTCGACGGGGTGCTCATAAACCCAGACGACCTGCATCACTTCCGTTTGGCCGGCGGCACGTTGCCCGGCAAAGAACGCCTGGTCGACAAACGTGAGCCGGTTATCGGCGCGTTCCGACCCATGGGCGGAGCGCCCTTTGAACGAAAATCGCTCACGAGATATCCGGCCCGACACTGACAGCCTCCGACGACAGGTATTGAATTTGGCCCGCGACTTTCGGCGGAGCGTACACCGTGTGACGACTCGTGCCGCGTCCGGACGGCCGGGTTGTCGCCCGGTTCAACGATTATCGGATCGCGTTCGTGTGGCGCTTGTCCTCGCCTGGCAATGGTGGCATTGCGATTGGCGACACCTCCTTCGGTGCGCGCCCGACCCGGCGCGTCAAACGCCCGGAGGGGCCACGACAAAAATGCATACATTTCGGTTCTTGCCCGTGTCCACTTTCCACCAAATCCGACGGGGATAGGGGCGGACCCTTATCGTGTTGTCGTGACCAAGCGCCGTCATCTCGTCCGGGAGCGCTGGTGACCCTCACTCCGGAGCCCGCAACCGCCGACCGGCGGGTCGCGCTGTTCGTGCTGGGCTATGCCCGCTCCGGAACCTCGGCGCTGACGCGGGTCATCTCGTTGTGCGGTGCGACGCTCCCACCCCGATTGCTGGGCGCCATCAAGAGATATCCGGGCGGCTTCTGGGAGCCCCGAGCGGCCGTCAATCTCAACGGCGCGATCCTGCGCCGCCACCATAGCGCCGGGTTCGACCCGACGTTGTGCCTGCAGGAGGAAGGTGCCTTCGACGCCGCCGAGCGGGCCGCCTACGTCGCAAAGATCCGGGCCTACCTCAGGGCGCTGCCAACCGCGCCGGTCGTGGTCATCAAGGACCCAAAGATCACCGTGCTGTCCGGCCTGTGGTTCGAAGCGGCGCGGCAGGCGGGGTTCGCCCCGATGGCCGTGATCGCGGTGCGCCATCCACAGGAGTGCATCAGTTCGACGACGGCGGCCGCCGGGACTTCGCCCGAACTCGGTGGCGCATTGTGGCTCAAATACAGTCTGCTGGCCGAGCGGGGCACCCGCGAGGTGCCGCGGGTGTTCGTCGAGTACACGAATCTTCTGGGAAATTGGCGCCGCGAATTGACGCGGATTTCCACGGCGCTCGCGATCGACCTCGACACCCCGAATGAGGCTGCGATCGAGGCGTTCCTAGCGCCGAATCTCCGCAACCACCGTCACAAGGGACCTGAGGCCGAGCTCTTCGGTGGAAATTGGTTTTCGCGGGCCTACGAAACGCTCAGCGCGGCGGCGCGGGACGAGCCGTGGGACCAGTCCGAGTTGGATCGCACGTTCGAGGCGTATCGGGCCAGCGAAAAAGGATTCCGCACGGCGTTCGAGGATTTCCGTCGCCTGCACACCCGTTACCGGCTGGTGCCGATACCGGTAGTGAAGTTATTCCTGGAGATCAACGCAATCGCCCGCCGGCGCAGCGAGACCTGGGCTTGACAGCGGAGGCGTGTCGCGCATTGGCACTGCCCCAAAACGTTTTGATGGCTATTGGACAGTGCCGGCATTGGGTTATGCTCCCGAGCGGCTGAACAGGGAGGGTGAGGCCGCCGCTGTCATTTCACCGAATGCGCACGGACAGTGAAGGGCCAGGATCCACCCGATGAAGTTTGTGCTGGCGTTCTACGGCACTCGCGGCGACGTCGAGCCCGGTGTCGCGCTCGGGCGCGAGCTCCTGCGCAGAGGCCACATCGTGCGCATGGCAGTCCCTCCGGACCTGACGGGTTTCGCCGAGTCGGCCGGGCTCCAGGCCGTCGCCTACGGCCCGGACATCCAGGCATGGCTGGAATCGACGCGCAATTTCTGGGCGCGCTTTTTCCGCACCTTCTGGAAGGTCGGCGAGCTCAAAGATCTGTTGCAGGAATCCCGGGCGCCGGGCACCCGCGCCTGGGGCGGGATGAGCGCCGTCCTGACCTCGCTGACGGACGGGGCGGATCTGGTGTTGACCGGCGTCAGTTTCGAGGAGCTGGCCGCCAATGTCGCGGAATACCGCGGGCTTTCGTTCGCCACCCTCGTGTGGTTCCCGATACGGGTCAACGGTTACATCGTTCCGATCCTGCCGGCGCCGCTGATCCGCTCGGCGATGAAGGTCTACGAGTGGCTGATCTGGCGCGGTGTGAAGAAAGCCCAGGACGCCCAGCGCGGCGAACTCGGTCTGCCCACGGTCACCTCGCCCGTGCCGCGACGGATCGCCGAACAAGGATCGCTGGAAATCCAGGCATATGACGAGGTCTGTTTTCCCGGACTCGCGGCCGAATGGGCGAGGTGGGGGGACAAGCGGCCGTTCGTCGGCACGCTGACGATGGAGTTGGCGACCGAGGCCGATGCCGAGGTCGCGTCGTGGATCGCCGCGGGAACGCCGCCGATCTGTTTCGGATTCGGCAGCATCCCGGTCGAATCCGCCGCCGACACGCTGGCGATGATCCGGGTGGCCTGCACGCGGTTGGGCGAGCGCGCGCTGGTATGTGCCGCGGCGTCAGACTTTCGGGGAGAACCGGAGGACGATCACGTCAAGGTGGTGAGTGCGATGAACTACGCGGCCGTCTTCCCATCCTGTCGCGCCGTGGTGCACCACGGCGGCGCGGGAACCACGGCGGCGGGCCTGCGCGCCGGGGTTCCCACGCTGATCCTCTGGATGGCGGACGTCCAGGTGATTTGGGGCGCCGCCGTCAGACAGCTGAAAGTCGGCACCTCCCGGCGCTTTTCGGCCACCACCGAGACATCGCTCGTTGCGGACTTGCGCACCATCCTCGCCCCGGACTACCGCGCTCGCGCACGCGAGGTCGCCGCCCGAATGACCAGGCCCGCCGACAGCGTCGCGGCCGCGGCCGACCATTTGGAGAAATACGTCAGCGAGCGCGGCCTTGGCTGACTGGCGCGGGGGGCGACCAGGTCCGGCGGGCGTCCGCGGTGTCCGGGTGGGCTCGGTGGCGCGGCGGGTGTTCGGCAACTGTGCGCTCGGGCGGCGAAAGGCGGACCCGCGATGAGGTTGGTCATGGCGAATTGGGGGCGGCGCGGTGATATCGAGCCATGCGTCGCCGTCGGCCGCGAGCTGCTGCGCAGGGGACACGAAGTGCAAATCGCCGTCCCGCCCGACCTCGTCGCCTTCG
Source organism: Mycobacterium sp. 050134 (assembly GCF_036409085.1). Lineage (NCBI taxonomy): Bacteria > Bacillati > Actinomycetota > Actinomycetes > Mycobacteriales > Mycobacteriaceae > Mycobacterium > Mycobacterium sp. 050134. Next base: position 111,952 of record NZ_JAZGLV010000006.1, read on the forward strand.
CCGAGTCGGCCGGTCTGAAGACGGTCGCCTGCGGACCCGACACGCACGCCATCATGGCGGTGACGCGCGAATACTGGACGTGCTTCTTCGCCAGCCCGTGGCGGATCCGGGAATTGGGCAGAATGCGCCGCGAGGTCGAGGAGGGCATTCGCGAGTGCTGGGTCGGGATGAGCACGACGCTCTCGGCGCTGGCGGACGAGGCCGATGTGCTGTTCATCGGCGTGAATTTCGAGGTGGCCGCCGCGAACATCGCGGAGGCTCATGGCATTCCGTTGGTGACGCTGCATTGGTTCCCCGTGCGGGCCCGGAGCCAGCTCGTGCCGTTCCTGCCGGCGCCACTGGGCCGATTGATGACGTCGGCGTTCTGGTGGCTGTCCTGGCTGGGATCGCGGAAGGTCGAGGACGCGCAGCGCCGCGAGCTCGGCCTGCCGAGGGCGATCGCGCCGGTACAGAAGCGGATCGCCGAGCGCGGCTGGCTGGAAATTCAGGCCTACGACGAGGTGTGCTTCCCGGGGCTGGCCGCCGAATGGGGGAAGGCCGCCGCCCACCGCCCCTTCACCGGTGCGTTGACGATGGAGTTGCCGACGGACGCCGACGAGGAGGTCGCCTCGTGGATCGCGGCCGGGACACCACCGGTCTGCTTCAGCTTCGGGAGCATCTCGGTGGAATCCGCGGCCGACACGTTGGCGATGATCAGCGCGGCCTGCGCCCGGTTGGGTGAGCGCGCGCTCGTCTGCGCCGCCGGGACGGACTTCGGTAGCGTCCCCGGCGCCGACCACGTCAAGGTGGTGGGCACGGTCAACTACGCGGCGATCTTCCCGTCCTGCCGAGCGGTCGTGCACCACGGCGGCGCCGGCACCACGGCCGCGGGGCTGCGCGCCGGGGTACCCGCACTGATCCTCTGGACGTTGCCCGATCAGCCGCTCTGGGGCGCCGCGATCAAACGGCTGAAGGTCGGCACCGCTCGCCGCCTCTCGGCCACCACCGAGGAATCGTTGGTCGTCGACCTGCGCACCATCCTCGCCGGGGATTACGTGGCCCGCGCCCGGGAGATCGCGACGCGGATGACCAAACCCACCGAAAGCGTTGCGGCCGCTGCGGACCTCGTCGAGGATTTCGCCCGGCTCAAGCGGGTTGTGTGATCGAGTGATCGGCGAATCATGAAGTTGAAGAAAAGTCCGAAAGGCTTTTGGCGGTTTCGGCGAAAGTCTAAGCTCATCGCCGACAAGTGCCGGCACGCAAGACAGGGGCCGTTTTGACCGTGACCAATAGCGACGCGCGATCCCTCTACCTTGACCTGCTCCGGCGCAACCTCACCAGATACGGCGTCGAGGAACTCGAACCCGTGGGTTGGTCGCTCGGGCATCCACTCAAATTTGGCAATTTCATGCTCGTGAACAAGCGTCCGTTCGACAAGCGAAAGCGCGACTTGGGCGGGGACTGGCCGGCGGAGGCCGAGACGATGATCGGCATGCATCGACTCACCAGCCTGCAACGTTGCGTCGAGACCGTGCTGGAGGAGGGCATCCCGGGCGACCTCGTCGAATGCGGGGTCTGGCGCGGGGGGGCCTGCATTCTCATGCGCGCGGTGCTGGCCGCGTACGGCGACGAAACCCGGTCCGTCTGGCTATGCGACTCGTTTGAGGGCCTGCCTCGCCCGGACACCGCGAATTACCAGGCCGACAAGGACATCAAGGTGGGCCTTGCCGGCGCCGCCCTTGCCGTCCCGGAGGCCGAAGTCAAAGCCAATTTCCAGCGCTACGGATTGCTCGACGACCGGGTCCGCTTCCTGCCGGGCTGGTTCAAAGACACGCTGCCCACGGCGCCGATTGATCGCATCGCGGTGTTGAGGCTCGACGGCGACCTGTACGAGTCGACGATCCAGGCGCTCGACGCGCTGTACCCCCGCCTGTCCCCGGGTGGTTTCTGCATCGTCGACGACTACCTCGACATCGAGGCATGCCGGCGGGCGGTCGCGGACTATCGCGCCGATCACGGCATCACCGCGGAGATCTTCGAAGTCGACGAAAGCGGACCGGTGAGTTCCCAGCGGCGGCAGCCCGCGTCGGTCGCGGCCAGCCCGAGCGGCGCCCGCGCCGGCACGAAGGACTTCACGCACGACCGGCGTGATCTTTCCTCGGGTCGCTGCGGCGGCGTGCTCTGGCGCAAGGAGTAAGAGCAAGGAGTAACGGCCGCGTATTGCAAAGGGCCCGTTGCCCCTTGGCGCTCAGGCTCCGGTTTGGACCGGCCCCATACCGTAGGCGACCATCATGATCCCGAGGACCGCCACCAGGGCGATCAGGGTTTGGCGACGGTGCGCCAAGACCCAGTCGTGTACGCGTCGCAGGAATGCCTCGGTCTTCGCCGGCGCGGCCACGTGGCTGACGAGGATGATCTCGACGACCGCGAACATCCCGACGACCCAGGCGATCGCCAGGCCGACCTGTGTGCCGATCGCGGTCCCCGAGGCCATGATGCTGGTGAGGACCAACAGGACGGTCAGGGGCGGCGGGCCCGACGCGAGGCCCACCACCACGGAGATCCATGAGGAGCCGTTGTCCCAAGCGACGCGGGCACGCCCGCGCAGCACGTGTCCCACGGGATGGCGCTCCTTCCGCGCATCTGGTTCCCCTTCCGCCGTGCGGACGCTCGCCGAGGTGCCGGCGTCCGGCCCTCCCGGCGACCCGGTGCCGTTCGCTGCCGGAACGTACACGCGCGGCGACATGCGATGGCGAATTGTCATCAGCGCGGCGATCGATATTGCGAGCACTCCGATGGCGATTTGAATGTGATGGACGGTGGGACTGGTGAACGAGGCCACGGCCAAATGGTGTGCGGTGGTCCTGAACGTCGGTACGGAATGCAGCACCATTAGCGGAACGAGCATGTAAGGCACGCTCACGGCCATCGCGCCGACCCAGTAGGCGAACAGGCTTTGCGTCGGCCGCGGTCGAGTGATCATCAGAACGATCAGGCCGAGCCGGAGCGGATCGAGCGCGAGCGCAAGCGCTAAGACCAGAGCCGGGCTCCACACGGCTGGAACACTACCTCTTCGGTTTCTTATTGTGCGGCGGCGGAATGGGAAAAGCTCTTAGCGACGGATGGAATCGGTTAGCGCGATCTCGGGTGGGAGCGCCGAGTTCGAAAGCCAGCCGTCGACGGTGCGTGAGAAAAGGTCCGGATTGTGCAAGGGCCACTCGTGGTCCATTCCGGTCGCGATTCGGTCGATGCCGTTCGGCATTTTCCGCGCGAGCGCCGCCGCCGAGCGGCGAACGAGCCACATGTCGTGGGAGCCACTGAGGAACAACGCGGGGGAGTCCGATTTGTCGAGCCCGTCGGGAAGTGTGAAACCCGTGACCGCCTCCACGACGTGCGCGACCTGTTCGGCCGGCATGAGGCGGATGTCATCGCGGTAGTCGTCGCGCCTCGCCGGGGAAACCCCGATGAGCCGGGCGTTCTTTCGAAGGGTCACGGAGCGGGAGACCCGCGCGACCACCCCCATGACCAACTGCGCAAAGCGGACCCCCGGCAGCTCGTTGACGATGGCCCCGCACAGCACGGCCCGGTCGATGAGTTCCGGATTTGCGGCCAACAATTGCGCCCCCACCTGAGCTCCGAGCGACAGGCCCACCAAATGCGCCCGGCCACCGACCCGCGCGCGGATGAGTTCCGCCACGGCGGTGGCGGCCCCCTTCATTTCGAATGGTTCCGGCTGCAAACTGTTGCCGTGTTGCGGTAGATCCGGGACCAGACAGCGATAGCGTTCCCGCAGCCTTTCGACCACCGGTTGCCACGATCGCCCGCTGTACTCCCCGCCGTGCAGGAAGACAATCGCCGGCGCCCGGGCCGAACCGGATTCTCGAAAGAACAAATCCACGGGGCGATCCTATTCGGTCCCCAAGAATGCGCCAGGTCCGACAAGTTGGCGGCCGGCGCAAAGCGCCGCGGTCGGCGTCCACGGGCACCGGCAATTCCGTTGGCTATTGCCCGGTGCGAGCCCGCCGCGGCGAAGGGCCGGGTGGCCCGGCGGAAATTCGATGCCGATATCTCTTAAACATGTGTCCAATGGGCGTCTACACTCAGCGCCGGAAGTGCCGGCATGCGGGACAGGGGCAATCTTGACCATCACCGACAACGACGTCCGCTCGCTCTACCTCGATTTGCTCCGACGCAATCTCACCCGTTACGGGATGCACGAGCGCATGCCCGCCGATTGGCCGTGGCGGCGGCGCCTCCTCCTCAAATTCGTCAACACCCTCAGCTCGATCCGCACCGGCACCAGCCCGTTCGATCAGCGGAGGCGCGAACTGGGCCTGGACTGGCCCGCCGAGGCCGAAACGATGATCGGCATGCAGAGGCTGGCCAGCCTGCAGCAGTGCGTCGAGACGGTGCTGGCCGACGACATTCCCGGTGACCTGATCGAATGCGGAGTGTGGCGCGGAGGGGCGTGCATCCTCATGCGCGCGGTCCTGGCCGCCTACGGAGACGAGACGCGATGCGTGTGGCTGGCCGATTCCTTCGAGGGCGTGCCGCGCTCCGATCCCGACAATTACGCGGCCGACAAGGGCATCAGGGCGGAGTTGGCCGCCGGGATCCTCGGCGTGCCGGAAGCGGTGGTCAGGGCGAATTTCGAGCGCTACGGCCTGCTCGACGACAGGGTGCGCTTCCTGCCGGGCTGGTTCAAGGACACGTTGCAGGATGCCCCGATCGAGCGGCTCGCCGTGTTGAGGCTCGACGGCGACCTGTACGAGAGCACGATACAAGCGCTCGACGCGCTGTACCCGCGGTTGTCTCCGGGGGGCTTCTGCATCATCGACGACTATCAGGCGGTGAAGGCGTGTGAGCAGGCCGTCACCGACTACCGCGCGAAACACGAGATCTCGGCGGAGATCGTCGACATAGACGGAACGGGTGTGCTGTGGCGCAAGTGATGAGATCGGTCGGCACGCTCTTCGGAGTGGCCACAGTCGCCCTCGTCGGCGGCGGCATGCGCCGCGCGGCACGCGGGCGGACGGTGGTCATCCGGGACGTCTACGCCGCCGACGGCCTGATCAGCATTCATCGCCACGCCTTCATGGACGATCCACAGTTCCAGCGGGCATATCGGCGCGGCGTCCAGGCCATCGGCGGCCGCGACCGCTATCACTGGCACTGGCGGGTGAACGTCGGGCTGTGGGCGGCCTCCTGTGCGAGCCGGCTCGACGGGGACTTCGTGGAATGCGGGGTCAACTACGGGTTCTTGAGCAGCGCCGTCATGGAATTCCTCGAGTGGGATCGGCTGGGCAAGACGTTCTATCTGCTCGATACGTTCGCGGGACTCGATTCGCGCTACATCACCGCCGGTGAAAGTCGATCCGGGATCCTGAAGAAGAACAAGAAGCACCTGCGCGACGGTTTCTATGTCAACTCGGTCGACGGCGTCCGTGCCAACTTCGCTCAGTGGCATAACCACCGCATCATCGTGGGCGCGATCCCGGAAACGCTTGAGCAGGTCGAGGCGCGCACCATTGCCTTCCTGCACATCGACATGAACTGCGCGCCACCGGAAGTCGCGGCATTGCGCAATCTCTGGCCGCGCCTGGTGCCAGGCGCCTTCGTGCTGCTGGACGACTACGCCTTCCGCGGATCCGAGGAGCAGCGCCTCGCCATGGATGCCGTGGCGAGCGAACTGGGCGTGTCGATTTGCGCGTTGCCGACCGGCCAGGGCCTGCTCATCAAGCCGGCGCTCTGCCATGAGCCCACCCCCTGACCCCGATCACGTGACGGCATGAACGCCGGCATCGGCGCCCCGGTGCGGATCGGCATCCTGGGCGCTTCGCGCTTCGCGCCGATGATTCTCGTCAAGCCGGCCCGGACAAGCGAAGAGGTCGTGGTGGCGGCGGTGGCCGACCGCGACGTTTCCCAGGCGCGTGCTTTCGCCGCCAAGCACGGCATCGCCAAGGCGCACGAGAGTTACGACTCGCTGCTCGCCGATAGCGACCTGGATGCCGTCTACATCGTGCTGCCGAACAGCCTGCACGGCAGGTGGACGCGGGCCGCGCTCGCCGCGGGCAAGCACGTGCTGTGTGAGAAGCCGTTCATGGCCAACGCCGCCGAGGCGCGCGAGATCGCGGAGCTGGCAGCGGCATCCGGCCGGGTGGTGATGGAGGCGATCCAGTACCGCTATCACCCGCTGACGTCGCGCACCCAACAGATCGTCGCCTCCGGAGAGCTCGGTAAACTGGAACGGGTGGACGTCGCCTTGTGCGTCCTGCTGCCCAGGCGCTCCAACCCCAACGTGTACGACTACTCCCTTGCCGGGGGCGCGCTCATGGACGCCGGCGTGTATGCGGTCGACATGGTGCGCACCTTCGGCGGTTCGACTCCCGAAGTTCTTTCGGCACAAGCGAAATTGGGCCGTCCCGACATCGACCGGGCGATGACGGCCGAGCTTCGGTTCGAAAGCTGGCTCACCGGTGGGATCCGCTGCGCGCTGTGGTCGTCGAACCTGTTCCGGGCGAGCGCAAAGCTGGTCGGCGACCGCGGCGAACTCCGGGTGCTCAGTCCGGCGGCGCCCCACCTCTTCCATCGGCTCTCCGTCCGATCGGCCGACAGCCAGCGGGTGGAGCGTTTCCCGGCGCGCAGTTCCTTCGCGTATCAGCTCGACGCTTTCTCGGCGGCCGTGCTGCGCGGCGAGCCGGTGAAGACCACACCGCAGAACGCGGTCGAGAACATGGGCGTCATCGATGCGATCTACCGTGCGGCGGGCCTTCCCCTGCGCAAGCCGGCCTGAACGCTGAACCCGTTGCGGAGGCAGCGTTGTCGACTTGGTCAGCTGGCGAAATGCGCCTGGTCCACATGCGCGGCCACCCGCAGGGCGTTCGCCGCGACCGTCAGGCTCGGGTTGAGTCCGGCGCTGGACGGGAAGAAGGAGGTGTCGATGACGTACAGGTTGTCCACCTCGTGGGCGCGGTTCTGGGCGTCCAGCACGCTCGTCTTCGGGTCGGTACCAAAGCGGCACGTGCCGCAGACGTGGCCCAGGTTCGCGTTGTCCTTGCCGCTGCCGATGGCGATCGTGCGAAACGGCGCCAACACGTCTTTCAACTGGCGCAAGAACACCGTGCGGCGCTCGATCTCGCTGGCGTGCAGGCGGTATCGGATGCGCACTCGTTGGCGGCCGTCCCCGCTGGGCCGGTTATACGGTAGGACGCGGTTGTCCAGGTACGGCAGGTCTTCGGTCATCGCGGCGAGTACCAGCCCGCCGCTCAGGAAGCGTTTGTAGACCTGACGCACGACCGGGCCCGCCAGGTTCAGCGCTCTGCCGCGCCAGCCGGGGCGGTTGGTCAGCCACTCCACCGGGGGTAACGCGCCGAATGACTGCACGGTGCCGTACTTTTGGCCTTCCCAGAAGTAGAAGTCGTTGAATCCGATCTCCTTGTTCGCCGCCGCCGCCGGCCCTTGCCAGGGCTGCGGCCAGGTCTCGATCGGGTCCAGCAGGTGGCGCATGAGGTTCCGGCCGACCCAATCGGAGCCATTCGCCAGACCGCGCGGCCATTCGCCCGAGCGGGAATTGAGCAGCAGCACCGGCGTGACGAGCGCACCGGCGGCGAGCACCACCACCTTGCTTTTGAGGGCCAACGTGTCGGAGCCATGGCGGCAGATCACCTGCCGCACCCGGGTCCGGTCGGCATCCAGGCGCACGACGAGACAGTCGGCCAGCAGGTGGGCACCGTGCTCGGTGACGGCGGGCAGCACCCCGTTTCGGGCGGCGTCGTTCTTGCACGACCGGTCGCAAAGGTAGGTCTGGCAGGTGGTGCAGCCGTCGGTGTAATCGCAGGCCATCGGCAGGTGATACGGGTGCAGACCGCGGCCCGCGAGGTAATTGACCAACGGTTGGTTGGCTGCCGAAAACGGCGGCGCCGCAGGCAGATCGGCCTCGGCCGCCGCCGGGCGCAGAGGGTCGGGTTCGCCGCGAACGCCCAGCGCCTTCTCGGCCTCGGCGTACCAGGGCCGGAGCTGCTCGTAGCTGATCGGCCAGGCCTCGGGCACGGTGGAATCGCCGGGGTCGCGGAAGTTCTGCCGGGGGGTGAAGTCGCCGGCGAAGAACCGCTCGCACACCATGCCGTAGAGAGCCGACGACCCGCCGGTGCCGCTCCCAATGAACGGCACGAACCGGCGCGGGAAGCGCCCGCTGATGTCTTCGACCTCGTCGGTCGTGCGCCCGGCCCGCGCCAACGAGTCGTAGAAGGCCACCGGCGACCGGTAAGCCCGCGGCTCGGCGAGCTCGGGGATCGCGGCGCGGATGGTTCCTGGCGACCCGGGCAGCGTCGAGCGGCCCTTCTCGACGAACAACACCCGCCGGCCCGAGCGGGCCAGCCGGTTGCCCAGCATCCCCCCGCCCATGCCCGTGCCCACCACGATCACGTCCCACAGGACGCGTTCGGCCTCGCGCGGACTCAGGTCGCCGTCAGCCAACGTCGAGCTCCTCAGTGGATATGACCCAAAGCGTGGCCCGGCCTGGGCGATTCGCGATCGTACCATCGCCAATTACTCCAACCGGCGAATCGAGGTCCGCCCCTGACCGGCCGGTGGTTCGCGCTACCGGCAACCGTGTTCGGGCCGCGCTCGGTGTCCGGGCCGATGCTGGCCGGTTCCATGCCTCGTTCGCCAACCCGAATCACCCGGGCCGGTGCTAGCATCCCGCCCATGGCTCACGGCTGCGCCCCGGTGCGGATCGGCGTCCTGGGCGCGTCGAGCTACGCGCCGACCACGTTGCTCAACCCGGCGCGGGAAACCGACGAGGTCGTGGTCGCGGCGGTGGGAGCCCGCGACGCGGCCAGTGCCCAGGCCTTCAGCGCCAAACACGGCATCCCACGGCCGCACGGCAGCTACGAGGCGCTGATCGCCGACCCCGACCTGGACGCTATCTACGTCTTGCTGCCGACCAGCATGCACGGCCAGTGGACCCGAGCCGCCCTTGCCGCGGGCAAACACGTCCTGTGCGAAAAGCCCTTCACCGCCAACGCCGCCGAGGCCCGCGACATCGCCGAGCTGGCGGCCACCTCGGACCGGGTGGTGATGGAGGCGATCCAATTTCGTCACCACCCGCTGACGTTGCGCGTTGAGCAGATCATCGCCTCGGGGGAGTTGGGCAGGCTCGAGCACGTGGAGGTCACCCTCTGCGTCATGTTGCGAAACTTCTCCGGCAATTGCTACAACTACTCGTTCGCGGGCGGCGCGATGATGGATGCCGGCAGCTACGTGGTCAACATGCTGCGCACGTTCGGCGGCTCGACCCCCGAGGTCGTCTCGGCGCGCGCCAGGCTGCGCGACCCGCGGGTGGACCGGGCCATGACCGCCGAGCTGCGGTTCGCGAGCGGGCACACGGGGCGGCTGCGGTGCGCGCTGTGGTCGTCCAACCTGTTCCGCGCCTCCGCCAAGGTGGTTGCCGAGCGCGGCGAGCTGCACTGGCTGAGTCCGGCGGCGCCCCACCTGTTCCCACGGCTCGTCATCCGCTCCGCCGACGGAAAGCGGGTGGAGCGCTTCCCGCGGCGTGCCACCTACGCGTACCAGCTCGACGCGTTCGCGGCGGCCGTGCTGCGGGGGGAGCCGGTGCGGACGACACCGCAGGACGCGGTCGAGAACATGACCGTCATCGACGCGATCTACCGCGCCGCCGGCCTCCCCGTGCGCGAGCCGGCATGACGCCCGGCGCCGCCCGCGGGCACGACGGCCGAAAGGGGCGCGCCCCCCGATGAAGTTTGTGCTGGCCTCGTACGGGGGGCGCGGCGATGTGGAGCCCGCGGTGGTGGTGGGGCGCGAGCTGCGGCGCCGCGGGCATGACGTGCTGATGGTGGTCCCGCCTAACCTGCTCGCCTTCGTGGCGGCCGCCGGTCTTGCGGCGGTCGCCTATGGGCTGGATTCGCAGCCCATCCTGGACGGGCAGCGACGGTATTGGACGGTCTACACCCGTACCCCGTGGAAGGTGCGGGAGCTCGGGAGGATGGCGCGCGAAACCGAAGAGTTCGCGACGCGCTGCTGGGCGGACATGACGACGACACTGAATTCCGCGACCGAAGGTGCGGACCTTTTGCTCACCGGGCTGATCTTCGAGCAGCCCGCGGTCAACGTCGCGGAGCACTTCGACATCCCTTTGGCCACACTGCATTTCTTCCCGGTGCGCCCGCACGGCCAGCTGCTTGCGCCATACCTGCCGGCGCCGGTTTCGCGCCGGGCGATGGCGGCGAACGACTGGCTGGCCTGGCGGGGGATGAAGAAGGGGGAGGACGCGCAGCGCCGCGAGCTGGGGCTCGCCCCGGCCACGCGCTCCGCGTCGCGGCGGGTGGCCGAACGGGGATCGCTGGAGGTGCAGGCCTACGACCCGACGTGCTTCCCCGGTCTCGCCGAGGAATGGGCGACATGGGAAGGCCGGCGCCCGTTCGTCGGGGCGCTGGCGATGGAGCTACCGACCGACGCCGACGAGGAGGTCGCGTCGTGGATCGCCGCCGGGACGCCGCCGATCTGTTTCGGATTCGGCAGCATCCCGGTCGAGTCCCCGGCCGACACGCTGGCGATGATCGGCGCGGCCTGCGCAAAGCTGGGCGAACGGGCATTGGTCTGCTCCGGGTCCACCGACTTCGGCGACGCGCCACGGTCGGACCACGTCAAGGTGGTGGGCGTGGTCAATTACGGCTCGATCTTTCCGGCGTGCCGCGCGGTCGTCCATCACGGCGGCGCCGGCACCCTGGCGGCGGGCCTGCGCGCCGGCATCCCCCAGTTGGTGTTGTGGACGCTGCCGGATCAGCCCTTTTTCGCGGCCGCGCTGAAACGACTGAAGGTGGGTGCCGGGCGGCGGTTCTCGACCACCACCGAGAAGTCACTGGTTGCCGATCTGCGCCGCGTCCTGGACCCGCAATTCGTCGCCCGGGCTCGCGAAATCGCGCCGAGGATCATCAGGCCCGCGGACAGCGCGGTGGCCGCGGCCGACCGGGTGGAGGATTTCGCCCGCTTCGCGGCTCGCCGCGGCTGCACCACCTGATCGAATCCCGTGTTCGCCGGTGCGAAACAAGATTCTGGCCTATTGGACGGGTGTTGATTAGACTTCCGAGGAGTTAGCCGGAGGCGGGAGGCCCCCAGCTTTTTAGTTCACAGGACGCACTGGGGGACTGAAGGGTTGGGTCTGCCATGGCTAGAGGTGCGTTCGGTCGGAGCGACGCCGAGATCGACCTCCTCGTCCGTGGCATGCGGTCGGGGATCGCGGTGGTGGGCTTCGGGTACATCGGCACGGTGATCGGCGCCGTGCTCGCCGAGCGCGGCTGGCCCGTCACGGGCATCGACGTGCGCGAGAGCGTCGTCGACGAGATCAACCTCGGCAAGGCCACCGTGCCGGAACCGGGGCTGAGCGAGCTCGTCGCCAACAACGTCCGGGTCGGCAGACTGCGCGCCACAACCGATTTCGGCGCGCTGGCCGACAACGACTTCATCATCGTCACCGTCGGCACGCCGCTGGGCGCGGACTTCGAACCGATCGTCGACGACATCAAATCGGCCGCGCGCGCCGTGGGCGAGCACCTACAGGCCGGCCACCTCGTCATCCTCAAGAGCACGGTCCCACCCGACACCACCGAAAAGCTGGTGCGGCCGATTCTCGAGGAGGCCTCGGGGCTGCGCGCCGGGGTCGACTTCGGGTTGGCGTTTTGCCCCGAGCGGCTCGCCGAGGGCCAGGCGATCCACGAGCTGACGTCGATTCCCGTCGTGGTCGGCGCCGTCGAGGAACGCAGCGCCCGCGCCTGCTCCACCCTGTGGCGACATGCCCTCGGGGTCGATTCGGTGGTGGTCGACGACCCGCGGACCGCCGAGATGGTCAAGCTCGCGGACAACCTGTGGGTCGACCTCAACGTCGCCCTGGCGAACGAGCTGGCCAAAGTGTGCGACCGCCTGGACATGGACGCCCTCCAGGTGATCGAGGCGGCCAACACGATGCCCAAGGGCGGCCGCGACGTGAACATCCTGCGGCCGAGTATGGGCGTCGGGGGGTATTGCCTGACGAAGGATCCGTGGTTCGTCAACCATCTGGGTCAGTCGGTCGGGCTGCAGTTGGACATCCCGCGGACATCGAGGACCGTCAACGACACGATGCCCGCGTACACGTACGGGCTGCTGGAGCACCTCCTCGCCGAGCGGGGCAAGTCGATCGAGGACAGCAAGATCGCGGTGCTCGGCATCGCGTTCAAGAACAACACCGGCGACTGCCGTTTAACGCCGACCAAATACGTCGTCGGGTTGCTCGAGGAGTCCGGCTGTCAGCTGACGGTCCACGACCCATGGGTGCCCGACGAGGAGGCGCTGACGGTGACGAAGCTACCCATGACCCCGGACATCGAGTCCGCGGTCAAGGACGCCGACGCCCTGGTGGTGCTGGCGGGGCACCGCCAATTCCACCAGATACCTCTGGCCCGCCTCGCCGACCTGACGGCGGCGCAGTGTGTGTTCCTCGACGGCCGGAACAGCTTCGACCCGGCGGCGGTGCGGGCCGCGGGCTTCGTCTACAAGGGAATCGGCCGGTAGGTGACCTGCGCCCTGGAAACGGAAGAATAAGAATGTCCAATGTCGTCGTGACGGGCGGCTACGGCTTCATCGGGTCGCACCTGGTCTCCGCTTTGCTGGAGCGGGGCGACACGGTCACGGTCTTCGACTTCGCCAAGAACACACGCGACACCAGCATGGATTTCGACGGCCGGGCCGGATTCAGGTTCGTCCAGGGCGACGTCACCGATCCCGACGCCTTGGCGGAAGCCCTGACGCCGGGGGTCGACACCGTCTTCCACCTCGCCGCGGTCGTCGGGGTCAAGAACTATCTCGACGACCCGCTGCGAGTGCTCGACGTCAACGTGATCGGCACCCGCAACGTCCTCGAGCTGAGCCGGACGCACGGCATTCGTGTGGTGTTCGCCAGCACCTCCGAGGTTTTCGGGAAGAACCCCAACCCGCCGTTCGCCGAGGACGACGATCGCGTCCTCGGTTCCACCCGCACCGCCCGGTGGAGCTACAGCACCAGCAAGGCCATGGCCGAGCACCTGGTCTTCGCGATGCACACGGCGTATGCGCTGCCCGTGACGGTGGTCCGCTACTTCAACGTGTACGGTCCCCGGCAGAGCCCGATATTCGTTATCTCACAAAGCATTCACCGGATCCTCAATGGCGGCCGGCCGCTGCTCTACGACTCGGGCGACCAAACCCGCTGTTTCACCTACGTCGACGATGCGATCGCCGGCACCTTGCTCGCGGCCGACAGCGGCGCCGCGATCGGCGAGGCCTACAACATCGGGAGCATGACCGAGACGACTATGCGAGACGCCATCGAGCTGGCCATTAAGGTGGCGAATGTCGACTCGGTGTCCGACGCCGAACTCGTCGACACCGCTGCGCGTTATGGCGGCCGCTACGAGGACATCCCGCGCCGCATACCCGACTCCACCAAGGCGCAGCGCGAGCTGGGCTGGCGCCTGGAGGTCGACGTGGAGGAAGGCCTCCGCCGCACCATCGATTGGGCGCGCGCCAACCCGTGGTACCTCGAAGACCTACCGGGAGGGAACCGGCAATAGGGCGAGTCCGGGCCGGAAGATCAATTGCGGACCAAGAAGCCGTTGGGTGCCTGTGTCCAGCCGAATTTGGCCTCGCGCTCCACGTCGTGCGAGTAGTCGTCCGGGAATTCGCGCTCGTACGCCTCGATGGCCTCGTACGGGCCCGGGCCCCACCCGGGAAGGACGGGGTGCCCGTTCATGTTGGAGTCTTCCACGATGAGGTAGTCGCCGGCGCACAGCAACGGCCTCAGCAGTTTCATCTCGGCCAGCACGTGATTCATGGAGTGGTCGCTGTCGAGAATGGCGAAAACCTTGCCGGGGTAATCGGTCCGGAGGCGCCGAATGTGCTCGGCAATCGCGGGAACCGTGGATCGTGATTCCACGAACTCGATATCGCGATCGCGGCGCGCCGTCGGTTCGAGTGGTCCGTGGTAGACGTCAACGGAGAGCACCCTGAATGGATTGCCGATCTGCCGCATCGTGTTGGCGAAAAAGAGCGCCGAGCCGCCGTAGTGTGTTCCGAATTCGATCACCAGAGACGGCTGCAGTTCATACAGGATCTCCTGGTAGTTCCACATGTCGCTGACCGACTTCTGGGTGTGGACGCCCATCCAGGTGATCTTGTTGAACACCTGAGTGTTGTAGTACCACTTGTGATATTCATTGGGCTCCGAGCCCGTCGGCTGGTAAAAGTAGCGGGCCAACGAAGGGGAGGCGGTTTTCTTCACGAACTCCCAGGGCGTCGGCATGGACTCGAATAAGGCTGCGCTGATTCGCAGGAACGCCTTCCTGTCCACATAACTCGCGTCCCGCGCCGCCTCCCGGCTTCGCAGTGCCGGCTGCGCGCTCCCCGGCCTTTGCTCGGAATCTGCTTTACGGCGCCATCGCATCGCCGCATGTTAGCAATAGAGGTTGCCCTCTGTCGCGATCGGGACTGCCGAAAATTGCGGAGATCTCCTGGGGCTGCGCCATTTATGCGACCGCAGTCAATAGTCCCCCGGACCGCCGGATCCTCAGGCGCCGCCGAAGCAGTACATGCGGTAACTCACCTCGTCGTTTTGCAGCCGGCCGTGAAGATACGACCAGAACCTGAAGCCGAAGGATGGCAGCAGCCGGCGCTTGCTCCGGTACTGATCCAGATACATGCGCTCCACGCCTCGGGCGACCTCCTCGTTGATGACCCGCTCGGTCACGAGCGGCAGGGGGGCTCCCGCCAGACCCTTCTCCCACTCGGCGACGTCCCGGCGCTGGTAGACGTCCGCGTATAGGAAGTGCCCTCCGGGGCGCAGGACGCGGGCGACCTCGTTGAGGAAGCGGGGAAATCGCGCATAACAATGCGAGGCTTCGATATTGATCACCGCATCGAACGAATGATCGGGGAACGGCAGATCCTCGGCGCTACCGTTCACGAATTCCAGGCCAGGCAGTCTGTGTTTGCTTCGGCAGAACTCCACGCCGACGTGATTCAAGTCCAGGCCCGTATACGAGGCCGGGCCCTGGGTGCGCATCAGGTACGACGCACCGCCACCGTGGCCGCAGCTGACCTCCAGGACTTGCTTGCCCGTGAGATCAACCTGGGTCGCCGTGCGGTGGTAAAGCTGAATGGCGTATCGGTTGGGCTCGTCGGATTCCGCTAACGGCAAGGACATCGGCGGGTCTTCTTCGTAGCCCCAGTTCAAGAAAACCGTCTCGGGATCTGTGAGGTAGCGGCTATTCAGGCGATACCAGTAGCGATTGATAATCGGGTGTGCTTGGCTCACGGGTGGAGTATGCCGCAATCCGCGCGGGGACGCGCATAAAGGCCTCGAAAAATGCGAACGAGGCCCTCGGCTCCCGCGGGAGGCGGTGAATCCGTTGCGGCCCTGCCGCCTCGGTTGGCCGCCCCTTCACCGACGCCCGTAGTTTGGCGGTCCGCCGCGTCGCGCCAATTCCGACTGGTTCGGCGGCGGCCGACGAATAGATCGGTACTTTTCCGCACGATCGGCGTCGCCGATCGTCTGGATTCGCGTCGCCGGCGCGGTTATGCTTCCCGCGCGACTGAGTGGAAGTTCGGGACTGCCGCTCCTTGCCGCGAAACGCACGGGAAGTGAAAGGCGAGAACCTCGGCGATGAAATTCGTGTTGGCGAACTGGGGAACGCGTGGCGAAGTCGAGCCATATGTCACTGTCGGCCGGGAGCTGGTTCGCCGCGGGCACGAGGTTTGCATGGCCGTCGCGCCAGAAATGGTCGATTTCGTCGAGTCGGCCGGTCCTACCGCGGTTCCTTACGGGCCGGCCTTGAAGGCCATCCTGGACCCCCATCGCGACTTCTGGACGTATTTCTTCGGCAACCCGTGGAAGCTCCGCGAGCTGGGCAGGATGTGGGCCGAAGTCTCGGGGCCGCTGACCGAAGCCCGGGAAGAGGTCAGCCGGACCCTGACGTCGATGGCCGAGGGGGCCGACCTGCTCCTGACCGGAATGAACTACGAGGACACCGCCGCGAATGTCTCGGAGTATTGCGACATTCCGTTGGCCACCCTGCACATCTTCCCGTGGCGGGCCAACGGGCGGCTCCTGCCATTCGTGCCGCCGTGGCTGGGTCGCGCCGCCATGTCGACGTTCGAGTGGCTGTCATGGCGGGGGCCGAAGAAGGTCGAGGACGCGCAGCGCCGCGCGCTCGGCTTGCCGGAGGCCACCAGCCCCTGGACGCGCCGGATCGCCGACCGCGGGGCGCTGGAAATCCAGGCCTACGACGCGGTGTGTTACCCGGGGCTGGCGGCCGAATGGGCCGCATGGAACGGTCAACGGCCGCCGAGGAGGCCCTTTGTCGGCGCGCTGACCATGGAGTTGCCGACCGACACCGATGACGAGGTCGCGTCCTGGATCGCCTCGGGCAGTCCGCCGATTTGCTTCGGGTTCGGCAGTGTAGGGGTGGAGTCCGCCGCGGACACCCTCGCCATGATCGGCGCGGTGTGCGCGGAATTGGGCGAACGCGCGCTGGTCTGCGCCGCGGGAACCGAGTTCACCGACATGTCCCGCTTCGAGCACGTCAAGGTGGTGGGTGTGATGAATTACGCGGCGGCCCTTCCCGCCTGCCGCGCCTTCGTCCACCACGGCGGCGCCGGTACCACGAACGCCGGCCTGCGCGCTGGACTGCCCACCCTGATCCTCTGGACGCTGCCCGATCAAGGGGCCTGGGCGGCCCGCGTCAAGCGGTTGAAAGTGGGTGCCGGGCGCCGGTTTTCGGCCACCGACGAGAAATCGCTGCTTGCCGACCTTCGCGCCGTGCTGGCCCCGCCATACCAGACCAGGGCCCGCGAGCTGGCCACCCGGATGTCCAAACCCGCCGACAGCGTCGCCGCCGCCGCCAACCTGATCGAAGAATTCGCGCGCCCCACGCGCCCCTGATCGAGGCTCGCCTTCAGGAAGCCGTCGCGGCGTGACCGCTTGGCGTATAACGGAATTCGGGTTGCTCTTCGATCCAGTCGAGCAGCGCGCGCAGGCCGTCCTCGAGCGCCCACTTCGGGCGCCACTGGAGCTGGTCCCCGGCCCGCTCGATGTCGCAACTGGCGGCACGCACGTCACCGTCGCGGAACTTAGGCACCACCGTCGGCTCGGGGGCATCGCAGATGGCCGAGACCTGCAGAGCCAGCTCGTGGATGGTCGTCGCGCGGCCCGAGCCGATGTCGAGGCAGCGTGGTTGCGTGGCGGGCTTCTCGATCGCGGCGAACAGCGCCTCGACGACGTCGTCGATGAAGACGAAGTCGCGCACGATCCGGCCGTCCTCGTAGACCTCCAGCCGGCGGCGCTGGCGCGCCAAACGCGCGAAGAGCGCCACAATTCCGGTGTAGGAATTGGTCAGCGACTGGCCCGGCCCGTAGACGTTCTGCAGCCGCAGCACGCTGAGATTGGTGTCGTGCGCGGCCGCCCACGCGGCCAGCATGTGCTCCTGCGCGAGCTTAGTGGCGGCGTAGATGTTGGTGGGCCGGGGCTCAGTCCGCTGCGAGCAGCTTGGCAGCGGGACCGCCGGTTCACCCTGGGGTCCCTGCGGATCCCAGCGGCCCGCCAGCAATTGGGCGTGGCTGCGCGGCCGCGGATAAAAGGTGTCGCTTCCGCATTGCCACGCGCCCTCCCCGTAAACCGCGCGCGAGGACGCCACGACGAACTGGTCGGGCACGAGCGCCGAACGGCTCAGGGCGTCGAGGAGCTGCGTGGTGCCCACCACGTTGACCGCTCCGTGGCGCGTCGCCTGGGACAGCGACTGCCCCGTCCCGGTCTCGGCCGCCAGATGGACGATCCGCGCGGGCCGGAACAGTCGGAGGACGGCGTCCCAGTCCGGGGCATGGGTGACGTCGCCGGTGAACAATCGCACGGAGGGCGGCAGATTTATCGGAGCGCGTTCCCCGTGCACCTGCGGGTGGAGAACATCCATCACGGCGACGTCGTAGCCGGCGGCCGCGAGACGGCGGGCCAGTGCCGATCCGATGAATCCCGCCCCACCAGTGACAAGCACGGATGTCGACAAATTCCGACGCCTCCGGTTTCGGCGGTGAAACGCTTTCAACGATTTCTGGGACCGGCAAACAAACCGTCGAACGCGCGGTCCGGGTCATCATATCCGGCGCCAGCCGGTATGACGCCGGTTTTGTTCGCCCGTTATCCGCATCGCCGGTGCCGCCGTTTGCCGCCCGGTGGCGGGCCGGCAATTCGCGGGCGGCCGGAAGAATGCGCAATCACGAATGGACGAGCGCCCGAACGGCGAGCGTCTCCATTACCGGCGTCAGTAGCCGGGCATATTCATCGGTCACGTGGTTTTCGTCGCGATAAACCAGGGCATTGCCCACGATGGCCGGACATCGTTGCGCGGTGCAGAACAGTCCGCTGAGATCGGCGTACTGACCGCCGCCCGCTTCGACCGCGGCCGACTCCGCCGAGATTCCGCGTTGGTTCACCGCCGCCGACGGGGGAGCCGAGCACGCGGTCGCGTCGTCGAGGTGGCCGGACAGGCAGTCCGGCACCGATGCGTGCGGATCCGGGATGGGGCCGAGGACCAGCACCTGGGCGCCGGAGCCCCGCCCCTGGTGGACCAGTCGGTTCAGGCCGCCGATCCACGCCGAGTCATACGATGTAAACCCCGACCGCCAACCGTAGGCGGCACCGTATCGGCGCATCACGCTGACGATGACCAGCCGCGGGTGCTCCGCTCCCAACCGGGCGAGGATCTGGCCGCTCCACCGGGTGCACTCCGTGTATTGGCGGCCCAGGGCCGGGTTGAAGACCGGCAGATCCAGCGGAGGGCAGGCCGCCTTCGACAGCGTTTCTAGGCGCCAATGCTGCCTCGTGGCGATCTCCTGGAACGCCGGGCTCCACATCGCGGCGTTCGAGTCGCCGATCAGGGCCACCGTCGTCTTCGACGCCGTGTCGCCGGTCGCGCATTCGGGCTGCCCATCCTGGTAGAACCCGCGAAAGCAGTTGTCCGAATCGCCGAGAGCCGAGATCGGTTCCGCGTCGGCGAGCGACGGGTCGAGGTTGGCCGGGACGGCCTTGAGGTTCGCCGACGCCGCGACCGCCGCCTGGACCTGCGCGAACGCGCGGCGCACCGCCGCGTCGTAGGCGGCGATCGCGGAGCCGGCGGGCGGCGTCGCCGCCGTGACCGTCACCGGCGCGGCGGCCGGCCCGCGGCCCACCGGGACGGGCAGCGCCACCAGCAGCGCCACCCCCATGCAGACGGCCGCGGCGGTGGCGGCGCCGCCGAGGGCGAGGCTGGCGAGGGCGGACCGGCGCATCGACGGCGCGAACCGTAACGGCGTCTCGACGAAACGGTAGGTGAGTACCGCCAGCCCGCCGGACGTCAGGATCGCTGCTAACGCCAGCCAACGGGCGTGGCCGACCACGGGCGCGACCGACCACAGTGCCACCGCCAGCAGAGGCCAGTGCCAGAGATACCACGAATACGACACCCGGCCGACCGCGCGCATCGGCGGCAGGCCGAGGAACCGGCCGCAGCCCTGAGCCGGCGCGGCGCAGCCGGCGCCGATCACCAACGCCGCGCCGAGCGCCGGCCACAGCGCCGCGGTGCCCGGATAGGGCGTGGTCGGGCCGAGCCTGTTGCAGGCCAACAGGATCGCCGCCAGCCCCACCCATCCAGCGACCGCGGCCGGCACCGCCGGCAGCCGGCGCCAGCGGTCGGCCGTGAGTGCCACCAACCCGCCGACGGCCAACTGCCAGGCTCGGGTGGGCAGGGAGAAGAACGCCACCGGCGGCACCGTCTCGGTGAGCACCAGCGACAATGCGAACGACGCGACCGCGACCGGCGTGAGGACGAACAGGTAGGCGCGCGCCGACGTGGCCGCGGGCGCGTGGCCCCTGGAAGTCCGGCGCGCCACGCGGACGAGCCAGGCCGTGGCGATGATCATCGCCGGCCAGACCAGGTAGAACTGCTCCTCGACGCCCAGCGACCAGTAGTGCTGGAAGGGCGACGGGGGCGCGGAAGCGGCCAGGTAGTCGATCCCTTGCCAAGCGAATCGGTAATTGCTCACATACAGCGCGCTGGCGATGCCGTCCCAGACGACCTTCCGGGCGCGCAACACGGGTAACAGGACGGCCGTGGCGATCATGATCGCCACGCCGACCGCGACCGATGCCGGCAACAGCCGTCGGGCCCGCGCCCCGTAGAAGCTGCGCAGCCGCACCGTGCCGGTGGCGGTCACCTCGCGGCACAGCATTCCGGTGATGAGGAATCCCGAGATGACGAAGAAGACGTCCACGCCGACGAATCCGCCGCCCACGCCGGGCACGTCGGCGTGAAACAGGACGACGGCCAGCACCGCGACGGCGCGCAGGCCCTCGATGTCCGGGCGAAACCCCGGCCGCGTCGCGCGCCGAGCCTGCGCACGCTCGGTGGACCTAGCCAGTTCGTCCTGGGCCACGATCACCTACCTGGGAGAGGGGCCTCCGGGTCAGAGGCGCGGAATCAAGAGCGGGCGAGCGCGCGGTCCGACAGCGCCCCGATCGCCGGGGCCAGCAGCCTCGAGTATTCGAGCGTCAGGTGCTCCCAGTCGAAATACACGAGGGTGTTGCCCACGATGACGGGGCAGCGGTCGGGAGTGCAGAACAGCGGGGTGAGGTCGGCGTACTGGCCGCCGGCGGCCTGCGTGGCGACCGTTTCGGCCGCGATGCCGGCCTGGTTCACCGCGGTCGACCGTGCCGGCGAGCATGCCGCCACGTCGTCGAGATGGCCCGACAGGCAGACGGGCACGGACGTCTCGGGGGCCGGAACGGGCCCGAGCACCAGCACCTGCGCGCCGGTCTCACGCAGTTGCCGCACCAGGCGGCCGAGGCTGTCGATCCACGCCGCGTCGTACGAGGTGAAACCCGACAACCAGCCGTTACCGCTGCCGGCCCCGTACCCCCGCCACGTGCTCAGCACGATCAGCCGGGGGTGCTCGGCGCGCAACCGCGCGAGGATCTGTCCCCGCCACTGCCCGCAGTGTTCGAGGTGCTCGACCAGGCCGCTGAAGGGGCCGCTGGCGGTGGGCAGATCCATCGGTGGGCAGGCGCCCTTGCTCAGCAACTCCAGCCGCCAGCGCCGCTGCGTGGCGATCTGCTGGAACGCCGGGCTCCACATCGCGGCGTGCGAGTCACCGATCAGGGCCACGGTTATCGGGGAGCCGGTGTCGCCCGAGGCGCACTCGGGCTGGCCGGCCTCAAACGGCGTGCGCAGGCAGCCGTCGAACGAGTAGGCCCGCTGTTCGGCTGCCGCGTCGGCGAGCGGTGGCTCGAGGTTTGCGGGTACGGCCCGGACGTCGGCCGAGGCCGCGACCGCGGCCTGCACCTGCGCGAACGCGAGTCGGATCGCCGCGTCATAGCCGTCGGCGCCCGCCGCGGGAGGGGAGGCCGGCACCGTCAGTGCGGCCGCCGGCGCGCCGCGCCCTACCGGGACCGGCACCACCGCCAGCAGCGCCACGCCCACCGCGACGGCTACCGCGGTGGCGGCGCCGCCGACCGCCAGGCTGGCGAGCGCGGAGCGCCGGATGGGCGCGGCAAAGCGGAGCGGGTTTTCGACTAAACGCAGGGTCAACAGCGCCAGCCCGCCGGAAACCAGCGCCGCCGTCAACCGGCCGGCGAGCCCGAGCGGGTGCCCCAGCAACGGCGGTGCAAGCACCAGCACCGGCCAGTGCCACAGGTACCACGAGTAGGACACCCGGCCGATCGCGCGCATCGGGGCCAGCGCCAGGAGGGTGCCACATCCGCGGGGCGGGGCGGCGCAGCCGGCGCCGATCACCAGCACCGCGCCCACCACGGGCAGCAGCGCCGCGATCCCCGGGTATGACGTGTTTGCGCTCAGCGCGGTGCACGCCACCAGGACGAGGGCCAGACCCGCCCAACCGGCGACCGCCGCCGGCATCGCCGCCATCCGGCGCCACCGGCCGGCGGTGAGCGCCACCAGACCGCCGACGGCCAACTGCCAGGCGCGGGTGGGCAGGGAAAAGAACGCCAGCGCCGGCATCACGTAGGTGATCACCAACGACAGCGCGAACGATGCGGCCGCGACCACCGCCAGGACTGCGAGGTACGGGCTCGTCGGGGTGGTGGCGGGCCGGGCGCGCCGGCGCAGCCGCCGGATCAGCCAGGCCGTGCCGATGATCAAGGGCGGCCACACTACATAGAACTGCTCCTCCACACCCAGTGACCAGTAGTGCTGGAAGGGGGAGGGCGGCAGGTGGCCACCGAAATAGTGCACGCCTTCCGAAATGAACCAGTAGTTGCTGACGTAGAGCGCGCTGGCGATGCCGTCGACCAGCACTCGCCCGGCCTGCAGCGGGGGCAGCAAGAAGACCGACGCGATCGCGGCGACGACGCCCACCACGGCGGACGCGGGCAGCAACCGGCGCGCCCGCGCCCCGTAGAAGCGGCGCAACCGCACCGTCGACGTAGCGCTGACCTCCCGCCAGAGCAGCCCGGTGATGAGGAAGCCCGAGATGACGAAAAAGACGTCGACGCCGACGAATCCGCCGCCGACGCCCGGGACGTCGGCGTGAAACAGCACGACGGCCAGCACGGCGACGGCCCGTAAGCCCTCGATATCCGAGCGGAATTCTTTGTTCGGAGTACGCGGCCGGGGTGCCTCTGTGGCGGGGCTGACGCTGTCGGCCTGGCGCAAGGTCACCTACTCGATAAGCGGGACGCATTCGTGAACCGGGGAATTATCACACACCTGTCCAACAGCGTGGGTAAGTTAGCGGAACGGCGCCAACATATGGCTCCGGAGCCCGCCGGTGGCGCGGCGCAAATTGCGGCGAGAAAACTGGAGGTGAACCGTTGGGCGTAGTGATCAGTCCGACGCTGAACAATCCGGCAGTGGACCGGACAACCCTTCACCGCATCTGGAAAGCGATGCTCGTGGGTATGGCGCTCGCCGTGGCCACGGCGAGCTATTTCGCCCCGCTACTGCTCGCCGTTCTGGCGCTGCTCGTGCTGTTACTCCTGTGCGTACGGGTCATCCATCGGGAACGCGATCGCTACATCCCGAACTTGTACGCACGCGACGTCCGGGTTTATGACGACGTGTATCGCGCTTTCATCGGCCGCACGCTCGCCGACATTCGGCGGTGCAGAATTCCGGGGCACACACTGTTGTGGGAAGCCGGACACCTGCCAACGCCCGACGGCCAACACCCCGACGAACTGCTCCTCGATCTCGGCGTGTGGCTCGGCTGGTCGACCCGGCTCATATCCGATGCCTGCGGCCGCGCGGTATTCGGCTTCGACACCTTCGAGGGGCTCGTCGAAGATTGGCAAATCGACGACCAGACATTGGTCAAACGCGGAACGTTCTCACTCGCCGAACCCATCGCGCAACGCTTCATCCGGGACACGGGCGTCAGCCTCCAGGACGGGGTGCCTGCGGCGCTGGGCCGGAAGGTGGAATTCGTCAGGGGCAGTACCTACGAGACGCTGGCCCCGTTCCTGGCCGAGCGGCCGTCCGCGCCGATCCGGCTCTTCCACATGGACCTCGATACCTACGAGAGCTGCCTGCATGCGCTGGAGACCTGCAAGGACCGCTTCGTCGAAGGATCCGTTCTCGTCTTCGACGAATACCTCGTCACCAATGGCGAAATGCGTGCCTTCTTCGAGTTCCAAAGCCGGTACGGCCTGCAATGGCGATACCGTGCGTGGGGCCTCGAGATCATGGAAATGAACGTCGAGATGGTGGTCGCCGCATGGAAGCGCGTGGCGTACTGCCTGCTCTGGATTACCGGATATTGGTTGGTGGGCGACGGGAGCTTCGTCTGGAAATTCTTCCGCAAGCGGTTCTGGCGATTCTGGCTCGGTGCACCGGCTGGCGACATCCTTTTCCTGCTGGGCGCCGCCGGTCAGCGGAAATCGGTCAGCCTGGAGATCACCGGATTGGGTCGGCTCGCCCCCGGCCATCGGGGGGACGGCTGAATCGATGCGACGCGACATCAAGCCGATTTCGGCTCAAATGACGGCGCCGGGCGTGGGTTTGGACCCCTTGTCAGCAACCCCCTTTGCGTGCAGGATCGTCGCGTGAACATCAACGACAGGCTCACTACGTTGGTGGACGCATTGCCCGGACTGAACCGGATCAAAGCCGTGCAGCGGGCCCTCGACGGGCGAGCGAACCCCGTCTATTTGGAGATCGGCGTTTCCAAGGGACTCGCTTTTCGCCGGATCAGTGCGGACGAGAAAATTGCCGTCGACCCCGAATTCAGGCTCTCGGCGCACTCTCGCGCCCTCGCCGACGCCAAAGCGCGCGTGACCCATTACTTCGAGACCACCAGCGACGACTTCTTCGCCACCCAAGCGGAATTCCTTGCCCAGCGGCCCATCGACGTCGCCCTGATCGACGGGATGCACACCTACGAGCAGGTCGTCCGCGACGTCGAGAACACCGTGCGCTACCTCCGGGACGATGGCGTCATCTTCCTGCACGACTGCAACCCCGCGATCGAGCTGATCGGGCGCCGGGCGGAGTCGTGGGCCGATTTCGTGGCCCAGCAGAAGGGTCCCCTCGTCATCGGTCTGTGGAGCGGCGACGTCTGGAAGTCGATCGTCTATCTGCGCAGCATGCGGCCGGACCTGCGGGTCGCGGTGTTGAAGTGCGACATGGGCGTCGGCGTGGTTCGCAAAGGGCTCCCCGATTCGCAATTGGCGTATTCGCCGGCCGAGGTCGAGGCGCTCGATTACCAGGATCTCGCCGCCGATCGCAAGCGCTTGCTGAACCTGAGGCCGCCCCGCTACCTGGGCGAACTCCTTTCAGCGGGCGCTGGATGTCCCCCGGCCTAGAGCGCCGGCGTCCGCGATGAGGTTCGTGCTGGCGAGCTGGGGAAGCCGCGGCGACATCGAACCCAACCTCGCGGTCGGCCGCGAGCTGGCGCGCCGCGGGCATGACGTGTGCATGGCCGTCCCACCCGACCTGGTCGGCTTCACGGAGTCGGCTGGCGTCGCGGCCGTCGGCTTCGGGCCGGAGGCGCGCTCCATCCTGGACGCGCACCGCGAATTCTGGACCTGCTTCTTCGGCCGGCCCTGGGCGGTTCGGGATCTCATCAGGTCGCGGATCGAGATCGCGGGTCCGCTGCTGCGGGCGTGGCAGGAGATGAGCGCGACGCTGACGGCGCTGGCCGACGGCGCCGACCTGCTGTTCACCGGCATCAATTTCGAGGACGCCGCGGCGAACGTCGCCGACTATCACGACATTCCGCTGGCCACGCTGCACTACGTACCGATCCGCCCCAACGGCCGGTCCCTGGCCTTCCTGCCGGCGCCGCTGAGCCGCGCGGCGGTGGGGGCATTCTGGTGGGCTTCGTGGCGGGGCATGAAGAAGGCCGAGGACGCCCAGCGTCGTGAACTCGGTCTGCCGAAGGCGGCGGGTTCCGCGCCGCGCCGCATCACTGCCCGCGGATCGCTGGAGATCCAGGCCTACGACGAGGCGTGCTTCCCGGGGCTGGCGGCCGAATGGTCGAGGTGGGAAGCCCAGCGTCCCTTCGTCGGCACCCTGACGCTCGACCTGCAGACGGAGGCCGACGAGGACGTCGCGTCATGGATCTCGTCGGGCACGGCGCCGATCTTCTTCGGGTTCGGCAGCATTCCGGTCGAATCCCCGGCCGACACGATTGCCATGATCGCCGCGGCCTGCACCCGGTTGGGCGAGCGTGCGCTGGTGGGCGCCGCGGGTTCCGATTTCAGCGCCGTCCCCCTGCCCGAACACGTCAAAGTCGCGGGCACGATGAATTACGCGACCGTCTTCCCCGCCTGCCGCGCCGTCGTGCACCACGGCGGTTCGAGCACCACGCCGATCGCCATGCGCGCGGGAGTGCCGCAGCTGATCCTGTTCTGGGACCTCGTTCATGCGGTCTACGGAGGTGCGGTCAAGCGGCTCGGGGTCGGGACCGCCCGGCGTTTTTCGACCGCCAACGAGAATTCACTGGTTGCGGATTTGCGATCCATCCTCGCCCCGCAATACGTCGCGCGCGCACGCGAGATGGCCACCCGGTTAACCGAACCCGCGAAAAGCGCCGCCGCCGCCGCGGATCTCCTGGAAGATTTCGCGCGCTCCCGACGGATTGACTGACCGGCGCCGCGTTCGCTGGAGAACGTCCCGAACAGACGACCACGGGAACTTGCGCGCCCCTTCCGGTAGGTCGACTCGATGGCAAAAGGGGGCGAAGGCAAACCTTTGCCGCAGCGGCACACTCAAAACTCCCGATGGCGGCATACCGATTGTTGGTTCGCGTGACATGCGTCGCACCCGGAAGTATGGTTTACAACTTGTTGTACCCATGTTGAGTAGATGATGGAGACGCGGTTGAACAGCAATCCGTTCCTCACTGGCAGCGGCAACTTTTTCGTGTTGGTTAGCCACGCGCAGCGACCCAAGATGGGTGATCGCAAATGACCGATCTGCAGAAAGCATCGCCGGCAAGCGGGCCCCATCCGCAGCCAGGAACTGCTGAGAAATTCGCGATCGTCGGATACGCGGCGCGCTTTCCGGGAGCGGCCAATGCGGACGAGTTCTGGGACGCCCTGCGGCATGGGCGGGACGCCGTGTCGGAGGTGCCCCGAGACCGGTGGGACGTCGACGAGTTCTTCGACCCGGATCCCGACGCGCCCGGAAAGATCGTCACCCGGCGGGCGGGCTTCATCGACGACGTGACCGGTTTCGACGCGCCGTTCTTCGGGCTGTCGAAGCGCGAAACGATGTTGATCGACCCGCAGCATCGGTTGCTGTTGGAGACGGCATGGCAGGCGGTGGAGCATTCGGGGACGGCGCCGTCGGCTCTGGCCAACACGAAGGCCGGTGTGTTCGTGGGTCTGGGGACCCACGACTATCTGGGACTGATCTCCGAGCAGCTGGACTACGAGGAGATCGAGGCCTACGTAGCGATCGGCACGTCGGCCGCCGCCGGGGCCGGACGCATCAGTTACGGCCTCGGGCTGCAGGGCCCGGCGGTCACCGTCGATACGGCCTGCAGCTCGTCGCTCGTGGCCGTCCACCAGGCCTGTCAGGCCCTGCGCTTCGGGGAGTGTGACCTCGCGCTGGCCGGCGGGGTGAACGTCCTGCTCAGCGCCAAGACCGCAATGACCTTCTCCCACGCGCACATGCTGGCCCCGGACGGTCGTTGCAAGACCTTCGACGCGGCCGCGGACGGTTACGTGCGCGGTGAGGGCTGCGGTGTCATCGTCATCAAGCGCCTCGAGGACGCCGTCCGCGACGGGGATCGGATCCGCGCCGTGATCCGGGGCAGCGCGATCAACCAGGACGGCGCGTCGGGTGGCCTGACCGTACCCAACGGCGTCGCCCAGCAGCGCGTGATCGCCGAGGCGCTGCGGTGCGCGGGCGTCGCACCCGGCGACGTCGGCTACCTCGAGGCGCACGGCACCGGGACCTCGCTGGGTGACCCGATCGAGGTCCAGGCCGCCGGGGCGGCGCTCGGCCGCGGGCGCGACGCCGACCGGCCCCTGCTGATCGGGTCGGTGAAGACGAACATCGGCCACCTGGAGGCGGCCGCGGGAATCGCGGGCCTGATCAAGGTCGTGCTGTCGCTCGAGCACGAGGTGCTGCCCAAACACCTGCACTTCCAGAACCCGTCGCCGCACATCCCCTGGGACCGGCTGCCGGTGCGGGTGGTGGACGAGGCCGTCCCCTGGGCGCGGGACGGGCGGCCCCGAATCGCCGGAATCAGCTCGTTCGGGTTCTCGGGCACCAACGCCCACGTCATCCTCGAGGAGGCGCCCGAGCCCGCGCCCGTTGCTCAGGCGCCGGAAACGCCAACCGACGACAGGCGCTTCAGCGTGTTGCCGCTGTCGGCGCGCAGCCCCGCGGCCCTGGCGCAGTTGGCCGAGGAATACGGCGACTGGCTGGCCGCCCACCCGAACGCCTCGCTGGCCGATGTGTGCCTGACCGCCGGCGTCGCGCGCTCTCACTTCGAGCACCGGGCCGCCCTGGTGGTGAACTCGACCGATGCGGCGCGCGACTTGCTCGACGCGCTGGCCGACGACCGGCCGGCGCCGGGCCTGGTGCGGGGCGAATGCGCGGATCGGCCGAGGACGGCTTGGTTGTTCCCCGGCCAGGGCAGCCAGTTCGCCGGCATGGCCCGGGAGTTGTTCGAGACCGAGCCGGTGTTCGCCGAGACGATGACGCGGTGCGCGGCGGCCGTGGACGGTGTGCTCGAAAAGCCGCTGCTGGACGTGATTTTCGATCCGGACGGCGACGACACGTTGCGTCAGACCGCCTACGCGCAGCCCGCCCTGTTCGCGGTGGAGATGGGCCTGGCGCGGCTCTGGCAGTCGTGGGGCTTCGAACCTGACGTGGTGATCGGGCACAGCGTCGGCCAATACACGGCGGCCTGTGTCGCGGGTGTGTTCGGTCTCGAGGATGGGGCCTTGCTGCTGGCCGAGCGTGGGCGCCTGTTCGGCAGCCTGCCGGCGGGCGGGCGGATGGTCGCCGTGTTCGCCGCCGCCGACCGGGTAGAGCGCCTCACCGACGAGTTCCCGAGCCTGTCGGTTGCCGCGTACAACGGTGCCACCACCGTGCTTTCCGGTCCCGAGGACGATCTGGACCAGGCGGTCACCGGCCTGGAGGCCGACGGCGTGCGCTGCGACTGGCTCGAGACCAGCCACGCCTTCCACTCGGCGCTGCTGGACCCCGTCCTCGACGAGTTCGAGTCCTTCGCGAACCGATTCGAGTTCGGTTCCCCGCAAAGGACATTGGTGTGCAACCGCACCGGCGCCGCCCTTGGTCGAAGCGCCAAACTCGACGGGGCCTACTGGCGCCGCCACGCGCGGCAGCCGGTCGAGTTCGCCAAGAGCGTCCGCACGTTGGCCGACCTGCACTGCACGATGCTGCTGGAGGTGGGTCCGCAACCGGTGCTCACCGCCGCGGCCATGCGCGCCTGGCCCGACCCGGCGACCGCACCGCGGGCGATCACGTCATTGCGCCGAAACATCGCCGACCACCGACAGATCGCCGAAGCCCTGGCCAACACGTACATCGTCGGCCACGTGCCGGACTTCGGCGCCCTGCAGCACGGATCGGCGCGCAAGCTCGACCTCCCGACCTACCCGTTCCAGCGTCGCCCGTACTGGTTCCGCGAGCAGCGGGCCTCGGCCACCGCCGGCCCGAGCCAGGCCTCGGCCACCAACACAGAGGCCGTCCGGCTTCTGGAGGACGGCCGGATCGAGGATCTCGCCGCGTTGCTCGACGGCGCCCGCGACAATCCGGTGGCTCTCGATGTGTTGAAACAGCTTGCGGCGCAACATAACCAACAGCGCAAGGCGCAGTCAATCGCGGACTCGCGATACGAGATCCGCTGGGAGAAGGCGGCCGCCGAGCGTCCGAACGCGAAGCCGGGTGAGGGGAAGGCCTGGCTGATCGTCGGCGACGACGCGGACGTGATCGGGCCGTTGGTCGACGCGCTGGCGACGCATGGGCACCGGCACCGGACCGTTAAGCTGCCGGTGTCCGACGCGGACGAGGATGCGTTGACGGCCGCATTGCGCGCCGCCGCGTCGGACGAACCGACGTTGCGCATCCTGCACATCGCGGGCCTCGACCCCGACACCGCACCCTCGACGCGATCGCTGCTGCGGATGCAGCACCGCGTCATGGGTGGGACCCGGCGCCTGTTCCGCGCCGCGGCCGCTGCCGAACTCCGCGCGCCCATCTGGCTGATAACCCGTGGCGCACAACACGTCACCCGCGCGGACAGCGTGTCCCCGGTGCAGTCCTGCCTGTGGGGGTTCGGTCGCGCCGCCGCGCTGGAGTACCCCCGGTTGTGGGGTGGGTTGGCGGACATGTCGGCGGCCGAGGTCCTTGGGAAGGCCGTGTGGTTGCGGCTGATCGAGCAGCTGGTCGCGGCGCCGCGAAGCGCGACCGGCCCGGAGGACCAGGTCGCCCTGCGCGAGCAGGCGGTCTACGTGCCCCGGCTGACGCGGCGTTCGGGACAGCCGTCCGGCATCCCGCTGGCGCTGCGTGACGACGCGACGTACCTGGTGACCGGCGGGCTGGGAGCGCTCGGAATGGAGATCGCCGGCTACTTGGCCGCCCACGGTGCCCGGCACCTGGTGCTGACCAGCCGACGGGCACCGGCCGACGACACGCGGCAGCGCATCGATGCGATACGCGAACAGCACGGCTGCGACGTCCGGGTCGTCGCGGCCGACGTCGCCAACCCGCATGACGTCGCCCGGCTGGTCGCCACCGTGCAGGCGGAACTGCCCGCGCTCGCGGGCATCGTGCACGCCGCCGGTGAAATCGGCACCACGCCGCTGCAAACACAGGACGACGCGGAGATCGACCGCGTGTTCGGCGGAAAGGTCTGGGGCGCCTGGAATCTGGCCGAAGCGACCGCGGACATGACGCTGGACTTCTTCGTCAGCACCTCCTCGATCGCCGGGGTGTGGGGCAGCTTCGGGCAGACCGCCTACAGCGCGGCCAACGCCTTCCTCGACGGGTTGGTCTGGCGGCAGCGCGAGCAGGGTGTGCCCGGGGTCAGCGTGAACTTTGGCCCCTGGTCCGCCGCGGGTATGGCCGACGCGGACGCCCGCGCGCAACTGGAACAACGCGGGGTGCGGGCCTTGCCGCCGGCCGACGCGCTGGCGGGGATGGCCGAGCTCCTGGTGGCTTCGTCGGGAGCGAAGGCCGGCCACGGGCCCGTGCAGGGCGTCGTGGCCCGCATCGACTGGGCCAACTTCCTGCCGCTCTACCAGATGGCGGGCAAGCGGCCATTCCTCGAGCAGCTGGAGCGTGAGGTGCCCACCCAGGCGACCGGGGCGGGGGCGGCATCGACCAACTCGGGAACGACCCAGCTGGTCGAGCAGCTCAAAGTCGCACCGGCGCAACAGCGGAAGAAGCTTGTCGTCGACTATCTGCGCGACGCCGTCGCGGAGATAACCCGGACCGACCCGGCGGACGTCCGGGAGGAGGCCGGCCTCTTCGACCTCGGCATGGACTCGCTGATGGCCGTCGAGCTACGGCGCCGGCTCGAACGCGCCGTGGGCGGCGAACTGCCCGCGACCCTGGCCATGGACTACCCGCGGATCACCGACGTGGCGAGATATCTCGTCGACGACGTCCTGGGCCTCAGCGCCCAGCCGACCGTCGACGCGGCGCCGCCGCCCGTCCCCGCGGCGGCCACCGTCACGACGGCCCGGGCCGACGAGCCCATCGCGATCGTCGCCGTGGCCTGTCGTTTTCCGGGTGCGCCCGACCCCGACGCCTTCTGGGAGCTGCTGTCCGGTGGTGTCGACGCGATCCGGGAGATCCCCGACGACCGGTTCGACGTCGACGAGTACTACGACCCGGACCCCGAGACACCGGGCAAGATCTACACCCGCTACGGCGGATTCCTGGACACGATCGACGGATTCGACCCCGAGTTCTTCGGCATCTCGCCGCGCGAGGCCGTGTGGATGGACCCGCAGCAGCGGCTGATGCTCGAGATCGTCTGGGAGGGCCTGGAGCGTGCCGGCTATTCGCCGGCGTCGTTGCGCGGCAGCAAGAGCGGCGTCTTCGTGGGGGTGGCCGCCAACGAGTATTCGCAGTTGCTGGCCGCCAACTCGGTCGACACCATCGAGGCCCACTTCATTACCGGCAACGCGCTCAACGTGATCGCGGGCCGGGTCGCGTTCGCGCTCGGGCTCGAGGGGCCGGCGATGGCGGTCGACACCGCGTGCAGTGCGTCGCTGGTGGCCGTCCATCAGGCCTGTCAGGCACTGCATTCCGGCGACTGCGATCTGGCGCTGGCCGGCGGGGTGAACGTGCTGCTGAGCCCGGCGTCCATCATCGCCACGTCGCGCGCCAGAATGCTGTCGCCGGACGGCAGGTGCAAGACCTTCGATGCCGCGGCCAATGGCTACGCGCGCAGCGAGGGCTGCGGGGTCCTGGTGCTCAAGAGGCTCAGCGATGCCGAGCGCGACGGTGATCGCGTGTGCGCTGTGATCCGGGGCAGCGCGGTCAATCAGGACGGCGCTTCCAGCGGTCTGACCGTGCCCAATGGTGGAGCGCAGCAACGACTTATTGCCGCCACGCTGGCCCGTGCGGGTGTCGGCGGCGGCGACGTCGACTATCTCGAGGCGCACGGCACGGGCACCTCGCTGGGCGACCCGATCGAGGTCCAGGCCGCCGCGGCCGTCTACGGCGCGGGTCGCGACCCGGACCGGCCGCTGCTGGTCGGCTCGGTGAAGACCAACATCGGGCACCTCGAGTCGGCGGCGGGCATCGCCGGCCTGATCAAGGTCGTGCTGTCCATGCAGCACGAGATGTTGCCGCAGAACCTGCACTTCGAAAAACCCTCACCGCACATCCCGTGGGCCTCGCTTCCGGTGCATGTCGTCGACCAGCCGATCCCGTGGCAAACCAACGGCAGACCGCGACGCGCCGGGGTGAGTTCCTTCGGGTTCTCCGGCACCAACGCCCACGTGCTGCTCGAGGAGGCGCCGGCGCGCTCGGCGGCCGCGAAAGAAGCCCCGGCCGAGGATGTTTCACCCGAGCCCGGCGCGACGCCGGGGGCCCTCGGCGTGCTGCCGCTGTCCGGGCGGTCCGCGGAGGCGCTGACGGCGCTGACGCGGCAATACGGCGCGTGGCTGGAAGCGCACCGGGACGTCGACATAGCCGACGCGTGCTTCACCGCCGGGGTGGGGCGGTCCCACTTCGAACACCGCGCCGCGCTCGTCGTCGATTCGGTGACGGGCGCCCGCGAGCTGCTGGCCGGGTTGGCCGAGAACCGGTTGGAGCCAGGTGCGGTGCGCGGCGTGTGTGGCGACCCACCGAAGACCGCGTGGTTGTTCACCGGGCAGGGCAGCCAGTACCCGGGAATGGCGCGCGAGCTGTTCGAGGCCGAGCCGGTGTTCGCCGACACCGTGCGGCGCTGCGCGGCGGCCGTCGACGAGCTGCTGCCGCGTCCGTTGCTGGAGGTCATGTTCGACGTCGACGGGGACACCGGAAAGGGACTGGGGCACACGTCGTTCGCGCAACCGGCGCTATTCGCGGTCGAGATGGGCCTGGCCCGGCTGTGGCAGTCGTGGGGGATCGAGCCCGACGTGGTGCTGGGGCACAGCGTGGGCCAGTATGCCGCGGCGTGCGTGGCCGGGGTGTTCAGCCTCGAGGACGGGGCGCGGTTGATGGCCGAACGCGGCCGGCTGTTCGGCAACCTGCCGGATGGCGGGCGGATGGTGGCCGTGTTCGCGGACGCTTCGCAGGCCGAGCGTATGGCCGACGAGTTCCCGCGGGTGTCGGTCGCGGCGTACAACGGACCCAACACCGTCTTGTCGGGTCCGGCCGAGGATCTCGAGCAGATCGTCGCCAGGTTCGGCGGCGGCGGGATCCGCTGCACCTGGCTGGACACCAGCCACGCCTTCCATTCCGAGCTGCTGGAGCCCGCGCTCGACGAATTCGAATCGTACGCAAAGGGCTTCGAATTCGCCGTCCCGACGCTGCCGCTGGTGTGCAACCGGACCGGGGCCGTCCTCACCGCCGAAACTCCGCTAGACGCCCAGTACTGGCGGCGGCATTCCCGCCAGCCGGTGCAGTTCGGCGAGAGCGTGCGCACCGTGGCTGCGCTGGGCTGCTCGGTGCTGATGGAGATCGGTCCGCAACCGATTCTCACCGGCGCAGCGGTGCAGGAGTGGCCGGATTCCTCCGCCGCCCCGCGCGCGATCGCATCCCTGCGCAAGGGTGCTGACGCGCGGCGTCAGATGGCGGAAGCGTTGGCGTCCGCCTATGTCGCCGGGCATCGGCCGAACTTCGCCGCATTGCACCACCGGGCACGCCGCAAGCTCGAACTGCCCACCTACCCCTTCCAGCGCCGCCGCTGCTGGCCCAAGACGTCCGACGCCCGCGTGGACGGCACCACCGCGGCCGGAATCCTCGGCGGCGTCAAGGATCTCGCCTCGGGTGACGCCGTCTACACCAGCCGGTGGTCCATCAAATCGCAGCCGTGGCTGGCCGACCACGTCATCTACGGGACGGTTGTCGTTCCGGGGGCGACGTACGCCGCGATGGCCCTTGCCGCGGTGGGGGCGCCGGGCCAGGTTCGCGACGTCTTCTTCTACGAGCCGATCATTCTGGGCGAGAAGACGTCCCGGGAGGTGCAGCTGACGCTGCATCCCGAGGACGACGGTTCGACGTTCAAGGTGCACAGCCGCCCTTACGGCGTTCGCGACGCCGAGTGGTCGTTGAACGCCGACGGCCGGATCGTGACCGAGGTCGGCGACGAACCACTGCTGGAGCCGACGGAGTCGATCGAGGCCACCTGCGAGCGGTTGGGGCGCACGCGTCCGCAGCAACTCTTCAACACCTTCGCCGACATGGAGCTGCACTGGGGCCCCACCTGGGCCACGTCTCTGAAATCGCTGTGGGCCGGGGACGGCGAGGCGGTCGGCGACGTCGCCATCGGGGAGGAACTCACCGAACAGCTGGGGAGCGAGCCCATCCATCCGGTACTGCTGGATCTGTGCACCGGGGTCGCCTTCCCCGCTTTCCCCGCGATCCTCACCGCGGCGGAGGAGGGGCTGCCCGACCTGTTCTTGCCGCTGCGATACGGGAAAGTGGTGCTGCGTGAGCGGATGCCGCGGCGGTTCTACTGCCGCGCGCGGTGGCATTCCGGCGGATCTGACAGCGAGACACAGGTCTTTGACCTGGAATTCGTGGATCGCGACGGCCACCAGCTGGGCGGGATAAGCGACTTCACGGTGAAACGCGCGCCCCGCGAGGCCTTGTTGCGCGGGCTCGGCAGCGACGCCACCCGCAACCTGTACGCACTCGGCTGGCAGGAGGTTCCGGCGCCGGCCGGCGAGGCCAAGCAGGGCGACGGCACCTGGCTGGTTGCCGGCTGCGACGCGTTGGCGGCCGACGTCGCGGGCGCCACCCCGGTGGACCGCGCCGCGGACCCGGAAACCTGGAAGCGGCTATTCGCACAGGCTCAGGAGCGCGGCGCCCCGGTCTCGGGAATCGTGTGGAACAACGGCGGACGCCCGGCCGACGCGGAATCCACCGCCGAGTTCGCCGCGCGGCTGGAGACCGAGATCGACCAGCTGCTCGCGGTCGTCAAGACGCTGCTGGAGCAGCAGGAGATGAAACTCACCGGAGGACTGTGGATCGTCACCGAACGGGCGGTGGCGACCGAGCCCGGCGAACCGGTCGACCCGGCGCAGGCCGCGCTGTGGGGATTCGGACGCACCGTGATCAGCGAGCAGCCGTCGTTGCGCTGCCGGCTCGTGGACCACGATGGATCCGACGACGCCGTGCGCTGGCTGGCCGCGCTGCTCGGCGAACCCGGCGACGAACCCGAAGTCGCGGTGCGCCAAGGGAGATACGTGGTGCCCCGCTTGCTGCCCTGGGCGCGCAGCGGCCACCTTGCGGTGCCGCGGGCATCCGACTATCTGTTGGAACCCACCGAGCGTGGCGCGATCGACAATCTGCGCCTCGTCGAGACGCAGGTGGGTCCGCCCGAGGCGGGCCAGGTGCAGATCCGGGTCGAGGCCGCGGGTCTCAACTTCCGCGACGTGCTCAACGTGCTCGGCCTGTATCCGGGTGATCCCGGGCGGATCGGCGGTGGCGACCTTTCCGGAATCGTCACCGCGGTGGGCGCTGGCGTCAGCGGATTCGAGCTCGGCCAGCGGGTTTTCGGCTTCATGCCGGGATCGTTCGCCACCCGGGTCAACGTGCCGGCCCAGTTCCTGGCGCCGGTCCCGCGGGGCGTGAGCGCTGTCGGCGCCGCGACCACCCCCGCCGGAGCGCTGACGGCCCGGCTCGCGTTCGACTGGGCGAAGGTCGGACCCGGTGACCGCGTCCTCGTGCACGCCGCCAGCGGTGGCGTCGGCCTGGCCGCGATCCAGATCGCCCAGCAGCGCGGCGCGACGGTGTTTGCCACCGCCAGCGCCCACAAGCGCGCGACGCTGCGGAAGATGGGCGTCGAGCACGTCTACGACTCGCGCAGCACGGATTTCGCGGATGAGATCCTCGCCGACACCGGCGGCACCGGGGTGGACGTGGTCCTCAACAGCCTCACCAACGAAGGCTTCATCGCCGCGACCGTGCGGGCGACCGCACAGGGCGGCCGGTTCGCCGAGATCGCCAAGCGCGACATCTGGACACGCGAGCAGATGGCGGCGGTCCGCCCCGACATCGAGTACGAGATCATCGCGCTCGACGCGTGCATCCAGTACGAACCCGAGCGGGCGGGGAACCTGCTGGCCGAGGTTGCGGCCAGCATGGCCGCCGGCGAGTTGAGGCCGATCGCCGCCGAGGTGTACCCGCTGACGGAGGCGAAGGCCGCGTTCCGCCGCATGCAGCAGGCGCGGCACGTCGGGAAGATCGTGCTGCAGATGCCGAGACCGCTCCAGCCGCGCGGGGATCGTTCCTATCTGATCACCGGTGGTGTCGGCGCGCTCGGCCTGCACACGGCGGCGCATCTCGCACAACTCGGGGCCGGCGACATCGTGCTGACCAGCCGCCGCGCGCCCGATGCCGACGCCCAACGGACGATCGATGACATCGCGGACCGCTACCGCTGCCGCATCCACACCATTGCGGCCGACATCGGTGACGAGGTGCAGGCCGAAGCGGTAGTGGAGCGGATTCGGGCAGAGTTGCCGCCGCTCGCGGGGGTGGCACACCTGGCGGGCGTGCTCGACGACGCGTTGCTGCCGCAGCAAAGCCTGGAACGGTTTCGGACGGCGTTGGCCCCCAAGGCCTTCGGCGCCTGCCACCTGGACCGGTTGACCAGGGACGACGATCTCGAGTTCTTCATCGTCTATTCGTCGGCCGCCAGCGTGCTCGGTTCACCGGGCCAGGCCAATTACGCGGCCGCCAATGCGCTGCTCGACGGGCTGGTGGCGGAGCGCAGGGCGCAGGGTCTGCCGGCGACCGGGATCAACTGGGGCCCGTGGGCCAAGGGCGGCATGGCCACCTCGCACGCGGCGCGCGCCAACCTTAGCGCGCAGGGCCTGATTCCGCTCGAACCCACGATCGCCCTCAACGCGCTCGACGAGGTCATGACCCACGGGATCGGTCAGGCGACCGTCATCAAGGCCAATTGGCAGCGCGCCGCGAAGGGGCTCGGCGGCACCCGCCCGTGGATTTTGGACCACGTGTTGCCGAGCGCGGTGGCGGCCACCCGGGGCGACAGTGAGTTGCTCCGGCAACTGCATGACGTGCCCGAGGGCCAGCGCGGCAGCTTCCTCACCGAGTATCTGCGGCACGAAGTGCAGAACTTCCTGCGACTCGCGCAACCCCCGGCCGCAACCAGCCGGTTCCTGGAGCTGGGCACCGATTCGCTGATGGCCGTCGAGTTCAGTAACCGGCTGCTCCCGCAGTTTGGCGGCGCGTTCACCATCAGCGCCACCGCGGTCTTCGATTACCCGACGATCGGGTCGCTCGCCGAATACCTGGCCGAGCAGGTGCCGGAGTCGCAGTCGGGGGCGGCCGAAGCCGTCGGCGCGTCCGATTCCCCGTGACCACCGGGGACGTGACTACCGGGACGTCACCGTCGGGACGTGACCCGGTAACGCTACGCCGCGCGTAACCGGGACCGCAGAATCCGGTACTCCAACAAGCCCGCCCGCATCTGCTCATAGATGGCAGAACCGGGCAGCGACAGAAAGTTCGCCACCCGGGCGTTTCCGTCGCCATAAACCTCGGCCCAGGTATCACTGGCTTGATCACGCGACGCCAATACGTTGGCGGTGATGTCGCGGTCGCTTTCGGTGACGAAGTCCAGCCGCTTCAAACGCGCCCTTACTTGATCCCAATCCTCGGGGCTCAAGAAGTCCGTGTGCAAAAACCATCCGCCGGGGCGCAGAATCCGGCCCACTTCACTCAAGAATTTCGGCATGTTGCCGTACGAATGCGAGGATTCGACATTGATGATGGCATCGCAGGACCCATCGTCCAGGGGAATGTCCAGGGCATTGCCGACTTTGAATTCGATCGGATGACCGGTGTGCGTTTTACGGCAGAAAGCGATCGCTTCCGAGGACATATCGACGCCAATGACGTCGGCCTCGAACTTCTCCGCGACAATGGCCGTGTTGCCGCCCCGGCCGCACCCGATGTCGACGATCGTGCGGTCATTGAGGTCGAGCGGTCCGATGAGCTCGTAAACTAGGCGGACCGAGTTGGCGTTGAACGTCCCTCCGCGAATGCTGAAGGCCGCTTCGTCGCCGGATCCCAATGGGACGTAGCCGTAGTTGAGGAAAAACGAAACATTAGCCAGCCCAACGGCTTCCAGGCGCTGGCTGAGCATATTGTAAAAGCTGCGCCAGCCGTCCGCGGTCGTGGACAGCAAGTCGTCGGCCAGGTGGGCGGACATCGCAACTTGGGAATTCTCCCTCGATCCAGGCGCCGAAAGGTCGTCACTGGGATTCATTCACGCCGCCTCAACTCAGGGATGGTTCGACTGGGGATCCGCCCGCCCGGCGCGGGTCGCCACTGAAATTGGTGCTTGCGTCTCGCGTACGGCAGCGACTCGCCGAAATTGCCGTCTCCACGATAGACGCGTTGTTTGCGATCCGAAAGCGCCGGTTCGGTCTCCGCCGACACCGGCGGATCAGGCCGGCGGAGCGGTCGACGATCGTCGCTAATCGCCGGTAAAATCGGGAACGTATTCGTCGTCGACACGACTGGCGCGGGCCGCGAGGTGGCCGCCGGGCAACCGTCGCATTCTGTTCCGGCGCCGAGTCGCCTCGGGTGTGTCGATACGCCGGGATCCGATATCTTGGTCGGTCGCACAAATGGCCTTAGGCGCCGTGCGGCATGCGTCCCGAGGCCCGGCTGCCTCCGAAGCCATGGTCCGCCAACAAAAATCCAGATTGGGCGAGACAACTTCTGTGACCCTCCACTATGGTTTAGAACTTGTTATACCCATGTTTAGTAGATGGAGGCGCGGTGAGCATCAATCCGTTCGACGAACCCGACGGCAGGTTCTTTGTCCTGGTCAACGCCGAGGAGCAGCACAGCCTGTGGCCAACCTTCGCCGACGTGCCGGCCGGTTGGCGGGTGGCGTTCGGAGAAGCCGACCGTGAGGCATGCCTGGACTACATCGAACAGAACTGGACCGACATACGGCCGAAGAGTCTGCGCGAGAGATTGGCGGCCGGGCAGGGGTCTTGATTAGGGACACCGCATGGAACTCGATGGCCGGGGTTTGCCGCTGACGCGTGGGCAGCTGGACGTTTGGCTTGCGCAGGAAAACGGTCACTCCGGCACGGAGTGGCAACTGGGCGTCCTCGTGCGGTTCGACGGTGAGGTGCGGCTCGACCTTCTCGAGCGGGCCATCCAGCAGGCCCTACAGGAGGCCGAGCCGGCCAGGGCGGTCATCTACGAGGCGGACGGCCAGGTCTTGCAGCGCGCGGTCAACTACCCCCATGTCGACGTGGCGTTCCACGACCTGAGCGACGCACGCCATCCCGTGCAGGAAGCCCGGCGTATCGCATCGGCGATTCAAGACACGCCGATGTCGCCGGACGGCCCGCTGTTCCGATTCGCCTTGTTCCAGACGTGGGTCGACGAGTTCTACCTCTTCGGCTGCTTCCACCACATCGTCATCGACGGATTCGGCATCACGCTCGTCGCCAACCGCATCGCCACCGTCTATGCGGCCCTCGCTTCCGGCGAACCGGTCCCGCCCGCCTTCTTCGGTTCGCTGGAGGATCTGGTCCGCTGCGAGTCGGAGTACGAGGCGTCCGCCGAGTACCTGGACGATCAGGATTACTGGACGAAAAATCTCCCCCGGGAGGGGGCGCCGCTCGGCCGGTGGTCGCCGTCGACCGGGCAAGGACGGGATCCGCAGTCGCCCTCGGCGCCGGTTCGCTTCGACCCGGGCGTCCTTCGGCGGATCGAGGACCTGGCCCGGCAGTGGAACGTGCCTCGCCAGTCGGTGATCACCGCGGCGTGCGCGCTCCTGGTCCGTGGACGGTGCGGCGAGGGTTCGGACGTGGCGCTCGACTTCCCCGTCAGCAGGCGGGTGCGCCCGGAGTCCAAGACCATTCCGGGAATGGTCTCCGGGATTGTGCCGCTCGCGCTGAGCGTCTCGCCGGAATCGACGGTGGCCGGCTTCTGCCGATACGTCGACACGCGGATCCGGGAGGCGCTGCAGCATCAACGGTTCCCGGTGCACGCGCTGGAACGCAGATCGCGCGGCGGTTCGGGGCAACCGGTCGACAGGATCAGCGCCAATTTCATGCCGTCCAAGATGACGATGGACTTCGCGGGCGTCCAGGCGTCGGCGTCGTTCACCAATCCCGGCCAGGTGGGTGCGTTCGGGCTCATCTTCTCCGGCGCCGGGGACCAGCTCTTCCTCAGCACGGCGGGCTCCAGGGGGCCGTTCGCGAACTTCGACGTGCCCGAGCTCGCTAGGCGATTGGGCCGGGTGTTCACGGCCATGGCCGCCGAGCCGGACCGGCCGGTCTCCTCGATCCGGGTGCTGGACGACGACGAGCATGCCCGGCTGGCGGACTGGGGCAACGGGGCGGTGCTGACCCGGCCCGCGGGGGCGGCGGCCTCGTTGCCGGCGGTGTTCGGCGCGCAGGTGGCGCGCGCCCCGGAGGCGGTGGCGGTGAGCTGCGCCGGCCGATCGATGACCTACCGCGAGCTCGACGAGGCGGCCGACCGGTTGGCGCATCGGCTGGCCGGCGCGGGCGTGGGGCCCGCGCAGCGGGTGGCGCTGCTGTTGCCGCGCTCCGCCGAGGCGATCGCGGCGATGGTGGCCGTCGCAAAGACCGGGGCGGCGTACGTGCCCGTCGACCCGTCGGTGCCGGCGGCCCGGATGCGCTTCGTGCTGTCCGATGCCGCCCCGGCCGTCGCGCTCACCACCGGCGAGCTGCGCTCCCGCCTCGATGGATGCGACCTGGCGATCGTCGACGTCCACGACGCCCTCGGCGAGATCGCCCCGGCGCCCCCCGTCGACGCGGGCCCTAACCCCGACGACGTCGCCTACATCATCTACACCTCCGGAACGACGGGCACCCCGAAGGGCGTCGCCGTCCCGCACGGCAACGTGACCCGGTTACTGCAAACCTTGGACGACGACCTACGGCTGACGGGCCAGGTGTGGTCGCAGTGCCATTCGCTGGCCTTCGACTTCTCGGTCTGGGAGATCTGGGGGGCGTTGCTCTACGGGGGTCGGGTGGTGGTCGTGCCCGACGCGGTGGTCCGCTCCGCCGACGACATGCTCGCCCTGTTGGTCGCCGAACGCGTCACCATGTTGAGCCAGACCCCGTCGGCGTTCTATGTGCTGCAGGCCGCCGACGCCGCGCAGCCCGAGCTCGGCGACCGGCTCGGGCTCGAGGCCGTGGTGTTCGGTGGCGAGGCGCTGGAACCGCAACGGCTGCGCGGATGGCTGGACCGCCATTCCGGTTCGCCGCGCCTGATCAACATGTATGGCATCACCGAGACCACGGTGCACGCCTCGTTCCGGGAGATCGTCGCCGCCGACGCCGACCGCAACGCCAGCCCCATCGGGGTGCCGCTCACCCACCTGAGCTTCTTCGTGCTCGACGGGTGGCTGCGGCCGGTGCCGGCGGGTGTGGTGGGGGAGCTGTATGTGGCCGGCGCCGGGTTGGCCGACGGCTACATCGGCCGGCCGGGGCTGACGGCGACGCGGTTCGTGGCGTGCCCGTTCGCCGGCGCGGGCGCGCCGGGCGCCCGCATGTACCGGACCGGGGACCTGGTGTGCTGGGGCGCCGACGGGCAACTGCGGTACGTGGGGCGCGCCGACGAACAGGTCAAGATCCGCGGCTACCGCATCGAACTCGGCGAGGTGCAGGCCGCGCT
The DNA here is from genome assembly GCF_036409085.1 of Mycobacterium sp. 050134. NCBI lineage: Bacteria > Bacillati > Actinomycetota > Actinomycetes > Mycobacteriales > Mycobacteriaceae > Mycobacterium > Mycobacterium sp. 050134. Next base: position 153,786 of record NZ_JAZGLV010000006.1, read on the forward strand.
GGCCGGGCTGGACGGGGTGCGCGAGGCGGTCGTGGTCGCACGCGAGGACCGGCCCGGCGACAAGCGGCTCGTGGGCTATGTCACCGGAACCGCCGATCCCGCCGCGGCGCGCACCGCCCTGGCCCGGCGGCTACCCGAGTACATGGTGCCGGCCGCTGTCGTGGCCCTCGACGCGCTGCCGCTCACGGTCAACGGCAAATTGGACAAACGGTGCCTGCCGGCGCCGGAATACCAGGTTGCCGACCGCTACCGCGCCCCGGCCGACCCGGTCGAAGAGATCCTGGCGGACATCTACGCGCAGGTCCTCGGGCTCGACCGGGTCGGCGTCGACGACTCGTTCTTCGAGCTGGGCGGCGACAGCATCCTGTCGATGCAGGTGGTGGCCAAGGCCCGGGTGGCCGGTCTGGTGTGCCGGCCGCGGGACATCTTCGTCGAGCAGACTGTGGCTCGGCTGGCGCGGGTGGCCCAGGTCACCGACGCCCCGGCAGACGAGATCGACAACGGCGTCGGCGCCGTGGCGGCCACGCCCATCATGCGCTGGCTGCAGGGCGTCGACGGGCCGGTGGACCAGTTCAACCAGGCGGTCCTGGTGCAGGCTCCCGTCGGGGTGACCGAGGCCGACGTGGTGGTCCTGCTGCAGGCGCTGCTGGACCGGCACGCCATGCTGCGCCTGCGCGTGAACGAGGACGCCGGCGACTGGTCGTTCACCGTCCCGGGCGTGGGCTCGGTGGATGCGCACTTGTGCCTGCAGGCGGTGGACGTCCTCTCCGACGAGGTGGTCCTGGCGGCGCGGTCGCGGCTGGACCCGGCGGCCGGGGTGATGCTGAGCGCTCTGTGGGTTCCCCCCACCGGGCAGTTGGCGATCGTCGTCCACCATCTGGCCGTCGACGGGGTGTCGTGGCGAATCCTACTGGAGGACCTCAACCTCGCCTGGGCCCAGCTCCGGGGCGGCCAGCCAGTGGTGCTGCCCGCGCCCGGGACCTCGTTCGCCAGGTGGGCGTCGCTGCTTGCCGAGCACGCGCACCGCCCCGAGGTCGTCGCGGAGGCGGATGCCTGGCGGCGGATCGCGGCGACGCCCGCCAGTCTGCCGGCGGTGCGCCCCGCGGTGGACACGTACGCCACCGCCGGGCAGATGTCGGCGTCGCTGGACGCTGAGACCACCCGGATGCTGCTCGGTGAGGCGCCCGCGGCGTTCCACGCCGGCATCCACGACATCCTGCTGATCGCGTTCGCCTTGGCGTGCGCGGAGTTCACGGGCACCCGCGGAGCGCCGGTCTGCATCGACGTCGAGACCCACGGGCGGCAGGAAGACCTGGCCGCCAGCGGCGGCGAGGTGGACCTCTCGCGCACGGTCGGGTGGTTCACCACCAAGTACCCGGCAGCCCTGGCGGTGGGCGGCATGGACTGGTCGCAGGTCACGACGGGCGGTCCGGCGCTTGGGGCGGTGGTCAAGGACGCCAAGGAACAGCTCCGGGCCCTCCCGGACGGCCTGACCTACGGCTTGCTGCGCTACGCGAACCCCGACGTCGACCTCGCCGCCGCCGACCCGCCGATCGGGTTCAACTACCTGGGGCGCATGGGCGCGCCGGCCGACGAGGCGGCCGGAGACGTGTGGGAAATCCGCCAGGACGGCTGGTCGATCACGGAGGTCGCCGCCGCCGTCCGCACACCGCTTGCGCACACCGTCGAGCTCAACGCCGGCACCGTCGAGACCGAGGCCGGCTCCCAGCTGCGAGCCGCCTGGACGTGGGCGCCGTCGGCCCTCGACCAGGCGGAGGTCGGCCGGCTCAACCGGTTGTGGTTCGACGCGCTGGCCGGCATCTGCGCGCATGTGCGCGGTGGCGGAGGTGGCTTGACGCCCTCCGACATCGTCGCCGGTCTCAGCCAGAAGCAGATCGACGAGCTTCAGCGGCAGTATGCGGATAGCTGACGTTCTGCCGTTGACCCCCCTGCAGCAGGGGCTGCTGTTCCATGCCAGCACCGCGCAGGGCGGTGACGACGTCTACGCGGTGCAGCTCGAGATCACGTTGAGCGGCCGGCTGGACGGGCACCGGCTGCGCGATGCCGTGCACGCGGCGGTCACGCGGCACCCCAACCTGGCCGCGCGGTTCTCGGAGAGGTTCGACCCGCCGGTGCAGATCATCCCGGCCGAGCCGGTCCTGCCCTGGCGCTACATCGACCTCGACGAACGTGACGACCTCGACGAACGTGACGATCTCGACGAACGTGACGACCGCTGCGGCCTCGGCGAGTGTGGCGCCGCCCCGGACGCCGACGAGCAGATCCGGCAGGTGAGCGCCGCCGAGCGCGCCGCGGTCTGCCACCTCGCCGACCAGCCGGGGTTCCGGGCCGCACTCATCCGCACCGGGCACGACCGGCACACGCTCGTGCTGACCAATCACCACATCGTGCTCGACGGTTGGTCGTTGCCGATCCTGCTCGGGGAGATCTTCGCCGGCTATCACGGGAGGCGGCTGCCCCCGCCGGTGCCCTACCGCCGGTTCATCGCCTGGCTGGCCGGACGCGACCTCGACGCGGCCCGTTCGGCCTGGCGCGAGGTGCTGGCCGGCTTCGATACGCCGACGTTGGTCGGTCCGCAGGACCGGCCGGATCGGGGTCGCCGAGCCGCCGCGTCGTTCCGGGTGTCCGAGGAGACCACGCGGGCGCTGACCGAACTAGCCCGCGCGCGCCACACCACCGTCAACACCGTGCTCCAGGCGGCCTGGGCGCAGCTGCTCATGGCGCTGACCGGCCGTCACGACGTCGCTTTCGGCACCACCGTGTCGGGCCGCCCCGCCGACATTCCCGGTGCGGACTCGATGGTGGGCCTGTTCATCAACACGGTGCCGGTGCGCGCGAGCGCCGACCCGGCAACCACCATCACCGACCTCATCGACCAACTCCAGGACGCCCACAACCGCACGTTCGAGCACGAGCACCTGGCGCTGCGGGAGATCCACCGGCTCGTCGGCCAGGACCGCCTTTTCGACACGCTCTTCGTCTACGAAAACTATCCGCTCGACGCCGCCGCCCTGGCGTCCGCCGACGGGTTCGCCGTCACCGATTTCACCCACCGCGAATACAACCACTACCCCCTTGCGGTCCAGGCGCTGCCGGGTGCCGAACTGGGCCTTCGTGTCGAATTTGACACCGACGTGTTCGACGCCGCCGCCATCCAGACGTTGGTCGAACGCTTCCGGCGGCTGCTGGCGGCCACCACGTCGGACCCGGGGCGGCGGGTGTCGGCGGTGGACGCCTTGGACAAGGGCGAACACGCCCGGCTGGCCGGGTGGGGTAACGGGGTCGCGCTGGCCCGGCCGGTCGCCACGGGGTCGATTCCGGCGGCGTTCGCCCGGCAAGTCGCACGGACCCCGGAGGCGGTGGCGCTCAGCTGGGCGTCCCAGTCCGTGACCTACCGGGAACTGGACGACGCCTCGGACCGGTTGGCGTGCCGGCTGGCCGCCCGCGGGGTGCGCCCGGGGCAACGGGTGGCCTTGCTGATTCCGCGGTGCGCCGAGGCGGTCGTGGCGATGATGGCCGTCCTGAAGACGGGGGCGGCGTATGTGCCGATCGACCCGTCGGCCCCGGAGGCGCGGATCCGGTTCGTGCTCGAGGATGCGGCCCCGGTGGCCGCCCTGACCACCGCCGAACTGCGCGAGCGGCTCGACCGGCGCGAGCTGCTGGTGCTTGTGCTCGACGTCGGCGACACCGGTGCCGACGATCACGCCGGCGTCCCGCTGCCCGCCCCGCACCCGGACGACGTCGCCTACATCATCTACACCTCCGGGACGACCGGGACCCCGAAGGGCGTGGCCGTTCCGCACCGCAACGTCACGCGGCTGCTGCAGACCCTCGACGCCGACCTGGAGCTGGCGGGCCAGGTGTGGTCGCAGTGCCACTCGCTGGCCTTCGACTTCTCGGTGTGGGAGATCTTTGGCGCCTTGCTCTACGGCGGCCGGCTGGTGGTGGTCCCCGAGGCGGTGGTGCGCTCCCCGGAGGATCTGCACGCGCTGCTCGGGGCCGAGCAGGTCAGCGTCCTGAGCCAGACCCCGTCGGCGTTCGATGCCCTGCAGACCGCCGACGCGTTGCAGCCCGAGTTGGGGCGTCAGCTCAAGCTCGAGGCGGTGGTGTTCGGTGGCGAGGCGTTGGAGCCGCAGCGCCTGCGGCCCTGGCTGGACAGCCACCCGGGCGCGCCGCGGCTGATCAACATGTACGGGATCACCGAGACGACGGTGCACGCCTCGTTCCGCGAGATCTGCGACGCCGACCTCCAGAGCTCGGTCAGCCCCATCGGGGTGCCGTTGACCCATCTGAGCTTTTTTGTGCTCGACGGGTGGCTGCGGCCCGTGCCGGCGGGTGTGGTGGGGGAGCTGTATGTGGCCGGGGCGGGCGTGGCCGCCGGCTACGTGGGGCGGGCCGGACTGAGCGCGTCGCGGTTCGTGGCGTGCGCGTTCGCCGGCGCGGGCGCGCCGGGCGCCCGCATGTACCGGACCGGGGACCTGGTCTGGTGGGGTGCCGACGGGCAGCTGCGGTACGTGGGGCGCGCCGACGAACAGGTCAAGATCCGCGGCTACCGCATCGAGCTGGGCGAGGTGCAGGCCGCGCTGGCCGGGCTCGACGGGGTAGAGCAGGCGGTGGTCGTCGCCCGCGAGGACCGTCCGGGCGACAAACGCCTCGTCGGGTACATCACCGGGACCGCCGAGCCGGCCGCGCTGCGCGCCGCACTCGCCGACCGGCTGCCGGCCTACATGGTGCCCACGGCGGTGGTGGTCATCGACGCGGTGCCCCTGACGGTCAACGGCAAGCTCGACGTTCGCGCGTTGCCCGCGCCCGAATACCGCGACGGCGACGCTTACCGCGCGCCGTCGGGCGCGGTCGAGGAGATCCTGGCCGGGATCTACGCCCACGTGCTGGGTGTCGAGCGCGTCGGCGCCGACGACTCGTTCTTCGAGCTGGGCGGCGACTCGCTTTCGGCGATGCGGCTGGTCGCCGCCGTCAACGTCGGCCTCGACGCCGGCCTCTCCGTACGCACGCTGTTCGAGGCGCCGACCGTCGCGCAGCTGGCGCCCCGCCTCGGGGGCCGCGAGGGACGGCTGGAGCCCCTGATGCCCACCGATCGGCCCGAGGTGGTCCCGCTGTCGTACGCCCAGAGCCGGTTGTGGTTCATCGACCAGTTCCAGGGCCCCTCGGCGATCCACAACATGGCCGTGGCGCTGCGGCTGAGTGGCCGGCTGGATGCCGACGCGCTGGGAGCGGCGCTGGCGGACGTGGTGGAGCGCCAGGAGAGCCTGCGTACCCTGTTCACCGCGCGCGACGGCGTGCCGCGGCAGCTCGTGGTGTCCGCCGAACGGGCCGACTTCGGCTGGCAGGTCGTCGACGCCGCGGCCTGGCCGGACGACCGGCTGGCCATGGCGATCGACGCCGAGGCGAGTCGCCCGTTCGACCTGGCCAACGAGATCCCGATGCGCGCCACCCTGTTCCGCAGCGCCGAGGACGAACACGTGCTGGTGGCCGTGGTGCACCACATCGCCGCCGACGGCGTGTCGATCGCCCCGCTGGTGCGTGACCTCGGGGTCGCGTACGCCAGCCGGTGCGCGGGACGACGCCCGGCCTGGCCCGGGCTGGCGGTCCAGTACGTCGACTACACGCTCTGGCAGCGCGCGCAGCTCGGGGACCTCACCGACAACGACAGCCGCATCGCCAAACAGGTCGCCTACTGGGCGAACGCGCTGGCCGGGATGCCGGAGCACCTCCAACTGCCCACCGACCGGCCTTACCCGCCGGTCGCGGACTACCGCGGCGCCACCATCGCGGTGGATTGGCCGGCCGAGCTGCAGCGACGGGTGGCCCGGGTGGCCCGGGAGCACAACGCGACCAGCTTCATGGTGCTGCAGGCCGCGCTGGCGGTCCTGCTCGCCCGCCTCAGTGCCAGCGGCGATGTCGCGGTGGGCTTCCCGATCGCCGGGCGGCGCGACCCCGCGCTCGACGACGTGGTGGGTTTCTTCGTCAACACGCTGGTGCTGCGGGTCGACGTGGCGGGCGATCCGAGCGCCGCCGAGCTGCTCGCCCAGGTGCGGGCGCGCAGCCTGGCCGCCTACGAACACCAGGACGTCCCCTTCGAGATGCTGGTGGAGCGGCTCAACCCCACCCGAAGCCTCACCCATCACCCGCTGGTGCAGGTGATGCTCGCCTGGCAGAACTGGCAGGCCCCGAGTGATCCCGCCGCCGGCCTAACCCTCGGTAAGCTGCGGATCACGCCGCTGCCGCTCGACACCCGCACCGCGCGGGTAGACCTGTCGTTCTCCCTGGCCGAGCGCTGGGACGCGGCTGGGGAACCCGCCGGGATCGGCGGCACGGTGGAGTTCCGCACCGACGTCTTCGACGCGGACACCATCCAGGCCCTGGTCCAACGGTTGGAGCGGGTGCTGGTGGCCATGACCGCCGACCCGGCCCGGCGGCTGTCGTCGATCGACGTGCTCGACGCCACCGAGCACGGCCACCTGGACGAGGTGGGCAACCGCGCCGTGTTGACACGGCCGGCGACAGCGGCGATGTCGGTTCCGGAGTTGCTCGCGGCGCAGGTCGCCCGCGCCCCGGACGCGGTCGCGCTTAGCTCCGGGGACGGGTCGATGACCTACCGGGAACTCGATCAAGCCGCGAACCGGTTCGCGCGCCTGTTATCCCGGCACGGCGTCGGACCTGGTGCGTGCGTGGCGTTGTTGTTGGAACGCTCGGCCCAGGCCGTCGTCGCCATGCTTGCCACGCTGAAGACGGGCGCGGCCTACCTGGCGATCGACCCCGCCCTGCCGGAGGCCCGGATCGAGTTCATGCTGGCCGACGCCGCGCCGATCGCCGCCGTCACCTCGGCTGCTCTGCGGCCGCGGCTGCACGGATGCGCGCTGCCGATCATCGACGTCGACGATCCCGCCGTGGACGCCGAGTCGGCCGGTGCATTGCCGGGGCCGGACGCCGACGCGATCGCCTACCTGATCTACACCTCCGGCACAACCGGGACGCCCAAAGGGGTGGCGGTCTCCCATCGCAACCTCGCCCACTTGGGGGAATCCTCGCCCCCTCACCTGCCGGCCGCGCAGGTGTGGACCCAGTGCCACTCGTACGCGTTCGACTTCTCGGTGTGGGAGATCTGGGCTGCGCTCCTGGGCGGCGGACGGCTCGTGGTGGTGCCCGAGTCGGTCGTCGGCTCCCCGGACGATTTCCACGCGCTCCTCGTCAGGCAGGGGGTCAACGTTCTCACCCAGACCCCGTCCGCCGTGACCGCCCTGCGGCCGCAGGGCCTCGAATCGGTGGCCTTGTTGCTCGGCGGCGAGGCGTGTCCCGCGGAGGTGGTCGAGCAGTGGGCGCCCGGCCGCGTGGTGATCAACGCCTACGGCCCGACCGAAGTCACGGTGTACGCCTCCATGAGCGCGCCCCTGGATGCTGAATCGGTGGGCGCCGGCACGGCGCCGATCGGCTCGCCGGTGTCGACGGCGGCACTGTTCGTCCTCGACGAGTGGTTGCGTCCCGTGCCGGCCGGTGTGGTGGGGGAGCTGTACGTCGCGGGCAGCGGCGTGGCGGTCGGATACGTTGGCCGCGCCGGGTTGACCGCATCCCGGTTCACGGCCTGCCCGTTCGGGCCGCCCGGCGCCCGCATGTACCGCACCGGGGACCTGGTGCGCTGGCGCGCCGACGGGCAGCTCCAGTACCTGGGGCGGGCGGACGAGCAGGTGAAGATCCGCGGCTATCGCATCGAGCCCGGCGAGGTCCAGGCGGTGCTGGCCGGGTTGGACGGCGTGGAGCAGGCGGTGGTGATCGCCCGTCAGGACCGCCCCGGGGACAAGCGCTTGGTCGGATACGCGACCGGAACGGCGGAGCCGGCCAAGTTGCGCGCCGCGCTGGCCGAGCGGCTGCCGCCGTATATGGTGCCCGCCGCGGTGGTGACGTTGGACGCGCTGCCGTTGACGGTCAACGGCAAGCTTGACAAACGCGCGCTGCCGGCGCCGGAGTACCAGGCCGCGGCCTCGTACCGCCCGCCCGCCACCCCCACCGAGGAGATCCTGGCCGGTATCTACGCCCACGTGCTGGGCGTAGAGCGCGTCGGTGTCGACGACTCGTTCTTCGAGCTGGGCGGGGACTCGCTGTCGGCGATGCGTCTGATCGCCGCCGTCAACACCGCCCTGGACGCCGGCCTTTCCGTGCGCGCGGTGTTCGAGGCGCCCACAGTCGCCCAGCTGGCGCCCCGCGTCGGAGGAGGTGACGAAAGCCGGCTGCAGCGCTTGGTGGCCGGCGAGCGGCCCGGGGTGGTGTCGTTGTCGTACGCGCAGAGCCGGTTGTGGTTCATCGACCAGCTGCAGGGACCCTCACCGATCTACAACCTGCCGGTGGGGCTGCGGCTGAGCGGGCGGCTCGACGGCGACGCGCTGGGAGCGGCGCTGGCGGATGTGGTGCAGCGCCAGGAGAGCCTGCGCACCCTGTTCCCGGCGGTCGAGGGCGTACCGCGGCAGGTGGTGGTGCCGGCCGAGCGGGCCGACTTCGGCTGGGAGATCGTCGACGCCACGGGCTGGCCGGCGGACCGGCTCACCGCGGCGATCGACGCGGTGGCGCGCCACCCGTTCGATCTGGCGAACGAAATCCCCATGCAGGCCCGGCTTTTCCGCGTCGCCGAGGACGAATACGTCTACGTGTCCGTGGTGCACCACATCGCCGCCGACGGCTGGTCGATCGCCCCGCTGGTGAATGACCTGGGGATGGCGTACGTCAGCCGGTGCGCGGGGCGGTCACCGGGGTGGGCCGACCTGGCGGTGCAATACGTGGATTACACGCTGTGGCAGCGTGCGCAGCTCGGGGATCTCGGCGACGACAACAGCCGCATCGCCGAGCAGGTGGCCTATTGGGCGGACGCGCTGGCGGGCATGCCCGAGCACCTGCAGCTGCCCACCGATCGGCCGTATCCGCCGGTCGCGGATTACGCCGGTGCGACGGTGCCGGTGCGCTGGTCGGCCGAGCTGCAGGCGCGGGTGGCCCGGGTGGCGCGGGAGCACAACGCGACCAGTTTCATGGTGCTGCAGGCCGCGCTGGCCGTCCTGCTGTCGGACCTGAGCGCCAGCAGCGATGTGGCGGTGGGTTTCCCGATCGCCGGGCGTCGGGACCCCGCGCTCGACGACGTGGTGGGCTTCTTCGTCAACACCCTGGTGTTGAGGGTGGATCTGGCCGGCAATCCGACGGTGGGCGAGATCCTCGCCCAGGTGCGCCGGCGCAGCCTGGCCGCCTACGAACACCAGGACGTGCCGTTTGAGGTCTTGGTGGAGCGGCTGCAACCGACCCGCAGCCTGACGCACCACCCGCTGGTGCAGGTGATGCTGGCCTGGCAGAACTTTGGGTGGCAGGACACCCACGCCGCTCAACTGGCCCTCGGCGACCTGCGGGTGACGCCGCTGCCGGTCAACACCCGGACCGCGCGGGTGGACCTGTCGTTCTCGCTGGCCGAGCGCTGGGACGAGGCCGGCGATCCGGCCGGTATCGCCGGGATTGTGGAGTTCCGCACCGACGTCTTCGAAGCGGACACCATCCGGACCCTTGTCGAACGCTTGGAACGCGTCCTGACGGCGATGACCGCGGACCCGGCCCGGCGGCTGTCGTCGATCGACGTGCTCGACGCCGCCGAGCACGCCCGGCTGGCGGACTGGGGCAACCGGGCGGCCCTGACGAGTTCGGCGCCCCCGCGGTCGATTGCGGATGTCTTCGCCGAGCAGGTGGGGCGCACGCCCGACGCTGCGGCCGTGACCTGCGTGGACCGATCGATGACCTACCGCGAGCTGGACCAGGCGGCGAACCAACTGGCGCGGGTGTTGGCCGGCGCGGGTGTGGGCCCGGGGCAGCGGGTGGCGCTCCTGTTGCCGCGGTCGGCCGAGGCCGTCGCGGCGATGCTGGCCGTGGTGAAGACGGGGGCGGCGTACGTGCCGATCGACCCCGCGGTGCCCGCGGCGCGCATGCGATACGTGCTCGACGACGCCGCACCCATCGCCGCGGTCACCACCGCCGACTTGCGCCCGCGGCTGCAGGGGCGCGAGCTGCTGATCGTGGACGTCGGCGACGCCCCGGTTGCCGACGGCCGCGCGCACGGGTTGCCGGGGCCGGGCCCGGACGACATCGCGTACATCATCTATACGTCCGGGACCACTGGCACCCCGAAGGGCGTGGCGATCCCGCACCGCAACGTGACGCGGTTGCTGCAGACGCTCGATGATGACATGGGGCTCGCGGGCCAGGTGTGGTCGCAGTGCCACTCGTTGGCGTTCGACTTCTCCGTCTGGGAGATCTGGGGCGCGCTGCTGTATGGCGGACGCGTGGTCGTGGTGCCCGACGCGATGGTGCGGTCGCAGGAGGACATGCGCGCCCTGCTGGTCGAGGAGCGGGTGAGCGTGCTGAGCCAGACCCCGTCGGCCTTCTACGCGCTGCAGGCCGCCGACGCCGATCGGCCCGACGAGGCGGACCGGTTGGCGCTCGAGGCCGTGGTGTTCGGCGGCGAGGCCCTCGAGCCGCACCGGCTGCAGTCTTGGCTGGAGCGGCACCCGTCGTCGCCGAGGCTGATCAACATGTACGGCATCACCGAGACGACGGTGCATGCGTCGTTCCGGGAGATCCTCGCCGGCGACGTCGGCAGCCCCACCAGCCCCATCGGAGTGCCGCTGGCCCACCTGGGGTTCTTCGTGCTCGACCGGTACCTGCGCCACGCGCCCGTCGGGGTGGTGGGGGAGCTGTACGTGGGTGGCGCCGGCGTCGCGGACGGCTACGTGGGCCGATCCGCGCTCACCGCGACGCGGTTCGTGGCATGTCCGTTCGGGGAGCCCGCCGCCCGGATGTATCGGACCGGCGACCTGGTCTCGTGGGGCGCCGACGGGCAGCTGCGGTATGTGGGGCGCGCCGACGAGCAGGTCAAGATCCGCGGGTACCGCATCGAGCTGGGCGAGGTGCAGGCGGCGCTGGCGGGGCTCGACGGCGTGAAGCAGGCGGTGGTGATCGCCCGCGAGGACCGCCCCGGGGACAAGCGGCTGGTGGGTTACGTCACCGGAGCCATGGACGTGTCCTCGGCACGCGCCCGGCTTGCCGAGCGGCTGCCCGACTACATGGTTCCCGCCGCGGTGGTGGGCATCGACGCCGTGCCGCTGACCGTCAACGGCAAGCTCGACACCCGCGCCCTGCCCGCGCCCGAGTACCAGGATCTCGACCATTACCGCGCCCCGACGGATGCGGTGGAGGAGGTCCTCGCCGGGATCTACGCCCAGGTGCTGGGCCTCGAGCGGGTGGGCGTCGACGAGTCGTTCTTCGAGCTGGGCGGTGACAGCATCCTGTCGATGCAGGTGGTCGCGCGGGCGCGGGCGGCCGGCGTGCTCTGCCGCCCGCGTGACATCTTCGTCGAGCAGACGGTGGCCCGGCTGGCCCGCGTCGCTGAGGTTTCCGGCGGCCTGGACGACGAGGTCGACGGGATCGACGACGGTGTCGGCCCGGTGGTGGCCACCCCGATCATGCGCTGGCTGCACGACGTCGACGGTCCGGTGGACCAGTTCAACCAGACGGTGCTGTTGCAGGCACCGGCCGGGGTCAGCGAGGACGACGTGGTCGCGGTCCTGCAGGCGCTGCTGGATCGGCACGCCATGCTGCGCCTTCGGGTCGACGACGACGGCGCCGGCGGGTGGACGCTGAGCGTGCCGGAGGCCGGGTCGGTGGACGCCCGCGATTGCCTTGCTACGGCCGAGGCGCTGTCGGACGAGGCGGTGATCGCGGCGCGGTCGCGCCTCGACCCGGCCGCCGGCGTCATGCTGAGCGCGCTCTGGGTGGCCCCCGCGAGCCGGCTGGTGGTGATCGTCCACCACCTCGCCGTCGACGGCGTTTCGTGGCGGATCCTGCTCGAAGACCTCAACATCGCCTGGGCCCAGCACCACCGCGGGGAGGCGATAGTCCTGCCGGCGGGCGGGACGTCGTTCGCCCGGTGGGCCGAACTGCTCGCCGAGCGTGCGGTCGGCGCCGACGTCGCGGAGCGGGCGCAGGCGTGGCGCCGGGTGGCCGGGGTGCCGGCGGCGCTGCCGCCGGTCCAGCCGGTGGTGGACACCTACGCCAACGCCGGAAATCTGTCGGTCCTGCTCGATACCGACATCACCCGGATGTTGCTGGGCGAGGTGCCCGCCGCGTTCCACGCCGGCGTGCACGACATCCTGCTCATCGCGTTCGACTTGGCGTGGTCGGAGTTCCTCGGCGCCGACGGCGCGCCCATCGCGATCGACGTGGAGGGGCACGGCCGCCACGAGGAGCTGGGCTCCGACCTCGACCTCTCCCGCACGGTCGGGTGGTTCACCACCAAGTACCCCGTGTCGCTGACGGTGTACGGCCTCGACTGGAGACTGGTACTGGCGGGCGACGCCGCACTCGGGGCGGCCGTCAAAGACGCAAAGGAGCAACTGCGTTCCCTGCCCGACGGGCTGACGTACGGACTGCTGCGCTACCTAAACCCCGTCGTCGACGTGCCCGGGCCCGACCCCGCCATCGGCTTCAACTACCTGGGCCGCCTGGGCGCGGGCAGCGAGGCGTCCGGCGACCAGTGGCGTCCGTGCCAGGACGGGTGGTCGTCGGTAACCGGCGCGGCCGCCGCGATCCCCATGCCGCTGATGCACACCGTCGACCTCAATGCTGGCATCGTCGACACCGAGGCCGGCCCGCAGCTGCAGGCCGGGTGGACCTGGGCGCTCTCGGCCCTGGACCATGCCCAGATCGACCGGCTCAGCCGGCTCTGGTTCGACGCCCTCGCCGGGATCTGCGCGCACGTCCGCGCCGGTGGGGGCGGCCTGACCCCGTCGGACATCGAGCCCACCCGGCTGACCCAGCATCAGATTGACGAGCTCGGCCGGAGTTACCGCCTCGCCGACGTGCTCCCGTTGACCCCGCTGCAGCACGGGCTGTTCTTCCACGCGGCCGCGCGGGCCGATACCGACGACGTCTATGTGGTGCAGCTGGAGATCGCGTTGAGCGGCCCGCTCGACCGGCACCGCCTGCACAAGGCCGTGCACAACCTGGTGACGCGGCACAAGAACCTGGCCGCCCGGTTCTGCGACGGGCCGGACGGGCCAGTTCAGGTCATCCCCGCCGATCCCACGGTGCCGTGGCGGTATCTGGAGCTGGGCGCCGACGGCGCGGACGTCGACGAGCGGGTCCGGGACATCTGCGCCGTAGAACGTGCCGCGATCGGCGACCTGGCGGACCAACCGTCCCTGCGGGCGGCACTGATCCGCACCGCCGAAGACCGGCACCGGTTCGTGCTCACGAATCACCACATCGTGCTCGACGGCTGGTCGTTGCCGATCGTGTTGCAGGAGTTGTTCGCCGGCTACTACGGCCATCGGCTTCCCGCCGTCGTCCCTTATCGCCGGTTCGTCGCTTGGCTGGCCACGCGAGACCTCGGCGCGGCCCGCGCGGCCTGGCGCGGCGTGCTTGCCGGTCTCCGCACGCCCACCCTAATCGGGCCGCCGGATCGGCCCGGGTCGGGTGCTCGCGGCGCCGTGTCGTTCCGGGTGCCCGAGGACACCACGCGGGCTCTCGGCGAGCTGGCACGCTCATGCCACACCACGGTCAGCACCGTCCTGCAGGCCGGCTTCGCCCAGCTGCTGGTGGCGCTGACCGGCCATCGCGACGTCGTCTTCGGCGCGGTCGTGGCGGGGCGGCCCGCCGACCTGCCCGGCGCCGACTCCATGGTCGGCCTCCTGATCAACACCGTGCCGGTGCGCGCGACCGTCGCGCCTGCCATCACGGCCGTCGGCCTGATCGAGCAGCTGCACACCGCGCACAACCAGACGCTCGACCATCAGCACCTGGGGCTCACGGACATCCACCGCGCCACCGGTCACCGCAGGCTGTTCGACACCGTGTTCGTGTACGAGAACTATCCCGCCGACGCCGAAGCGCTGTCGGGTGTCGACGGGTTGGCCGTCACCGAGCTCGTCAACCGCGACCCCTACCACTACCCGCTGGCGATCCAGGCGGTGCCGGGTGCCGAGCTGGAATTCCATGTCCAGTACGGGCTGGACGTCTTCGACGCGACCGGCGTCGACGCATTGATCCAGCGATTCCAGCGGGCGCTCGCGGCGATGACCGCCGACCCGACACGGCCGCTGGCGGTGACGGCGTCGCCGAACGATGACGGCCACCGGCCGGCACCGGCCCCGCGGGCGGAGGCGCCGGTCCGGGAACGCGAGCACCACGACGACGGCACCCGGCGGCCTCCGGTCACGGTTGCCGAGCAAATCCTGGCCGGCATCTATGCCCAGGTGCTCGGCCTCGAATCCGTCGGCGTCGACGAGTCGTTCTTCGACCTGGGCGGGGATTCGCTGTCCGCGATGCGGGCGATCGCCGCGATCAACGGCGCCCTCGACGGACACCTCGGGCTGGCCGCCATATTCGACGCCCCGTCGGTCAGGGGCCTCAGCGGGCGGCTCAGCGAAACTGCCGACTCGGCGGTGCAGCCACCCGCCGCCGGCCCGCCCCCGGAGACCTCAGGCCACTGATCGGTGCGGGTTCGCTACCACAGCGCCGGAACCAGGCGGTACCGGACTCTCTTCGAGTACTCCCGGTAGCCCGTCAGCTCCTCGCGGAGCATCTTCTCCTCGTCGCGAATGCGCGAGGCCAGGACGGCCAGGCCGGGCGCGACGAACACGAGGCCCCAGGACGAGCCGAGCGCTAGCGGGATGCCGACCATCATGATCATGTTGCCGGTGTACATCGGGTGCCGCACCAGGCCGTAGAGGCCGGTCGAGACGACGGTCTGGCCCGCCTGCACGCGGACGGTCGCGGCCGCATAGCTGTTCTGGATCATCACCACCGCCACGACGATCAAGCCGACGGCGACAACGACGTCGCCGATCAGGCAAACCGAAGTCGATACCGGTGCCCAGCGGAAGCGATGGTCGAGCACGCTGACCACAACCATCGCCGCCAGTGACAGGTACAACCCCGCGATCACCACCTTCTGCGCGAACCGGCTCTCGGCCGCCGGTCCGCCGCGCATGCGCGCTTGCAGCGCGGCCGGATTATTGCGCAGTAAGTAGATGCTGGGTATCCATGCCGAAACGGCTACCACTGCTAGGAACACCCACGCTTGCCAGTAATTGAACGTCCCGGCCGGAAGAAACAGGATCAATCCGAAGGCGAGCAGCTCGACAAGACCGAAGATCAACATCTTGGGAATGGCGCTCACCGATCCTCCTTCACCCGTGCGCACCGCACGCCAATTACGCAGCATCGACTGCCGACCGTCGCCGGAGGCACAGAGTGAAACTACCGTCGCCCGGCCGCAAATTGTGTGCGAATTTTCATCGCGGCGGCCGGGGACGAATATGGGCCGGGCTCGCGTGATCAACGCCGTCGGTCGAACCGGCACGGGCCCGGGCGGGCCGGACGGGGCCTCGCGGGGGCATTCGCCTGGTTGGGGCGACGCCGCAGCGCTGGGGTGCTAGCGCGAAAGCCCCAGGTCCGCATTCGGTGGCATCGACGGAGCGCTTTTCCTGACGCCGGCGCGGTGGCAGGAAGTGTTGTGCATCAGGTTCTCGATCGCGGCAAGCACCTGGCGGCCCACCGACATCTGATATTCGCGCAGGTATTGCGCCCGGCGCGGGTCGTCCTCCGCGAGGTGATGCGTGAGCGGATGCTGCGTCTTCCAGACCGCATCCTGCGCGGCGGCGCCCACCGCGATCAGAAAGTCTTGCTGATCCATGTTCCCCCGTCCGTGTCAGAAATGAGTTTAAATCTTGTGCCCCGATCATGTGCAAAGACAGCGACCGTTCGCGCATTTATTTGTGATGAACGCTGGCCTATTAGGCACTCATATGAAACATATTTTCAACACCTGTCCAATAAAGGCCGGGCATCGGCTCGCCAGCAAACCCATCTCGCCGCGCCTGCCCGGCGCCACGGCGCCCGGGCACGCCCCGTCGATCTGGTTGTTAGACAGGCTAAGGCGTTCCCGATCGACGGCCGGCGTGGAGCCGGCCGGGCCCGAGTTCAGCAAATTGCTAACCGGCCCGTCCCGCGCTCATAACGTGAGGTTATGTGAGCGCCGGGCGCGCCGCGCCGAAAATGACTCATAAGGTACGTATACGTGAAGTTCTATGTCGGCGCTCCATTGATAATTTAGGTACCATTTATTCGAAAATGCAAAACTGGTGTTTTGTTTGCTGCCGCGCTCTCCGTCGTTTAGTGCGCCGCGCCTGAAGCGGGGGGTTGCTAGCCGAGAAATAGCTTTCCACTGGCTGAATCGTGGCCTCGTCGCCGTGTGGGGCAGCCCGCGCGGCAGGGGAGGCGGGCGGGAAGCGAGGTTTGCTGGCCGCCGTCGCACCGGCCGGCGCGGGCTGCGGAGGAATCTTCCGAATCCTTTGAAAGGCGTAATGGGAACCGTTAGATTCGGATCTCGGACTTGTGGATCGTGACCGTGGTGGGGAGGCGCACGACCCCGAGATAATTTCTTCGGAGGTCAGCGATGTCGTACCTGATCGCGGCGCCGGACATGTTGGCCGCCGCGGCGGCCAACGCGGCGCGGATCGGTTCATCTATCAGCGCGGCAAACTCCGCGGCGACGGCCCAGACCACCCGGGTGGTGGCCGCGGCCGGAGACGAGGTGTCGGCCGCGATTTCGTCGCTGTTCTCCGACTACGCGCGGCAGTTCCAGGCGCTCAGCACCCAGGCGGCGTCGTTCCACGCCCAGTTCGTGCAGGCCCTGAGCGGCGCCGGCGGCGCCTACGCCAGCGCCGAGGCGACCAGCCTTCCGACGTTGCAGTCCGCAACCCAGACGGTGATGAACCAGGTCAACGGGGCCACCGCGGCCGTGCAGCAGCAGGTGCTAAATGTGGTCAACGCGCCGACCCAGCTCGTGTTCGGGGCGCCGCTGGTCGGCAACGGCGCCGACGGCACCGCCGCCAGCCCGAACGGCGGAAACGGTGGCCTGCTGGTGGGCAACGGCGGCAACGGCTGGAACTCGACGGTCGCCGGGGTGGCGGGCGGCAACGGCGGCAACGCCGGCTTCCTCGGCAACGGTGGCGTGGGCGGCAGTGGCGGCCCCGGCGCCGCCGGGGGCAACGGCGGGAACGCGTCGCTGCTGGGTAACGGCGGGGTGGGTGGGCTGGGCGGCATCGGCACGACCTTGTTCAACGCCGGCACCGGCGGAAACGGCGGAAACGGCGGGGCCGGCGGCTTCTTGATCGGTGACGGCGCGGCCGGCGGAAACGGGGGAGCGAGCTCGGTCGGTAACGGCGGCAACGGCGGTCATGGCGGTGGCGCCGGTTACGGCCACCTGGGCGGCCCGACCGACTTCATGGCGCAGCCCGGCAACGGGGGCGCCGGCGGTGACAGCACCAGCGCAAGCGGCACGGGCGGTACGGGCGGAACCGGCGGCTCGGGCATCTTCCTCGCCGGGACCGGCGGCAACGGCGGCGACGGTTTCAACGGCGGTAACGGCGGCACCGGCGGCTCGGTGTTCAACAACGACCTGGGCGGCGTGTTCGCGGTGAACGGCGGCGCCGGAGGCAACGGCGGCGCCGGCTCCCTGCTCGGCGGCCATGGCGGAAACGGGGGCAACGGCGGCAACGCCTTCCTGGGCGGCTACAACTTCCTGCACCCGTTCTATGTAGAGGCCCAGGAAAGCGACAACCTCGTCAACAACTTGTTCGCGGGCATCCTGACGAACTACCTCAACGGGGGCACGGTCACGGGCGGTGCCGGGGGCAACGGCGGACTCGGGCTGATCCCCGGCGGCGGCGGCACCGGGGGCCTGGCCATCAATCTCATGGGCGGAATCGCCATCGATGGTGCCAACGGATTGTGAGGGGCTTCGGGGTGCGATGGTGTGACGGCCGCGGCTGGCGTGTCGGAGGGCGACGATGGCTGTGATTGCAACGCCGACCACGCTGGCGGCGGCGGCGGCGGACCTGTCGGGGTTGGGGGCGTCTATCTCAGTGGCCCAACGGCAGGCGTCGGCGAGCATCACGTCCGTGGCCGCGGCGGCGGGTGACGAGGTGTCCGCAGCGATCGCGTCGTTGTTCTCCGGCGTCGGCCTGCAATTTCAGGCGTTGGGTTCGCAGGCGTCGGCGTTCCACAACAATTTCGTGCAGATGCTCGCCGCGGCGGGCACCTCATACGCCTCCGCCGAGGCGACCAACGTGTCGCCCTTGCAGGACGCGCGGTCCGCGGTCGCGGCGATGGCGACTGCCGCGGACCCGCTCATTGGCAACAACCTGACCAACGTCGGCATCCAGATCAACGAGATCGGCGGCGTCCTGCAGCAGGGCAACCTGATCGAGCTGACGGGCGGGATCATCGGAAACGGCGCCAACGGGACGCCCGAGCACCCGAACGGATACAACGGCGGATGGTTGTTCGGCAACGGCGGCAACGGGGTCAACGGCGGGCACGGGGGCAACGCCGGCTTCTTCGGCAACGGCGGGGCCGGTGCCCCCGGCGGGGCCGGCCAGGCCGGGGGTAACGGCGGGGACGCGCTGCTCATCGGCAACGGTGGGGCGGGCGGGGCCGGCGGCGCCAACGGCCTGCTTGGCGGCGGCAACGGCGGCAATGGTGGCAACGGCGGGTTCCTGCTCGGCAACGGCGGCGCGGGCGGGGTGGGTGGCGCGGCCACGATCGGCAACGGCGGCGCGGGCGGCAACGGCGGCAGCATCAACATCTTCGGTACACCGGGCAACGGCGGCGCCGGCGGCAACAGCTCTGTCGGCTTCGGCGGGGCCGGCGGCAATGGCGGAAACAGCGACGTTGCCGGCGCCATCGGTGGGAACGGCGGAGACGGCTTGCTCGGCGGCGGCAACGGCGGCAACGGCGGGAGCGCATTCGCCGACGGGTTCGGGTTCTCTCTTACCGGTGGAGACGGCGGCCAGGGCGGCAACGGCACCGGTCCGCTCGCGTCGGGCGGTGCCGGTGGTAACGGCGGCGACGCGATCATGGGCAATTTCCCGTTCGGCACCCTGGGGCACGCCACCGGCGGCAACGGCGGAACGGGCGGCAGCGGTGTGGTGAGCGGCGGGGCCGGCGGCCACGGCGGCGACGCCTTCGACTACGCCGGGGGACTGACCACCGGCGGCAACGGTGGAACCGGCGGGGTGGGTACCGGCCTGCTCGGCGTCGGCGGCAACGGCGGCGCCGGTGGCGATGCGTACGCCATCGCCGGGGCGACGGCCATCGCGGGGACCGGTGGGACGGCCGGGCACGGCACGGCGTCCAACGGCCAGGCGGGAGCCAACGGCAGCGACGTCACGGTGTAGCGAAAGGCCTCCGTCGAGGCCGTGGCGCGTTCTCGTAGGCTCTAGGTCCATGAACATCCCCCGCCAGGTACCGGTAGAGGCGTCTCCGCTGGCCTGGCTGGAGGCGGTGGAAAGGCAGCGCCGCGAGGCCGGGCTGCGCCGGTCGCTTCGGCCGCGTCCCGCCGTCGCCACCGAGCTGGACCTGGCGTCGAACGACTACCTCGGCCTGTCCCAGCACCCCGATGTGATCGAGGCCGGTGTCGCCGCGTTGCGGGTCTGGGGCGCCGGCGCCACCGGCTCCCGGCTGGTCACCGGCGACACCGAACTGCACGAGGAGTTCGAGGACGAGCTCGCCGGGTTCGTGGGGGCCGCCTCCGGACTGCTGTTCTCCTCGGGATACACCGCCAACATGGGGGCCGTGGTCGGCCTGTCCGGCCCCGGCTCGCTGCTGGTGTCCGACCAGTACGCGCACGCGTCGCTCATCGACGCCTGCCGGCTGTCGCGGGCCCGCGTGGCCGTCACCCCGCACCGCAACGTCGCGGCGGTCGAAGCCGCCCTGGCTGCCCGCACGGAGGACCGCGCCCTCGTCATCACCGAATCGGTGTTCAGCGCCGACGGCGCGCTCGCGCCCCTGCGGGAGTTGCACGAGGTCTGCCGCCGCCACCGCGCGGTGCTGCTGGTCGACGAGGCGCACGGCCTGGGCGTCCGCGGCGGCGGCCGCGGGCTGCTGCACGAGGCCGGCCTGGCCGGTGCGCCCGACGTGGTGATGACGACGACGCTGTCCAAGGCGCTGGGCAGCCAGGGCGGCGCGGTGCTGGGGCCCGCGGCGGTGCGCGCGCACCTCATCGACGCGGCCCGGACGTTCATCTTCGACACCGGCCTGGCCCCGGCGGCGGTCGGCGCCGCGCGGGCCGCGCTCGGCGTGCTGCGGGCGCAGCCGTGGCGCCCGGACGCGGTGTTGCGCCGGGCCGGCGAGCTGGCCGGGATCTGCGGCGTGGCCGAGGTGCCGCAGTCGGCGGTGGTGTCGGTGATCCTGGGCGACCCGGAGGTGGCCGTGGCCGCCGCCGCCGCGTGCCTGGACGCCGGCGTGAAGGTCGGCTGCTTCCGGCCGCCGACCGTGCCCGCCGGAACCTCGCGGCTGCGCCTGACCGCGCGGGCGTCGCTGGACGACGCCGACGTGGACTTTGCGCGCCGGGTGCTGACGGGCGTGCTGGCGGCGCGGCGTTGACCGTTCTGGTCATTACGGGCACCGGAACCGGGGTCGGCAAGACCATCGTCACCGCGGCGCTGGCCTCGTGCGCCCGTCGGGCCGGCGTCGACGTGGCCGTGTGCAAACCTGTCCAGACTGGCACGGACTCCGGCGATGACGACCTGGCCGAGGTGGGCCGCCTGTCCGGCGTGGCCGACCTGGCCGGTCTCGCCAGGTACCCCGAGCCGATGGCGCCGGCCGCCGCGGCCGAGCGGGCGGGGCTGCCCCTGCCCACCCGCGACGAGCTGCTGCGGCTCATCGAGGGGCTGGACCGCCCGGGGCGGCTGACCTTGGTCGAGGGCGCCGGCGGGCTGCTGGTCGAATTGGGCGCCCGCGGCGTCACCGTGCGTGACCTCGCGGTCGACCTGGGTGCCGCGGCGTTGGTGGTCGCGGGCGCGGGTCTGGGCACCCTCAACCACACCGCGTTGACGCTGGAGGCCCTTGCCGCGCGGGAGGTTTCGTGCGCCGGATTGGTCATCGGGAGTTGGCCGGCGCGCCCCGGGGTGGTGGAGGCCTCGAATCGGTCGGTGCTCGAGCGCCTGGGGACGGTGCGCGCGGCGCTGCCCGCCGGGGCGGCGGCGCTGGGGGCGGAGCGGTTCGCGGCGATGAGCGCGGCGGCGTTCGACCGCGACTGGGTGACCGCGCTGGCGGGCTGATGGTGCACTCAATCGAGTTGCTCTTCGACCCCGGCACCGAGGCGGCGATCCGCCGGATCTGGGATGGCCTGGCCGCCCCCGGTGAGCCGGGCGATTCCATCCGCACACCGCCTGGGCGCCCGCACGTGACCCTCGCCGTCGCCGACCGCATCGCCGACGACGCCGACGCGCTGCTGCGGCCGCTGGCCGCGCGCCTCCCGCTGCCCTGCATCGTCGGCGCCCCGCTGCTGCTCGGGCGGTCCGGCGCGATCCTGGCGAGGCTGCTCGTCCCCACGGCGGCGCTGCTCGACCTGCACGCGCGGGTGCACGACGCCTGCCGCGCGTGGTTGCTGCCCGAGCCGGCGCCCAACAGCCTGCCCGGCCGCTGGACCCCGCACGTCACCCTGGCCCGTCGCGTGGAGGGGCCGGCGCTGGAGCGCGCGCTGCGCGTCGGCGGACGCCCGCCGGAGATCGTGGGCAGCCTCGCCGCGCTGCGGCGCTGGGACGGCGACGCGAAGGTGGACTACCTCATCTAGCCCGAGCGCTCATCTAGCCCGAGCGCCCGTCCTGCCGGGCAGTAGAGCCCGAGCGCCCGGCCAGCCGGGCGCCCGCCGGCAGCTAGCCACCGAAGAGCAGGTACAGGCCGGTGAAGGTGTAGCAGACCATGACCAGCATCATCGTCAGCTGGCCGGTCAGTTGATGGCCGGCCGGCAGCAGGCGCAGCGCCTTGTCGTGCGCTGCGACCACGGCGACGATGTGCCCGACGACGACGCAGCTGACCTTGATCGCCGCCAGCACCGGCGGGTGCGTCGACAGCACGTAGGCCACCTGTTGATGCGCCAGCCCCAGCGGGTTCCACCCCCGGCCCAACGGGTCGGCCAGGCTGATCACGGCCTGCTGCCCGCGCTCGACGAGGTAGGACAGGTAGTGCGCGAAGATGTAGCCGACCACGATCGGGATCAGCGAGTGCGCCAGCCGGCCGGGCAGCGCGCGCCGTTGCTCCCGGTCCACGCCGCCGGTCGCGCGCGCCGCGAGCGAAAACGTCAGCGCCACAACCGAAATGAAGACGATCAGGCCGGCGGTCCGCAGCAGCGACGATGAGACCGCAGGACCGAGGCCGACGACGCGCGACGCGCTGTCGGCGAACCCACGCCAGGTGGGCGACGACGAGAAGCTGTCGAACGCCGTCGACCCGAGCAACACCGCCAGCACCACGACGACGCCGGGTCGCACGGGCAGCGACGGCAGGTGGTCGAGCGGGCTTCCGATGACGATTTCCCCGGTCTCCGGGCTCCGGCGAAACGGGGAGAGGCGGGACACCGCCATGCTGTACACGCCGAAGGGGTCGGCGCGGGCCAGCCACCGCTGCCCGCACAGCCACGCGCCGCCCAGCATCGCCACGGCATAGGCCAGCAGCCACCCGTCGACCAGCGGCAGCGACGCCGAATTCGGGCTGGCCAGCTCCATCCACACGAACGTGAACAGGCCCAGCGCCGCGGGCCGATAGCCCCAGGCCTCGGGGTAGGTGAGGCGGGGCCGCCCGGGCAGGGCGCGCCGGGCCAGCAGGTATCCCGTGCGCATCGGGGAGAGCACCCGCCAGACCGGCCCAACCACCAGCGACAGCGCCACCAGCCCCACCCAGAGCAGCACGTAGAAGACCCCCAGCAGGGCGTTGGTCTGCGACTGCGGCCCCCACACGCCGGCCAGCACCACCCAGACCGCGAACACGAGCGTCACACCGGCCGCCGTCCGGCGGGTCGCGCGGGCGTCGACGAACCGGGTGATCGCGGCAGGCAGCGCCCGGCCGGGCTTGCGCGGGTCGAAGCGCGGCCGCCGCCACGCGAACGCCACCAGCGCGAACGTGAACGTCAGCGCCCACGCCGCGCCGACCATCGCGTACATGTACGGCACCGGGAGATCACCGGAGCCGCCCAGGCCGTGCGCGAGAATTGCCGTCGCGCCGACGGCGCTCACGGCTGGACTTGAATGGTCGCGATCGTACGGTCCAGGTGATGCAGCTCGACCTCGACGTTGCCGGGCACGTCGACGCTGAACTGGAATTTCTGGTCGGGCGCCGCGGCGACCTCGAACTTGTGGTCGGGCACCGAATGCACGTGCAGCTCGTCGGGGGCGTCGCTGGTGACGGTCAGCGTGATGGGCTGGTGCACCTTGGCCTGCAGCGTGGCGTTGGTCGGCGTTACCTGCCCCTTGGCGATGGTGACGGTGACGTCTGGTCCAGCCCCCGGCGAGGGGGTCTGCGATCGGTTCTGGGAGCCGCCGCAGGCGACCAGGCCGCAGGCCAGGGCCGCCACCCACGTCGCGACCAGGGTGTCACGGATCGCCATGGCTCACGCCGCCCGGGGCAGTGGCTGCTTCGGCTCGACCGGCTCGGGCTCGAGCACAGCCCGGTTGAGGCGGCCGGCGCCCCACGTCAGGCCGGCGATCACCACGAGCGTGAAGATCAGCACCAGGATCGAGCCGGCGGTGAACAACCAAGTCGGGGCGCCGAGGTCGCGCTCGCGCTGCAGGATCGTGATCTCCTGCACGAACGGCCGGGTGCTGGACGCCAGGGCGGGCACCTCGGCCGCTGGAATGGCGTCATCGGCCGGCTCGAAGATCGGCACGGCCGTCATCGTGTAGCCGTCCTGGACCCGCAAAAGCGTCTTCCAATCTCCCCAGACGGGCACCGGCTGGGTGGACCGGTAGTGGCCCGGCCCGACCTTCTCGAGGTGGTCGATGATCAGCCCGCGGTGGTTCTCCATGCGGCCCTGCCACGACAGGATGGTCAGCCACTCCGGGTGGTCGCGCACCATGGTGGGCGGCGTGAGTTGGACGTCGGCCGAGACCATCCGCTGCCCGGGGGCGGTGGGCAGTTCCGTCAGGGAGATCGTCGCGGTGTCCTGCTTGGGCACCACGATGTGCAGCCCGTTGGCCACCGCGCCGCCGATCGCCAGCACGGTCAGCGCGACGAGGGAGATGCCGATCTTGCGGTCGGGCAGGCGCTGTCCGGTGAGGACCATGCCCATCATGGCGCCGCAGGCACCGGCCAGCACCGCGGCCGGCACCGCCATCGCCAGCGCCTCACCCCACATGTTCGTGGGCCACGGGTAGTGGTAGACGCTGTCGATCCAGAGCGATTCCAGCCACAGCCCGACGGTGCCGATACCCAGGCCGGCGACCGCGCCGAAGACCATGGGGCGCTTGAACAACGGGGTGAACGCCAGGGCCTCCACGACCAGTGCCGGGCCGAGGTAGAGGGGGAACCAGTTGGTCGGGGCCCCCAGGACGGGCCCGACCATCAGGGCGACGGCGCCGCGCAGCGCGATCGCGAACAGGGCTGCGATGATGGCCGCGCCTCGTCCCATCGTGATGCGGGCCACCACCAGCCCGAGCGAGGCGACCACGGCGATCATCATCGGCTGCAGCACGAGGCGGAACTGCTCGACGCCGAAGTCGTACTCGATCTGATAGACGGACAGGCCGATCAGCAGGCCACCCAGGGACAGGTAGCGCAGGAATCGCACGAAGGGGCGTTCGGCGGGGGGTTCGGGCAGCGCGCGGCCGCCCTCGTACTCGAGCATCAGCACGGAGAACAGCGACAGCCCGGCCCCGCCGATCATCATCAGGTGCGTGGGCCCCCACAGGGTGACGTCCTGGCCGAAGATGCGGTGCCAGATGTCGTCGAGGGGGAAGCCGATAAGCGCGTAGAGCCCGCAGCCGGCCATCAGGACGCCGCCCACGGGCGCGTGCCAGTTCTCGGTGATGCGGACGGATGCCGGGCCGGGATTGTCGTAGGGCAGCACGATCGCCAGCGCTCCCGCGAGGAAGACGCCGAACAGGCCGATGATGATGAAGTAGTGGGCCGGATTGGCCAGGGGGCCGGGGTCGCGGCCGTTGCCGATGTGCCAGCTGACATCCCAGATGAACCCGAACAGGGCACAGATGATGAATGTGGTGAACACCATCACGGGAAGGGCGACCCAGGACGGCCGGTTGAACTTCTCACCCAGCTTGTCGGCGAGGCGGGCCAGCCACTGGATGCCACGGGTGCGGTGCGCGTGTCCCACCCACAGCATGAGCAACGTGACGACCAGCGCGGCGATCGATAGACCGATCACCTGGTTGAGTCCGGCGCCGCGCGCCGATGGCTCCGCAACATACGTGAGCTGAGTCGGTCCCATTTGTCGTACCCCTCCCAACCGTGCCCGTTCGATCCGGGGAGATGTGATCCAGCTTGCAGGAACCGGAATGCCCGGATTGAGGTCCGATCAATCAAGTTAGTTTTCGGGCGCGCCGGTTCGCTGGTCCGACTCGCCCGGTTTGCCACCGGAATCGGGCGGTGCCCCGTCCTCGGGCTGGTCGACGGTCCGCAAAACCGGCGGACGCCGGCCGCCCCGGCGATCACGCAACGCGACGTAGAGGATCACGGCGACGACGATGATCGCCGGCAGGAACGCGGGGATCGCCAGCAGGATCATGTGATGCGCCACGATCGTGACGTGTGGGTCGATCAACGGATCACGCACTGTGCTGGCATACCCCCAATGACCCCTTGTTGAGCGGCCGTTACCCTACTTTGAACCGTTTTATTCAGGCGCCACGACTCAGGTGGCGGGTGCGGCTGCGTGCCGACGGACAAAGAGGCAGGGGAATACCTGGTGACTCAAGCGGCAACTCGACCCACGACCGGCGCCGACGACACGGACATCCTGGCCGAAGCCCGGCAGCAGGTCCTCGAGCGCGGTGAGGGGCTGAGCCGGGAGCAGATACTGCAGGTACTGCACTTGCCCGACGACCGCCTCGACGAGCTGCTGGCGCTGGCCCACGAGGTGCGGATGCGCTGGTGCGGGCCCGAGGTGGAGGTCGAGGGCATCATCAGCCTCAAGACCGGCGGTTGCCCCGAGGACTGCCACTTCTGCTCCCAGTCCGGGCTGTTCGCCTCGCCGGTGCGCAGCGCCCGGCTGGACATCCCGAGCCTGGTGGAGGCCGCCAAGCAGACCGCCAAGTCGGGCGCCACGGAGTTCTGCATCGTCGCCGCCGTGCGCGGCCCCGACGAGCGGCTGATGGCCCAGGTGGCCGCCGGCATCGAGGCCATCCGCAACGAGGTCGAGATCAACGTGGCCTGCTCGCTGGGGATGCTCACTGCCGAACAGGTGGAGCGGCTCGCCGCGATGGGCGTGCACCGCTACAACCACAACCTGGAGACCGCGCGCTCGTTCTTCACCAACGTCGTCACGACCCACACCTGGGAAGAGCGCTGGGACACGCTGTCGATGGTGCGTGACGCCGGCATGGAGGTCTGCTGTGGCGGCATCCTCGGCATGGGGGAGACGCTGGAGCAGCGCGCCGAATTCGCGGCGGAGCTGGCCGAGCTCGGCCCGGACGAGGTGCCGCTCAACTTCCTCAATCCGCGGCCCGGGACGCCGTTCGGCGACCTCGAGGTCATGCCGGCCACCGAGGCGCTGAAGTCGGTGGCCGCCTTCCGGCTCGCGTTGCCGCGGACCATCCTGCGCTTTGCCGGGGGCCGCGAGATCACGCTGGGTGACCTCGGCGCGAAGCAGGGCATGCTCGGCGGCATCAACGCCGTGATCGTCGGCAACTACCTGACCACGCTCGGCCGGCCCGCCGAGGCCGACCTGGGGTTGCTCGACGACCTACAGATGCCGATCAAGGCCCTCAACGCCACCCTCTAAGAGACTGGGAACCGTGGGTCACGACTTGGGCGCTGCGGTCAGCGCCGGTGTGTACAACGTCTACACCGGGGAACTGGGGGGAACGGCGATGCCCACGGCCGCCCAGCTGGGCCTGGAGCCGCCCCGGTTCTGCGCGCAGTGCGGGCGCCGGATGGTGGTGCAGGTCCGGCCCGACGGGTGGCACGCGCAATGCTCGCGGCACGGCCAGGTCGATTCGGCCGATCTCGAGGCGCGGCGATGACCGCACAGCCGACTCCGCCGGCCCGGGTGACCGGCGCGCCGCGGGCCCGCGCGATCCTGCTCGCCGGCCTCGGCCTGTCGGTGGTCGGCGCACTGCTCGGCGGGGTGTGGGCGTGGATCGCACCGCCCATCCACGCGGTGGTGGCCATCACCCGCGCCGGCGAGCGCGTTCACGACTACCTGGGCAACGAGTCCGAGCACTTCTTCGACGCGCCCTGCCTGATGCTCGGCTTGCTGACTGTGCTGGCGGTGGTGGGGGCGGTCCTGGTGTGGCAGTGGCGCGATCACCGCGGGCCGGGCATGGTTGTCGGCCTGTCGGTCGGGATGCTGGTCGCGGCGGCGGCCGCCTCGGCGGTCGGGGCCGTGCTGGTCCGGCTGGGCTACGGGGCCCTGGACGTCGATGCGGTTCCGCTGGTGGGCAAACCCGCGGTGGCCTACGTCATCGAGGCGCCGCCGGTGTTCTTCTCCGACCAGCCGCTGCAGGCGGCGGCGACCCTGGGCTGGCCGGTCGCCATCGCAGCCCTGGTCTACGCCGTGCTGGCGGCCTCGGACGTGCGCGACGACCTGGGTGCCCTTCCGGCGCACGTCACGCCCGGGCCCATTGAGCCCGAAGCGGCCGTCTCATAGCGGTCGGCGGTGGATGCTCCGGCCGGTGATGACCTTGGCCGCAATCTTGGCCAGCCGCGCCATGCCGACGTAGGTCATCGGGTTGAACATCGTTGGCCAGGTCGTCCTGATCAGGTGCTCGGTCAGCGGGCGGCGGTCGAACCGGTCGGTCAGCCAGCGCAGGGTCATCGGGGCGGACAGCGGGTGCAGGAGCATGTGCTCGTTGAAGGCGTCCCGGTGGTAGGTCACCCTGGCGCCCCCGGCGGAATAGGCGTCGGCGAGCTCGTCGATGTCGTCGACGCTGATCAGGTAGTCATGCACAGCCTGCACGATCAGCACCGGCGGCGTCGGCACCGCGGCGCCGAGCTTGATGTGGTCGAAGACGTAGGTCACCTCGGGCGTTGACAGGATGTCGTCGAGCGGCTCGTCGAGGTAGTCGCCCATGTCCTTGCCGGCCATCCGCACGACCGCCTCCACGGTCGTCATGTCCTCCAGCGACTCGAGCAGGGCGCGGCCCTCCTCGTTGGTGTGCTCCCTGATGACCCGGTCCAGGTCGGGGTAGGCGTGCGCGAGCGCCGCCACCACCAGGGCGGGCAGGCCCGCCAGGAAGCTGCCGTTGAGGCGGCGGAACGTGTGGCCGAGGTCGCCCACGGGCGAACCCAGCACCGCGCCGACGATGTCCAGCTCGGGCGCGTACGCGCCGCACATCTCCGCCGCCCAGGCGCTGGCCAGGCCGCCGCCGGAGTAGCCCCACAGCCCGATGGGCGCCGACGGGGACAGGCCGAGCCGTTCGGAGCCCAGCGCCGCGCGGATCCCGTCGAGCGTGCGGTAGCCCGGTTCGTAGGGAGCACCCCACATGCCCCGCAGGCCCTCGTGGTCGGGCACCGACACGGCCCACCCCTCGGCGACCGCGGCGGCGATCAGCAGCAGCTCCAATTGGCCCACGGACCCGAGCGCCTTCGCCCGCCTCCGCAGCGCGTACGACGGGAAACAGCGCGACGACATGGCGTCGATCGCGCATTGGTACGACAGCAGCGGGCAGGGGCGTTCCGGGGCCAGCTCCGCCGGCACGATGACCGTGGTGACGGTCGCCTCGGGTTCGCCGTTCATGTCCATCGTCCGGTAGAGCAGCTGCACCGCCTTGACGGGCTGCGGGATCAGGCCCAAGAACGCCAGCTCGACGTCGCGCGACCGCAGGACCGTGCCCGGCTCGGCGTGCTGGTAGCCGAGCGGTGGCTGGTAGAACGGGTCGTCGGAGGGCAGCAGCGGGCGCACCTTGCGTTGCAGCTCCTCATGCGGCGGCTGACCGATCCACTGCGCGCCGCGGTTGTCCGCCAGATTGCCGAGCTCGACCATTGAGGCTCCCTTCAGGGCCAACCGGCATTCTCGCGCATGAACGGGTGGTAGCCAAAACGTAATCGCCGTGCTGTGAGCTACTTCCTGGGGGCGGCGCGCAGGCCGGACCCGTCATCGGAGGGCGTTTTTCCGGTCCTCTCAGGGCTGGCCGGGCGGCCGGAGCGCGGCGAATTCGTCGGTGACCCGCAGCAGCGAGTCGGTGAAGTGGTACAGCGCGGCGGGCCGGCCGCCGCTGCGCCCGGACTGGGCGACGGTGCCCGTCGGCGAGATCACCCCGCGGCGCGCCAGCACCCGTTGCAGGTTTGTCGCGTCGACTTGATAGCCCAACGCGGCGCCGTAGATGTCACGCAGCGTCGAGAGTGCGAATTCCCTTGGCGCCAAGGCGAACCCGAGGTTGGTGTAGGACAGTTTGGCGACCAGCCGGGCGCGCGCATGGGCCACCATGGTGCCGTGGTCGAACGCCATGGGCGGCAGCGAATTGACCGGATGCCAGCGGGTGTCCGGGGGCAGCTCGGGCGTGGCGGGGGAGGGCACGAGCCCGAGGAAGGTCGAGGCGATCGTCCGCGAGCCCGGCACCCGGTGCGGGTCGGAGAAGACCGCCAGTTGCTCGAGGTGGGCCAACTCTTTGAGATCCACCTTTTCGGCCAATTGGCGCAGCACCGACGTGGTCATGTCCTCGTCAGTGCGCAGCCGCCCGCCCGGCAGCGCCCAGGAACCCTCCTGCGGTTCCTGGGCACGTTGCCATAGCAGGACGTTCAGCTGCGGTTTCTGTGCTCTGGGGCCGGGCGTCACCTGGCGGACCTGAAACACCACCGCAAGCACCTCGTGTTCAGTGCTAGTATGGCGCATGTTTTCGATTATAAGTCGAAAACCTCTCGGGCTGAAAGGAGCCGCCGTGACGGTTATCAATCGCATGGACCTGCTCGCCGAAGACATGATGGCCGACGTCACCAATTCGCCCACCGGCTACGCCGGCGTCGAGGCGGACGAGCAGTGGGCCGCCGAGATCCGCCGCCTGGCGGAACTGCGCGGCGCCACCGTGCTCGCCCACAACTACCAGCTGCCCGCCATCCAGGACGTCGCCGACCACGTCGGGGACTCGCTGGCCCTGTCGCGGATCGCGGCGGAGGCGCCCGAGGACACGATCGTGTTCTGCGGCGTGCACTTCATGGCCGAGACCGCCAAGATTCTCAGCCCGGACAAGACCGTGCTCATCCCGGACCAGCGCGCCGGCTGCTCGCTGGCCGATTCGATCGACGCCGACGAGCTGCGCGCCTGGAAGAACGAACACCCCGGCGCGGTCGTCGTCTCCTACGTCAACACCACGGCGGCGGTGAAGGCGCTCACCGACGTCTGCTGCACGTCGTCCAACGCCGTCGATGTGGTCAATTCCATCGACCCCGACCGCGAGGTGCTGTTCTGCCCGGACCAGTTCCTGGGCGCCCACGTCCGCCGCGTGACCGGCCGCACCAATCTGCACGTGTGGGCCGGCGAGTGCCACGTGCACGCGGGGATCAACGGCGATGAGCTCGCCGACCAGGCCCGGGCAAACCCCGATGCCGAACTGTTCGTCCACCCCGAATGCGGTTGTGCCACTTCGGCTTTATACCTCGCCGGCGAGGGCGCCTTTCCGCCGGACCGGGTCAAGATCCTGTCCACCGGCGGCATGCTCGACGCGGCGCACTCCACCCACGCCCGCAAGGTGCTGGTCGCCACCGAGGTCGGCATGCTGCACCAGTTGCGCCGGGCCGCACCGCAAGTCGACTTCCAGGCGGTCAACGACCGGGCGTCGTGCAAGTTCATGAAGATGATCACGCCCGCGGCGCTGCTGCGTTGCCTGGTCGAGGGCGCCGACGAGGTGCACGTCGACCCCGACGTCGCCGCGGCGGGCCGGCGCAGCGTGCAGCGCATGATCGCGATCGGGCAGCCGGGCGGCGGCGAATGATGGCCCGCACCGACTGGACTGACAGCGCCGACGTCGTCGTCATCGGCACCGGCGTGGCCGGGCTGGCCGCCGCGCTGGCCGCGCATCGCGCCGGCAGCAGCGTCGTCGTCCTGTCCAAGGCCGACCGCCGGTACGGGGTGACGGCGACCCACTACGCGCAGGGCGGCATCGCGGTCGTCCTGCCCGGCAACGACGACTCGGTCGACGCGCACGTCTCCGACACCCTGACCGCGGGAGCGGGCCTGTGCGACCCCGACGCCGTCTACTCGATCGTCGCCGACGGCCACCGCGCCGTGTCCGAGCTGGTCGGGGTCGGCGCGCGATTCGATGAGACCGGTGCGGGCCAGTGGTCGCTTTCGCGGGAGGGCGGTCATTCCCGGCGGCGGATCGTGCACGCCGGGGGCGACGCCACCGGTGCGGAGGTGCAGCGGGCGCTCGATCACGCCGCCGCCACGCTCGACATCCGCACGAACCACGTGGCGCTGCGGGTACTGCACGACGGCGCGGCCGTGACCGGCGTGGCCGTCGCTAACCCGGACGGCATCGGCGTCATCAGCGCACCCACGGTCATCCTGGCCTCCGGCGGCCTCGGGCACCTCTACGGCGCGACCACGAATCCCGAGGGCTCCACCGGCGACGGCATCGCGTTGGCCCTGTGGGCCGGCGTCGCGGTGAGCGACCTGGAGTTCATCCAGTTTCACCCGACGATGCTGTTCGCGGGCCGCGCCGGGGGACGCCGGCCGTTGGTCACCGAGGCCATCCGCGGTGAGGGCGCGACCCTGCTGGACCGGCAGGGCAATTCCGTCACCGCCGGTGTTCACCCGATGGGTGACCTGGCGCCGCGCGACGTGGTCGCGGCGGCCATCGACGCGCGCCTGCGGGCCACCGGCGACCCGTGCGTCTTCCTCGACGCGCGTGGCATCGCCGGCTTCGAGAACCGCTTCCCGACCGTCACCGCCGCGTGCCGCGCGGCGGGCGTCGACCCGGTCCGCCAGCCCATCCCGGTCGTTCCCGGAGCGCACTACAGCTGCGGCGGCGTGGTTACCGACGTGTCCGGCCAGACCGAGTTGCCCGGGCTGTTCGCGGCGGGTGAGGTGGCCCGCACCGGCATGCACGGCGCCAACCGGCTGGCCTCCAACAGCCTGCTGGAGGGCCTGGTCGTCGGCGGGCGGGCCGGAAAGGCGGCGGCCGCCCACGCCGAGGCCGCCGGGCGCGTCCGCGCGGTGCCTTGCGAGCCCGTTACCTATGCGGCACCCCCGCGCGCCGACCTGCAGCGCGCGATGAGCCGCGACGCCTCGGTGGTGCGCGAGGCCGCCGGGCTCAGCCGCCTGTGCGAGATGCTGTCCCGGGCGCCGGACCGCACGATCGCGAGCCGGCGCGATTTCGAGGACGTCGCGCTGGCGTTGGCCGCGCGCGCGGTGGCCGCGGCGGCCCTGGGCCGGACCGAGAGCCGGGGCTGCCACCACCGCGGCGAGTTCGACCAGCCCGCTCCCGACCAGGCCCGCAGCAGCGTGCTGCGGCTCGCCGACGACCGGGGTTGCGTGCTCGTGGAGGCCTTGGCGGCGGTGGGCTGACGCGTGTTCTCCGAAGCTGAACGCGACGCCGCGTTGGACACCATCCGTCGCGGCCTCGCCGAAGACCTGCGCTACGGGCCGGACGTCACGACGCTCGCGACGGTGCCCGACGGCGCGGTGGCGACTGCATCGATGGTGCCCCGGGAACCCGGCGCGATCGCCGGGGTGGACATCGCTCTGCTGGTGCTGGACGAGGTCCTCACCGTCGACGGGTATCAGGTGCTGCATCGGGTCGAGGACGGCGCCCGGCTGCAGCCGGGCGCGCCGCTGTTGACGGTGGCCGCCCAGACCCGCGGCCTGCTGACGGCCGAGCGGACCATGCTCAATTTGGTGTGCCACCTGTCGGGGATCGCCACCTCGACCGCGGCGTGGGTCGACGCCGTGCGGGGCACCAAGGCCAAGATTCGCGACACCCGCAAGACCCTGCCCGGCCTGCGCGTGTTGCAGAAATACGCGGTGCGGGTGGGCGGCGGCGTCAACCACCGGCTGGGCCTCGGCGACGCGGCGCTGATCAAGGACAACCACGTCGCCGCCGCGGGTTCGGTGGTCGACGCGCTGCGCGCCGTGCGCGACGCGGCGCCGGATCTGCCGTGTGAGGTGGAGGTCGACTCCCTCGAGCAGCTTGACGAGGTGCTGGCCGAAAAGCCCGAACTGGTGCTGCTGGACAACTTCCCCGTGTGGCAGACGCAGATCGCGGTGCAGCGCCGCGACACCCGGGCCCCCGCCGTGCTGCTCGAGTCGTCCGGCGGGCTCAGTCTCGAGACGGCGGCGGCCTACGCCGCGACCGGGGTCGACTACCTGGCCGTCGGCGCGCTGACGCATTCCGTGCGCGCGCTCGACATCGGCCTGGACATGTAGCTCGTCGGCCCCGCTGGCATCGGGCGTCGGGTGTGAATCGTGGGCGTCGATTTCGCCGAATCTTCGCCCTGAGTGCACGCTCGACGGCGGCCCGCTGAGCTCGGGCCGTCGAAAATTGTCGAGTGTGCATTGTGGGCGTTGGGTGTGCGTCCTGGGCGGCCGAAATCGCCGAATGCCCGTCCTCAGTGCACACTCAACGCCCTGAGTGCACACTCGACGCCCTGAGTGCACACTCGACGCTCTGAGTGCACACTCGACGCTCTGAGTGCACGTTCGACGCCGACCCGCTGAGCTCGGGCCGTCGAAAATTGTCGAGTGTGCATTGTGGGCGTTGGGTGTGCGTCCTGGGCGGTCGAAATCGCCGAATGCCCGCCCCCAGTGCACACTCAACGCCCTCAGTGCACACTCAACGGCAGCCCCTCAGGCGATATCGCCGACGAAGATCCCGATCCGGCGCAGCTGCATGCGAGCCAGCCGTGGCAGCTTCTCCGCCTCGGCGCCGTCACTGCCCGCCGGCAGCACCCGCGGGTTGGTGATGTGCACCACGCGATTGCGGCTGTACTGCACGTCGGCCTCGCCGGCGGCCAGCACGTTCTTGACCCAGTTGGTCTTGCCGTGGCCCAGCGCGATCGCCAGGACGTTGCCCTTGCGATACGGGGTGATGACGGTCTCGTAGGGCGTGCCGGAGGTTCGACCACGGTGCTTGATGGTCGCAGTCCCCGGCATGAACCGGGCGATCGGCTTGATCGCCGGGTTGATGTACTTAATCTGAATGCGCTCGAACCAAGGTGGGAACACCATCGGGACGCCGGGTGCGTTGTTGGGGTGATCCTTCGCGGACATGACGGCTCCCTCTCCAAAGCGGGGTGTGGGCCTGCTCACCGGCACTGTACCGGTCGGATAAGTACTTGAGCTGCTCTGGGAGAATGGGGAACGTGAACACCAGCCAACCGTCACCGATCGCCCGCATCGACCTGCGGGGCGCGGACTTGACGGCCGCCCGATTGCGGGCGGCGCTGCCGCGTGGCGGTGCCGACGTGGAGAGCGTCCTGCCCAAGGTGCGGCCCATCGTCGAGGCCGTCGCGGAACGCGGGGCCGACGCCGCGCTGGAATTCGGGGCGTCCTTCGACGGCGTGCGACCGCCGACCGTCCGCGTGCCCGAAGCGGCCCTCGAAGCGGCGCTGGACGACCTCGACGCCGACGTCTCCGAGGCGCTGCAGGTGATGATCGAACGGGCCCGCGCGGTGCACGCCGACCAGCGACGCGCCGACGTGACGACCACGCTGGGCCCCGGCGCCACGGTGACCGAACGGTGGGTGCCGGTCGAGCGGGTGGGGTTGTACGTGCCCGGGGGCAACGCCGTGTACCCGTCGAGCGTGGTCATGAACGTGGTGCCGGCCCAGGTAGCCGGTGTCGGCTCGCTGGTGGTCGCAAGCCCGCCGCAGGCGCGCTACGACGGGTGGCCGCACCCGACGATCCTGGCCGCCGCCCGCCTCCTGGGCGTCGACGAGGTGTGGGCCGTCGGCGGCGCCCAGGCGGTGGCCCTCCTGGTCTACGGCGGCACCGACCTCGACGGCGCGAACCTCGAGCCGGTCGACATGATCACCGGCCCCGGCAACATCTATGTCACCGCCGCCAAGAGGCTGTGCCGCTCGCGGGTCGGCATCGACGCGGAGGCCGGGCCGACGGAGATCGCCATCCTGGCCGACCACACCGCCGACCCGGCCCATGTCGCCGCCGACCTGATCAGCCAGGCCGAGCACGACGAGATGGCCGGCAGTGTGCTGGTCACCCCGAGCGAGCACCTGGCCGCCGCCACGGACGCCGAAGTGGCAGCGCAGCTGGAGACGACCAAACACCGCGAGCGCGTCACCGCGGCCCTCGGCGGACGCCAGTCGGCGATCATCCTGGTCGACGACCTGGACGCCGGGATCAAGGTGGTCAACGCCTACGCCGCCGAGCACTTGGAGATCCAGACCGCGGACGCGCCCGAGGTCGCCGGCCGAATCCGCTCGGCCGGAGCCATTTTCGTCGGACCGTACTCGCCGGTGAGCCTCGGCGACTACTGCGCCGGTTCCAACCACGTGCTGCCAACCGGCGGTTCCGCCCGGCACTCCAGCGGCCTATCGGTGCAGACGTTCCTGCGTGGCATCCACGTCGTCGACTACACCGAGGCCGCGCTGAAGGACGTTTCCGGCCATGTCATTTCGCTGTCGAAGGCCGAAGACCTGCCGGCGCACGGCGAGGCGATCCGGCGGAGGTTCGAACGATGAGCGGCGCCGGACAGCCCACCCTCGACGACCTGCCGCTGCGCGATGACCTGCGGGGCAAGACCCCTTACGGCGCACCGCAATTGGCGGTGCCGGTGCGGCT
This sequence comes from Mycobacterium sp. 050134, assembly GCF_036409085.1. Lineage (NCBI taxonomy): Bacteria > Bacillati > Actinomycetota > Actinomycetes > Mycobacteriales > Mycobacteriaceae > Mycobacterium > Mycobacterium sp. 050134. Next base: position 189,595 of record NZ_JAZGLV010000006.1, read on the forward strand.
GAACACCAACGAGAACCCGCATCCCCCGAGCGCGGCGCTGGTCGAGGATGTGGTCCGCGCGGTGGGCGAGGCGGCGGTCGAGCTGCACCGCTACCCCGACCGCGATGCGGTCGCGCTGCGCGCCGACCTGGCCGCCTACCTCACCGCCCAGACCGGAACCCCCCTGAACGTCGAAAACGTCTGGGCCGCAAACGGTTCAAACGAAATATTGCAGCAACTGCTGCAGGCCTTCGGCGGGCCGGGCCGCACCGCGATCGGTTTCGTCCCGTCCTACTCGATGCACCCGATCATCTCCGACGCCACGCGCACCGAGTGGCTGCAGGCCGGCCGCGCCGACGACTTCAGCCTCGATGTCGACGCCGCCATCGCCGCCATCACCGACCGCCGCCCCGACGTCGTCTTCCTCGCCAGCCCCAACAATCCGTCGGGGCAAAGCATCCCGCTGCCGGACCTGCGGCGGTTGCTCGACGTGGTCCCGGGCATCGTGATCGTCGACGAGGCCTACGGCGAGTTCTCCTCGCAGCCCAGCGCGGTGGCGCTGGTGGAGCAATACCCGGCCAAGCTGATCGTCACCCGCACGATGAGCAAGGCTTTCGCCTTCGCTGGCGGCCGGCTCGGCTACCTGGTCGCCACGCCGGCGGTGATCGATGCGATGCTACTGGTGCGGCTGCCGTATCACCTGTCGTCGGTCACCCAGGCCGCGGCCCGCGCCGCGCTGCGGCACGCCGACGACACGCTGGGCAGCGTCGCAAAACTGATCGACGAGCGGGAGCGCGTCACGAAAGCGTTGAGCGGGATGGGTTTTCGGGTGATCCCAAGCGACGCCAACTTCGTGCTGTTCGGGGAGTTCGCCGACGCGCCGGCCGCCTGGCAGCGTTACCTGGACGCCGGCATTCTGATCCGCGACGTCGATATCCCCGGCTACCTGCGCGCCACCACGGGATTAAGCGACGAGAACGACGCGTTCCTCAAGGCCAGCGCCCGGATCGCGGCCACCGAACTGGCCCCCGCCACCGCCGTAGGAGCATCGTGACAGCCATCGAGACCCAGAAAGCGGCCCGCCGCGCGCGGATCGAGAGGACGACGCGCGAGTCCGACATCGTCATCGATCTCGACCTGGACGGCACGGGGCGGGTGGATGTGGACACCGGCGTGCCGTTCTACGACCACATGCTCACGGCGCTGGGCAGCCACGCCAGTTTCGACCTCACCGTGCGTACCAAGGGCGACGTCGAGATCGAGGGACACCACACCATCGAGGACACCGCCATCGCGCTCGGCCAGGCGCTGGGGCAGGCCCTGGGCGACAAGAAGGGCATCCGCCGCTTCGGCGATGCGTTCATCCCCATGGACGAGACCCTGGCCCACGCCGCGGTCGACGTCTCCGGTCGGCCCTACTGCGTGCACACGGGGGAGCCGGATCACCTGCAGCACACCACGATTGCCGGCAGCTCCGTGCCCTATCACACCGTGATCAACCGGCACGTGTTCGAGTCGCTGGCCGCCAATGCCCGGATCGCGCTGCACGTTCGCGTGCTCTATGGGCGCGATCCGCACCACGTCACCGAAGCCCAATACAAGGCCGTCGCCCGGGCTTTGCGCCAGGCCGTCGAGCCAGATCCCCGGGTGTCGGGCGTGCCGTCCACCAAAGGTGTTCTGTGACGAAATCAATTGTGGTGCTCGACTACGGTTCGGGCAACCTACGGTCGGCGCAACGCGCCCTGGAACGGGTGGGTGCGTCGGTCGAAGTGACCGCTGACGCGGGAGCGGCGGCCGCCGCCGACGGGCTGGTGGTTCCGGGTGTCGGCGCATACGAGGCCTGCATGACCGGGCTGCGGAAGATCGGGGGCGACCGCATCATCGCCGACCGCGTCGCCGCGGGCCGTCCGGTCCTGGGGGTGTGCGTCGGGATGCAGATCTTGTTCGCGCGCGGCGTCGAATTCGGCGTGGAGACGACCGGCTGCGGGCAGTGGCCCGGGGCCGTCACCCGGTTGGACGCACCCGTGATCCCGCACATGGGTTGGAACGTGGTCAAGGCGGGGTCGGGCACGGTTTTGTTCAAGGGACTGGACGAGGACACCCGGTTCTACTTCGTGCATTCCTATGCCGCGCAGCGCTGGGAGGGATCACCGGCGGCGGTGCTCACCTGGGCCACCCATCACGTGCCGTTCCTGGCCGCCGTCGAGGAGGGACCGTTGTCTGCCACCCAGTTCCACCCCGAAAAGAGCGGGGACGCCGGGGCGGTCGTGCTGAGCAACTGGGTGGAGGGACTGTAATGCCATTGATTCTCTTGCCGGCCGTCGACGTGGTCGACGGGCGGGCCGTGCGCCTGGTGCAGGGCAAGGCCGGCAGCGAGACGGAGTACGGGACGGCGCTGGACGCCGCCCTGGGCTGGCAGCGCGACGGGGCCGAATGGATTCACCTCGTCGACCTCGACGCCGCCTTCGGTCGCGGCTCCAACCGCGAACTGCTTGCCGAGGTGGTCGGCAAGCTCGACGTGCGGATCGAGCTCTCCGGCGGCGTCCGCGACGACGAGTCGCTGACGGCGGCGCTGGCGACGGGCTGCGCCCGGGTCAACCTCGGGACGGCCGCCCTGGAGAACCCGCTGTGGTGCGCGCGGGTGATCAGCGAACATGGCGACAGGGTCGCTGTCGGCCTGGACGTCCAGATCGACCCGACCCACCCCGAAGGCCAGCACCGGCTGCGCGGCCGCGGCTGGGAGACCGATGGCGGTGACCTCTGGGAGGTGCTGGAACGCCTTGACCGCGAAGGGTGTTCGCGATTCGTGGTCACCGACGTTACCAAGGACGGCACGCTGGGCGGTCCCAATCTCGACTTGCTCGCCGGAGTCGCCGAGCGCACCGAGGCGCCGGTTATCGCGTCCGGCGGCGTGTCCAGCCTGGACGACCTGCGTGCGATCGCCACGCTCACCGACCGCGGGGTCGAGGGGGCCATCGTGGGCAAGGCCCTCTACGCCGGGCGGTTCACCCTGCCGCAGGCCCTGGCCGCGGTGCAGGAGTGAGCGGCGCGATGGACCTGGACGCGCTTGTCGAGAAGGCGTCGGCGATCCTCGACGAGGCGACCGAGCCCTTCCTCGCCGGCCACCGGGCCGAGTCGGCGGTGCAGAAGAAGGGCAACGACTTCGCGACCGACGTCGACCTGGCGATCGAGCGGCAGGTCGTCGCCGCCCTCACCGACACCACTGGGATCGGCGTGCACGGCGAGGAATACGGCGGCGAAGACGTCGACGCCGAGTGGGTGTGGGTGCTCGACCCGGTCGACGGCACGTTCAACTACGCGGCGGGATCGCCGATGGCCGGAATCCTGCTGGGGCTGCTCCACGACGGAGAGCCAGTGGCGGGCCTGACCTGGCTGCCCTTCACCGGTCAGCGCTACACCGCGATCGCCGGCGGGCCCTTGGTGAAGAATGGCAGGCCCCAACAACCGCTGGGCCGGGTCGAACTGGCCGACGCCCTCATCGGCGCCGGCTCGTTCAGCGCGGACGCCCGGGGCCGGTTCCCCGGGCGCTACCGGATCGCGGTGCTGGAGAACCTCAGCCGGGTCTCGTCGCGGCTGAGGATGCACGGTTCCACCGGGCTGGATCTCGCCTACGTCGCCGATGGGGTCCTCGGTGGCTCGATCAGTTTCGGCGGCCACGTGTGGGACCACGCGGCCGGCGTGGCGCTGGTGCGGGCGGCGGGCGGGGTCGTCACCGACGTCCGCGGTGAACCGTGGACCCCCGCGTCGGATTCCGCGCTGGCGGCGGAGCCACACGCGCACGCTGCGATTCTCGAAATCCTGCGCGGCACGGGCGAACCGGGAGACTACTGACGATGTACGCGAGTAACGGCCTCGCGGTGCGGGTGATTCCCTGCCTGGACGTCGACGCCGGCCGGGTGGTCAAGGGCGTCAACTTCGAAAACCTCCGCGACGCGGGAGATCCCGTCGAGCTGGCCGCCGCCTACGACGCCGAGGGGGCCGACGAGCTGACGTTCCTCGACGTCACCGCCTCGTCGTCGGAACGCGGCACCATGCTGGACGTGGTGCGCCGCACCGCCGAGCAGGTTTTCATCCCGCTGACCGTGGGCGGGGGCGTGCGCACGGTGGGCGACGTCGACACCCTGCTGCGCGCGGGGGCCGACAAGGTGTCGGTCAACACCGCCGCGATCGCGCGCCCCGACTTGCTGGCCGAGATGGCGCGGCAGTTCGGGTCGCAGTGCATCGTGTTGTCCGTCGACGCCCGCACGGTGCCCGCCGGCTCGGCCCCGACCCCGTCGGGCTGGGAGGTCACCACCCACGGCGGCCGGCGCGGCACGGGAATCGATGCCGTCGAGTGGGCGGTGCGGGGCGCCGAGCTCGGGGTGGGGGAGATCCTGCTCAATTCGATGGACGCCGACGGAACGAAGGCCGGCTTCGACCTGGCGATGTTGCGGGCGGTGCGTGCCGCGGTCACGGTGCCGGTAATCGCCAGCGGGGGCGCGGGTGCGGCGGCGCACTTCGCGCCCGCCGTCGCCGCCGGCGCCGATGCGGTGTTGGCGGCCAGCGTCTTTCACTTCCGTGAGCTGACCATCGGCCAGGTGAAGGCAGCGATGGCGGCCGAGGGGATCGCCGTGCGATGACGCTCGACCCACGAATCGCGGCACGGCTCAAGCGCAATGCGGACGGGCTATTCACCGCCGTTGTGCAGGAGCGGGGCAGCGGTGACGTGCTGATGGTCGCGTGGATGGACGACGATGCGCTGGCCCGGACGCTGGAAACCCGTGAGGGGACCTACTATTCGCGGTCGCGCGGCGAGCAGTGGGTGAAGGGCGCGACGTCCGGCCACACGCAGCGGGTCCACTCGGTGCGGCTGGACTGCGACGGCGACGCGGTGCTGCTGGTTGTCGACCAGGTCGGCGGCGCCTGCCACACCGGCGATCACAGCTGTTTCGACGCCGACGTGTTGCTGGGGCCCGAGCGCTAGCCCGGCGCCCCGCCGAAGCCCGCATGAGCAGCCCTAGCCCTAGCCGGGCGCCACGTCGAGCCCGTTGGCCGCGGCTATCGCCGCGCGGGCCCACTCGTGACGGAAAACAGCGGGCGAGATCCGGTCGCGACGGATCATCTCCACGTCGATCGCCTTTCCGTTCGTGATCGCCCCCGGCACGCGGAAGGAGAACGCCGGTTCGTCGGTGGCCACGGCCAGGATGGCGTCGGTGTCGGCAAACCCGTTGGCGCGCATGATATTTTCCGCCCAGCGGAAGGGTTTCTGGCCGCCGAAGCTTTTGACATACACCACCCACAGCCGGGTGCCGCGCTGGTTGTAGAGCCGGGTGAGGGCGCGGTTGACCGCGTCGGACTCGAGCGGGCCGAGGACGTTCGATTGATCGGTGACCTGGCTGGACAACGTGATCGTCGCAGTCGTCGTGGGCGACCCGGCGCCGCCGGTGGATGGCGCGGTCGATGGCGCCGTGCCGCCCGAGTGCCGGGCGTGGCCGCCGAACACCTGGACGCCGACGACCGTGGCGACGCCGAGCAGCGCGACGGCGACCAGGGCGGCGATCACGGTGGCCCGCCCGCGCCGCCTCCCGCCCGGTTCGGGGGATGTCGAAGGGGTGGGAGTAGCGATCACTTCGGTGGGCGCCGGGATCCCCTCGGTGGGCGGCAGGATCGCCTCGGTCGCGGCCGGCTGTCCCGACAGCGCGGCCGCGAAGTCCGCGCACGTCGGGTACCGCTCGTCGGGATTCTTCGCGAGCACCTTGGCGATCACCGGGTCGAGCTCGGCCAACTCCGGTCGGCGTTCGCTCACGCGCGGCGGCGGAGCGGAGAGATGCTGGCTGATGACCACGGCCGGGTTGGAGTGGTGATACGGGGCGACCCCGGTCAGCAGGTTGAAGGCGGTGCAGCCCAGCGCGTACTGGTCGGCCCGGGCGCCGAGGTCGGCACCCTGCAGCTGCTCGGGCGCGCAGTACGCGGTCGTCCCGACGAGCATGTTCGTCGCGGTCAGGCCGCTGATCTCGCCCAGCTCGCGGGCGATCCCGAAGTCCGCCAGCAGGATCCGCCGTCGCGGGCTGGCCTCGCTGAGCAGGATGTTGGCCGGTTTGACGTCGCGGTGCAAGAGGCCGCGGGAGTGCGCGTAGTCGAGGGCGTCGGCGACCGCCGAGATGATCTCGGCGACCGCGGCTTTCGGCATGCCCGACGGGTACTGGCTGCGCAGCAGCTGGGCCGCGTCGGTGCCCTCCACGTAGTCCATCGAGATCCACAGCGCGCCTTCGAATTCGCCGCGGTCGTGGATGCCGACGATGTGCTCGTGGTAGAGGCTCGCCGCCAGGTCGGCCTCCCGCATGAAGCGCCGGCGGAACTCGTCGTCGGCGGTCAGGTCGCGGGGGAGGATCTTCAACGCGTCCCGGCGCGGTAGCCGCGGGTGCTGTGCCAGGTACACCTCGCCCATCCCGCCGGCGCCCAGGCGCCGCACGATGGTGTACCCGGCGAACACCTCCCCTTCGGTGAGGCCTTCCGCTTGCGGCATGTGAGCATGCTACTGAGGCCGTGCGCCCCAGCGACCGTGATTCGCCTGGATGGCGCCCGTCGGATGCGCGCCGGTCGCTGACATCCGTGAGAATGGCGGGCGATGTTCAAACCGGTGACGTGGACCGCGGTCATGCCCCTGCTTGCCGTCGTCGTGCTGGCGCTGATCTGGGGGCGGCACCTCGGGCCGGTGCTCATCGCGCTGGCGGCCGCGCTGCTGGTCGGCGCCGTCTTGGCCGCCGTACATCACGCCGAGGTGGTCGCGGCCCGAGTCGGCGAGCCGTTCGGGTCGCTGGTGCTGGCGGCCGCCGTCACCGTGATCGAGGTGTCGCTGATCGTCGAGCTGATGGCGTCCGGCGGCAGTGAAACCGCGACGCTGGCCCGGGACACCGTGTTCGCCGCGGTCATCATCACCACGAACGGGATCGCGGGGCTGTCGCTGCTGACCGGGTCGCGGCGGTACGGCGTGACGCTGTTCAACGCGGAGGGCAGCGGGGCGGCGCTGGCGACGCTGACCACGCTGGCGACCCTGAGCCTGGTGTTGCCAGCGTTCACCACCAGCCACGTGGGCAGGGAGTTCTCGCCCGGGCAGCTGGCCTTCGCCGCCGTCGCCTCGCTGGGGCTGTACCTGCTGTTCGTGTTCACGCAAACCGTCCGGCACCGCGACTTCTTCCTGCCGGTCGCACAGCGGGGGCAGAAGCGGCTCTTCGAGGACGAGAGCCACGCCGAGCCGCCGAGCGCCCGGGCGACGCTTCTCAGCCTGGCGCTGCTGATCGTCGCGCTGGTCTCGGTGGTGGGCCTGGCCGAGCAGGAGTCGCCGGCGGTCGAGCGGGCGGTGACGGCGGCGGGATTCCCGCAGACGTTCGTCGGCGTGGTGATCGCGACGCTGGTCCTGCTGCCGGAGACCCTGGCGGCGCTGCGCGCGAGCCGGCGGGGCCGCATCCAGATCAGCCTGAACCTGGCCTACGGTTCGGCGCTGGCCAGCATTGGGCTGACCATTCCGGCGATCGCGCTGGCCAGCATCTGGCTCAGGGGGCCGCTCGTCCTCGGCCTCGGCCCGCTGCAACTGGTGCTGCTGGCGCTGACCGTCGTGATCAGCATGCTGACGGTGGTGCCGGGGCGGGCCACCCGGCTGCAGGGCGAACTGCACCTGGTGCTGCTCGCCGCGTACGTCTTCCTTGCGATCAACCCGTAGGCAGGGCGCGCAGCGTCTCGAGTGCCTTGTCGGCGTGGGTGTCCATGCTGAACTCGCTCGCGATCACGTCGAGCACCTTGCGGTCGGTGCCGATGACAAAGGTGGTGCGCTTGACCGGCATCAGCTTGCCCAGCAGGCCGCGCTTGACCCCGAACTGCTTGGCCACCGTGCCGTCGGCGTCCGACAGCAACGGGTAGTCGAAGTGCTGCGTCTCGGCGAACTTGGCCTGCTTCTGCACGGGGTCGGTGCTGATGCCGATCCGGCTGGCGCCCACCGCGGCGAATTCGGCCGCCAGGTCGCGGAAGTGGCAGGCCTCTTTGGTGCAGCCCGGCGTCATCGCGGCGGGGTAGAAGAACAGGACGACGGGCCCGTCGGCGAGCAGGCCGCTGAGCGTGCGGGGCGTGCCCGCCTGATCGGGGAGTTCGAAGTCCGCGACGGTGTCACCAGGTTTCATGGCGGTCACGCTACGCCCGGGGCGGCGAGCCGCCTGGCGTGGATCTGCGAGGATGGTCCGGTGCACGACCACCTCGCCGCAACCACCTCACGGGAGCACTTCCGCCGGCTGGCGGCGGAGCACCGCGTGGTGCCGGTGACCCGCAAGGTGCTGGCCGACAGCGAGACGCCGCTCTCGGCGTACCGCAAGCTGGCCGCCAATCGCCCGGGTACGTTTCTGCTCGAGTCCGCGGAGAACGGCCGGTCCTGGTCGCGGTGGTCGTTCATCGGCGCGGGCGCGCCGTCCGCGCTGACGGTGCGCGACGGCGAAGCGGTGTGGCTGGGCGCGGTGCCGCGGGACGCCCCGACCGGGGGCGATCCCCTGCGGGCACTGCGGGCCACCCTCGAACTGCTGGCCACGGCCGCGCTGCCCGGCCTGCCGCCGCTGTCCGGCGGCATGGTCGGCTTCTTCGCCTACGACCTGGTGCGGCGCCTCGAACGCCTGCCGGAGCTGGCCGTCGACGACCTGCATCTCCCGGACATGTTGCTACTGCTGGCGACGGACCTGGCGGCGGTCGACCACCACGAGGGCACCATCACCCTGATCGCCAACGCCGTGAACTGGAACGGCACCGACGAGCGCGTCGACGAGGCCTACGACGACGCCGTCGCCCGGCTCGACGTGATGACGACGGCGCTGGGCCAGGCGCTGCCCTCGACGGTCGCCACGTTCAGCCGGCCCGAGCCCCGGCAGCGCGCGCAGCGCACCGTCGAGGAGTACACCAAGATCGTCGACTACCTCGTCGAGCAGATCGCGGCCGGCGAGGCCTTCCAAGTGGTGCCCTCGCAGCGCTTCGAGATGGACACCACGGTCGACCCGATCGACGTGTACCGGATGCTGCGCGCGACCAACCCGAGCCCCTACATGTACCTGCTACACGTGCCGAACGAGCAAGGCGCGACCGACTTCTCGATCGTCGGGTCCAGCCCGGAGGCGCTGGTCACGGTGGCCGACGGCTGGGCGACGACGCACCCGATCGCCGGGACGCGGTGGCGCGGCAAGACGGAGGAAGAGGATCAGCAGCTGGAAAAAGACCTGCTGGCCGACGACAAGGAGCGCGCCGAGCACCTGATGCTGGTCGACCTGGGTCGCAACGACCTGGGCCGGGTCTGCACGCCGGGCAGCGTGCGCGTCGAGGACTACAGCCACATCGAGCGCTACAGCCACGTGATGCACCTGGTGTCGACGGTGACCGGGATGCTCGGCGAGGGCCGCACGGCCCTGGACGCGGTGACCGCGTGCTTCCCGGCGGGAACGCTGTCGGGCGCCCCCAAAGTGCGGGCCATGGAGCTCATCGAAGAGGTCGAACAGACGCGCCGCGGCCTCTACGGCGGCGTGGTCGGCTACCTGGACTTCGCCGGCAACGCCGACTTCGCGATCGCCATCCGCACCGCGCTCATGCGCGCCGGCACCGCCTACGTGCAGGCCGGCGGCGGGGTGGTCGCCGACTCCAACGGTCCGTACGAATACACCGAGGCGTCCAACAAGGCGCGTGCGGTGCTCAACGCGATCGCCGCGGCCGAGACGCTGACCGCCCCGCTGCCGGGCCGGGATGGCTGACCGCCGCCCGGGCCGGCGCACAATCGTGCTGGCCCAGCTGCTGCTGGTGGTGGCCGCCGGGGCGCTGTGGGCGGCGTCCCGGTTGCCGTGGGTCGTGGTGCGCTCCTTCGACGGGTTGGGGCCGCCGAAGGCGGTGACCCTGTCGGGCGCCGCGTGGTCGACGGCGCTGCTTCCGTTGGCTCTGCTGCTGGTGGCGGCGGCCGCGGCGGCCCTGGCGGTGCGCGGTTGGCCGCTGCGCGTGCTGGCGGTGCTGGTGGCGGTCGCCGGCCTGGCGGCCGGCTATCTGGGCATCAGCCTCTGGGTGCTCCCGGACGTGGCCGTGCGCGGCGCCGAACTGGCGCGCATCCCGTTGATGACGCTGGTGGGCAGCGAGCGGCACCGGTGGGGAGCGGGGATCGCGGTGGCCGCCGCCGGGTGCAGCGTGATCGCCGCCGTGTTGTTGATGCGCTCGGCGTCGATCCTCGGCTCGGACGGCCCGGACGTCGCCAAATATGCGGCTCCGGCGACGCGTCGGTCGAAAGCCCTACGCGAAAGCGAAAATGGGGCGATGCTGGAGGAGCCCGAGACGCCGAAGATGTCCGAACGGATGATCTGGGATGCGCTCGATGAGGGTCGGGACCTCACGGAGCGACCCGGCGAGGCGGACAGCGAGGGTCGGTGACGGGCGGTGAGCCAAAGGCCGCTACCCTTCTTGACATCGTCCAAGAAGGTGGCGACGACGGGGGGACCGTGGGCACGGCGGAAGGAAACCGAAAGGCATGAGTCCGGCATCCGTGCTTGACTCCATCCTCGAAGGAGTCAGGGCCGACGTTGCCGCGCGCGAAACCCTGATCAGTCTGTCGGAGATCAAGGCGTTGGCCGCGGCGGCACCGCCGCCGCTCGATGTGATGGCCGCCTTGCGCGAGCCTGGCATCGGCGTCATCGCGGAAGTCAAGCGCGCGAGCCCGTCGGCCGGTCCGCTGGCGACCATCGCCGACCCGGCGAAGCTTGCCCGCGCCTACGAGGATGGCGGTGCGCGGATCATCAGCGTGCTGACCGAGGAGCGGCGCTTTCACGGGTCGCTCGACGACCTCGACGCGGTGCGGGCGGCGGTGTCGACCCCTGTGTTGCGCAAGGATTTTGTGGTCCAGCCGTATCAGATCCACGAGGCCCGCGCGCACGGCGCGGACATGCTGTTGCTCATCGTCGCCGCGCTCGAGCAGTCGGCGCTGGTGTCGATGCTCGACCGCACGGAATCGCTGGGCATGACGGCGCTGGTCGAGGTGCACACCGAAGAGGAGGCCGACCGCGCGCTCAAGGCCGGTGCCAACGTCATCGGCGTCAATGCCCGCGACCTGGCGACGCTGGCGGTGGACCGGGATTGCTTCGCGCGCATCGCTCCCGGCTTGCCCAGCAACGTGATCCGCATCGCCGAGTCCGGCGTGCGCGGCACCGCGGACCTGTTGGCATACGCCGGTGCGGGCGCCGACGCCGTCCTGGTCGGTGAGGGTCTGGTCAAGAGCGGTGACCCGCGCGCCGCGGTGGCCGATTTGGTCGCCGCCGGCACCCACCCGTCCTGTCCGAAACCGGCTCGCTGAACGTTGTTGTGCGCTGAAACGTTGAACCCGATGAGCCGCCCCCGCGTTGAGCCTTGGTGATGGAAGACCTGTCCGGTTCGGATCTTCCGCGTTTCAGTGCGGCCATCGCCGAACCCACCAGCCACGACCCCGACGCGGGCGGCCATTTCGGCCCCGGCGGCTGGGGTGGCCGCTACGTCGCCGAGGCGTTGATGGCGGTGATCGAAGAGGTCACGACCGCCTACGAGAAGGAACGCGTCAATCAAGACTTCCTCGACATCCTGGATGATCTGCAGACCCACTACACCGGCCGGCCGTCGCCGCTGTACGAGGCGACGCGCCTCAGCGAACACGCCGGCGGTGCGCGCCTCTTCCTTAAGCGAGAAGACCTGAACCACACCGGTTCTCACAAGATCAACAACGTCCTCGGTCAGGCGTTGCTGGCCCGCAGGATGGGCAAGACCCGGGTGATCGCCGAGACCGGGGCCGGCCAGCACGGCGTGGCAACCGCCACGGCGTGCGCGCTGCTCGGCCTCGACTGCGTGATCTACATGGGCGCCGTGGACACCGCGCGGCAGGCCCTGAACGTGGCGCGGATGCGGCTGCTGGGGGCGGAGGTGGTTTCCGTCGAATCCGGCTCGCGGACGCTGAAGGACGCCATCAACGAGGCGTTCCGCGACTGGGTGACCAACGCGCACAACACGTATTACTGCTTCGGCACGGCGGCCGGTCCGCACCCCTTCCCGACCATGGTCCGCGACTTCCAGCGCATCATCGGCCTGGAGGCCCGCGTGCAGATCCAGCGGCAGGCGGGCCGGTTGCCCGACGCCGTAACCGCCTGCGTGGGCGGCGGATCCAATGCCATCGGCATCTTCCACGCGTTCATCGACGACCCCGACGTGCGGCTGGTGGGGTTCGAGGCCGCCGGGGACGGCGTCGAGACGGGCCGGCACGCGGCGACGTTCGCGGGTGGTTCCCCGGGGGCGTTCCAGGGATCGTTCTCCTACCTGCTGCAGGACGAAGACGGCCAGACCATCGAATCCCATTCGATCTCGGCCGGTTTGGACTATCCGGGGGTGGGTCCCGAACACGCGTACCTCAAGGAGACCGGCCGCGCCGACTACCGGCCGATCACCGACACCCAGGCGATGGACGCGTTCCGGCTGCTGTGCCGCACCGAAGGCATCATCCCGGCGATCGAATCCGCGCACGCGGTGGCGGGCGCCCTCCAGTTGGGAGCCGAATTGGGCCGGGGCGCAATCATTGTGGTGAACCTGTCGGGTCGCGGCGATAAGGACGTCGAGACCGCCGCCAGGTGGTTCGGGCTGATGCCGCCGTCCGACGATGCGGGCCGGCAATGACGGTGGAGCCAAGCCCGGCGAGCAGGCTCGCCCCGGTCTTCGAGGCGTGCCGCGGGGAAGGCCGCGCGGCGCTGATCGGCTACCTGCCGACGGGCTACCCCGACGTTGCTAAGTCGGTCGACGCGATGACCGCTCTCGTCGAATCCGGCTGCGACATCATCGAGGTCGGTGTGCCGTATTCGGACCCCGGCATGGACGGCCCGACCATCGCGCGGGCGACCGAGGTGGCGCTGCACGGGGGAGTGCGGGTCCGGGACACCCTCGCCGCCGTCGAGGCGATCAGCTCGGCGGGCGGGGACGCCGTGGTGATGACGTACTGGAACCCGGTGCTGCGGTACGGCGTGGACGCGTTCGCGCGCGACCTCGCGGCGGCGGGCGGGCGCGGCTTGATCACTCCCGACCTGATCCCCGACGAGGCCGACCGGTGGCTGGCGGCGTCGGACGAGCATCGGTTGGATCGGATCTTCCTGGTGGCGCCCTCGTCGACGCCGCAACGGTTGGCGATGACCATCGAGGCTTCCCGCGGGTTCCTCTACGCGGCCTCCACGATGGGGGTGACCGGGGCGCGGGATGCCGTTTCGCAGGCGGCGCCGGAACTGGTGGCTCGGGTGCGGCAGCTGTCTGGCATACCCGTCGGCGTGGGCTTGGGGGTGCGATCCCGCGAGCAGGCAGCGCAGATCGCCGGTTACGCCGACGGGGTCATCGTCGGCTCCGCCTTGGTGTCGGTGCTGGGCGACGGTGGCGTGCCGGCCTTGCGCGCGTTGACCGAGGAACTCGCTCACGGCGTGCGCGACAGGGTCGCGGCCTCATGACGATGGCGCCCACGTACTTCCCCAGCCCGCCGCAGGGGGTGTGGCACCTCGGGCCATTGCCGATCCGCGCCTACGCGCTGTTCATCATCACCGGCATCGTGGTCGCCCTCGTCATCGGCGACCGCCGCTGGGAGGCCCGCGGCGGCCAGCGGGGCGTGATCTACGACGTCGCGCTGTGGGCCGTGCCGTTCGGCCTGATCGGCGGCCGGCTCTACCACCTGGCTACCGACTGGCGGACCTACTGGGGACCCGGCGGTGCGGGGTTCGGCGCGGCGCTGCGCATCTGGGACGGCGGCCTTGGCATCTGGGGCGCGGTGGCGCTCGGCGGCGTCGGCGCGTGGATCGCCTGTCGGCGCCGGGGAATCCCGTTGCCCGCCTTCGGCGACGCGATCGCCCCTGGGATCGTTCTGGCTCAGGCGATCGGACGGTTGGGCAACTACTTCAACCAGGAACTCTACGGCCGCGAGACCACGCTGCCGTGGGGGCTGGAGATCTTCTACCGCCGTGACCCGTCGGGATACGTCGACCCGCATTCGCTCGACGGCGTCTCGACGGGGCAGGTGGCGCTGGTCGTGCAGCCCACGTTCCTCTACGAACTGATCTGGAACGTCATCGTTTTCGCCGCGCTGATCTACCTGGACCGGCGGTTCACGCTGGGACATGGGCGGCTGTTCGCCCTCTACGTGGCCGGCTACTGCATCGGGCGCTTCGGCGTCGAGCTGCTGCGCGACGACACGGCGACCCACATCGCCGGCATCCGGATCAACTCGTTCACCTCGACGTTCGTGTTCATCGGTGCGGTCGTGTATCTCATCGTGGCGCCGAAGGGGCGCGAGGACCCCGAGAGCCTGCGTGGCAACGAAGGCGTCGTCGAGGTGTCGCCGGAACCGGAGCCGGTGGCCGCCGCGGATGCGTCCGAAGCGGCGGAGCCCGAACCCGAACAGCCCGACGAGCCGGAAGTTCCCGAGCCCGAGGACGAAACCGAGGGGCCCGACACGGACGAGTCGGAGCAGCCCGAAGGGTCCGAGGAGGCCGCAGAGTCCGAGGAGGCCGCGCCGGGCGCACCCGCCGGCGACGGCGAGGTGCGCCGCGGGCGCTGGAGCCTGCGCAGGCAGCGCTAGCGCGAGCGGGTCGTCGAAAATCTCTTAGGGCGTCGCGATGGCCGATCTGTCATGCTGGCACGGTGACCGAACCGTCGCCGCCGGACCCCGCTAGTTTCGGTGGGCCGCCCCCGCAGCCGCCCGGGTATCGGCCGGGCTATCCGCCCCCATACCCGCAGTATCCGGCGCCGGGCGGTTACTACGACCCGTCCGCCCCGTTCGGCCGCCACCCGGTGACGGGGCAGCCGTATTCGGACAAGTCGAAGACGATCGCGGGCCTGCTCCAGCTGCTCAGCCTGGTCGGCGTCGGTGGGATCGGCCGCTTCTACATCGGTGACATCGGCATCGGCGTGGCGCAGCTGCTGGTCGGCTGGCTCACCTGCGGGATCGGACTCATCTGGAGCGTCGTTGACGCGATCCTCATCCTCACCGACAAGGTGCCCGACTCGCAGGGTCGCCCCTTGCGCGATGGAACCTGAGCACCGGCCGCGCGCCGCGCCCCGGCGCCGCTACCCGGCCGTCGGGACCGCGGCGCTCCTCGGGGGCGCGTTGGGCTACGTCGGACTCGTCGACCCCCACAACACCAGTTCGCTCTATCCGCTGTGTCCGTTCAAATGGCTCACCGGCTGGAACTGCCCGTTCTGCGGCGGGCTGCGGATGACCCACGACCTGCTGCACGGCGACCTGGTGGCCGCCATCAACGACAACCTCTTCCTCGTGGTTGGCCTCCCGCTGCTGGCCGGTGGGGTGCTCCTCGGCCGCCGCGCGGGCAGGTCCGCGCCGCCGACGCCGGCGGTGCTGGCGACCGTCGTCGCGGCGACCCTATGGACGGTGCTGCGCAATCTGCCCGGATTCCCGTTGATTCCGACCAACAGTGGGTAGCCCGGGCATTAAGCCCGGCGGTCAACGAGCGCCCCGGGCCGCGCGCGCGACTATGCTGGGGCGCCGTGAGTAGACGCGGGAAGATCGTCTGCACCCTTGGCCCTGCCACCGCCTCGGATGAGCTGATCGCAGCGCTTGTCGATGCCGGAATGGACGTCGCCCGACTGAACTTCAGTCACGGTGACTACGCCGACCACAAGGTCGCCTACGAACGCGTGCGGGCCGCCTCCGACGCCAGCGGCCGCGCCGTCGGTGTGCTCGCCGACCTGCAGGGCCCCAAGATCAGGTTGGGCCGCTTCGCCACCGGGTCCACGTACTGGGCCGACGGCGAGGTCGTGCGGATCACCGTCGCGGAATGCGAGGGCACCCACGACCGCGTATCCACCACGTACAAGACGCTGGCCAAGGACGCCGTGGTCGGTGACCGGGTCCTGATCGACGACGGCAAGGTGGGCTTGGTGGTCGATGCCATCGAGGGCGACGACGTCGTCTGCACCGTCACCGAAGGCGGGCCCGTCAGCAACAACAAGGGCATGTCGCTGCCCGGCATGAACGTCTCCGCGCCCGCCCTGTCGGAGAAGGACATCGAGGATCTCACCTTCGCGCTGGACCTCGGCGTGGACCTGATCGCGCTGTCCTTCGTCCGCTCGCCGTCCGACGTCGAGCTGGTCCACGAGATCATGGACCGGATCGGGCGGCGGGTGCCGGTGATCGCCAAGCTGGAGAAGCCCGAGGCGGTCGACAACCTGGAAGCCATCGTGCTCGCGTTCGACGCCATCATGGTGGCGCGCGGCGACCTGGGTGTCGAGCTGCCGCTCGAAGAGGTCCCGCTGGTGCAGAAGAGGGCCATTCAGATCGCCCGGGAAAACGCCAAGCCCGTCATCGTGGCGACGCAGATGCTCGACTCGATGATCGAGAACTCGCGGCCAACGCGGGCGGAGGCTTCCGACGTCGCCAACGCCGTGCTCGACGGAGCCGACGCCGTGATGCTGTCCGGCGAGACCTCGGTGGGGAAGTATCCGCTGGCCGCCGTGCGCACGATGTCGCGCATCATCTGCGCCGTCGAGGAGAACTCCACGGCCGCGCCGCCGCTGACCCATGTGCCGCGCACCAAGCGCGGGGTGATCTCTTACGCGGCCCGGGACATCGGCGAGCGGCTCGACGCCAAGGCGCTGGTCGCGTTCACCCAGTCCGGCGACACCGTCAAGCGGCTGGCGCGCCTGCACACCCCGCTGCCGCTGCTCGCGTTCACCGCCTGGCCCGAGGTGCGCAGCCAACTCGCCATGACGTGGGGCACCGAGACCTTCATCGTCCCGATGATGACGTCCACCGACGGCATGATCCGCCAGGTCGACAAGTCGCTGCTGGAGCTCGGCCGCTACAAGCGTGGTGACCTGGTGGTGATCGTCGCCGGCGCGCCGCCTGGCACAGTAGGGTCGACCAACCTGATCCATGTGCACCGGATCGGGGAGGACGACGTCTAGCGCCCGGTCGTCCGGCCTGGTCTGCGGCCCCCGCGCGGCGGGGGCAGAGGCGCGCAATCGAGCCCTTGAGGAGAGCCCGTGCCGGCTGGCGACGAGCCGAACGTCCGCGAAGACACCTACTCGGATTTCGAGGAACTGCTGGCCATCCTCGACCTTGACCGCGTCGGCGACGACCGGTTCGTCGGCAGTCACCCGAGCAAGAACCCGATGCGGACGTTCGGCGGTCAGCTCATGGCCCAGTCGTTCGTCGCGAGTTCCCGCACGCTGACGCGCGACGACCTGCCGCCAAGCGCGCTGTCGGTGCACTTCGTCAACGGCGGTGACACCGGCAAGGACGTCGAGTTCCACGTGATGCGGCTGCGCGACGAGCGGCGCTTCGCCAACCGGCGGGTGGACGCCGTGCAGGACGGCCTGCTGCTGTCGTCGGCGCTGATCTCCCACATGTCCGGTGGTCCCGGACTCGAGCACGCCGTCGAGCCGCCCGCGGTGCCCGAGCCGCACACGCAGCCCCGGATCGCCGAGCTGTTGCGGGGGTACGAGGAGACCGTCCCGCACTTCGTCAACGCCCTGCAGCCCATCGAGTGGCGCTACACCAATGACCCGGCGTGGGTGATGCGGGACAAGGGTGAGCGGCTCCCGCACAACCGGGTCTGGGTCAAGGCGCTGGGGGTCCTGCCCGACGATCCGGTGCTGCACACCGCGGTCATGGTGTACACCTCCGACACCACCGTCCTGGACTCGGTGATCACCACGCACGGGTTGTCGTGGGGGTTCGATCGCATCTTCGCCGCATCCGCCAACCATTCGGTCTGGTTCCACCGGCAGGTCGACTTCAACGACTGGGTGCTGTACTCGACGTCGTCCCCGGTGGCCGCCGATTCCCGCGGCCTGGGCACCGGCCATTTCTTCGATCCGTCCGGGCAACTCCTCGCCACCGTCGTGCAGGAGGGCGTGCTGAAATACTTCCCGCCCCCGCGCCGATAACTCGGGTGAGAGGGCGCCCCTGGAGCCCCTGAGAGCCTCGAGAATCCCGTTCGTCGGGGCTCTCACCGGGGGTAAGTTGCAGCTAGCCGGGTACGCGGTGCAGAGGTGGCAACTGGCCGCCCAGCTGATTTCAGCGCATCGGGAGGTGAGAGATGAAACCATCACCGGTCGACGGCGCGGCGAGGCCTCGCGCCCGCGAACGGGTGGTCGTTCACGCCGACACGCTCGCCGCCCGCTGGATCGGCGCCCTGGCCCTGCTCTGCGCCGCGGGCTGGCTCGTCGTCATCCTCGTCCGCCACCATCACAACCCCGGTTGGCACTACGCCGATCGGCTGGGGTGGTCGCTGACGGTCCTGGGGGCGGTGGCGTTCATCGCCCGGGGCATCTTCCTGGGGCGCCCGGTGACCGCCGCGCACGCGGCTTCGGCCGCCATCTTCGTGCTGGGCGGACTCGGCGCCCACGTGCTGTCGTTCGACCTGCTCGGCGCCGTCCTGATCGTCGGGTCCGGGCCGGCGCTGATGTGGTCGACGGCGGCGCGCCCGCGGCCCGGCGACCTGCCCCGGGCCTGGGCGCTGATCGACGCCACCCGGAACGATCCGCTGGCGCCGTTCGCCATGCAGACGGGCAAGTGCTACCACTTCACCGCCGACGGCGCCGCGGCGCTGGCCTACCGGACCCGGCTGGGATTCGCCGTGGTCGGCGGCGACCCGATCGGAGACGAGGCGAAATTCCCCGAGCTGGTCGCCGACTTCGCGGCCACCTGCCACGCGCACGGCTGGCGGATCGCGGTGGTGGGCTGCGGTGAGCGCCGGCTCGGGCTGTGGACCGACCCGGCGGTGATCGGGCAATCGCTGCGGCCGGTGCCGATCGGCCGCGACGTCGTCATCGACGTGTCGGGCTTCGACATGGCGGGGCGAAAGTTCCGCAACCTGCGCCAGGCGGTCAAGCGCACGCACAACTGCGGCATCACGACCGAGATCGTCTCCGAGCAGGCGCTCGACGAGGGGCTGGTCGCCGAACTGGCCGACGTCGTGCGGGCGGCGTCCCGCGGGTCGGGCACGCAGCGGGGCTTCTTCATGAACCTCGACGGTGTGCTGGAGGGCCGGTTCCCCGGGATTCAGCTCATCATCGCCAGGGATGCCTCGGGCCTGGCGCAGGGCTTCCACCGTTACGCCACCGCCGGCGGCGGCGGCGACGTCAGCCTCGACGTGCCGTGGCGCCGCCGCGGGGCGCCCAACGGCATCGACGAACGGCTCAGCGTCGACATGGCGCTGGCCGCGAAAGAAGCCGGCGCGCAGCGTGTCTCGCTTTCCTTCGCGGCCTTTCCGGAAATCTTCGACGAGCGGAACCGCAGCCGCATCCAGCACGTCTTCTATGTCTTGATCCACGCACTGGACCCATTGATCGCGCTGGAGTCGTTGTACCGGTACGTTCGCAAGTTCCACGCTCTGGATTCCCGGCGCTACGCCCTGATCTCGATGACCCAGCTGATTCCGCTGCTGTTCGTGTTGTTGTCGGTCGAGTTCATGCCGCGCCGGCGACACCTCTAGGCGGCCGGTTGACTTGCGATCACGGCGATTCGACAGGAATGGCCGCCGGTCGGGGTGCGTTGGTTGCGGCATGCCCACCGGAACCTTCCTGATGCCCCGCCCTGACGCCCGCAACCTTGTCGACGACGTGATCGAACAGGCCAGGCGCGCCCACGAACTCGGGGTGCGCCAGGTCTGGCTCGCCCAGCAGGCCACCTACGACGCGATCGCGCTGTCCGGGCTGATCGGGGCGGCGGTGCCGGGCCTCGGGGTCGGCACCTCGGTCGTGCCGATCAACCCCCGCCACCCGTTGATCGTCGCCGCTCTGGCCCAGACGGCCCAGGCCGCCGCACACGGCAACTTCAGCCTCGGGCTGGGATTGGGCGCGCGGGCGCTGGAACGGCAGATGTTCGGCGTCGACTGGACCAACACGATTCAGCGGCTGCGCGAACATCTGACGATCCTGAACTCCGTCTTCGACACCGGAGACGTCGACGTCCATGGCGCCGAGCTGACCGCCAGCCCCTTCTGGCCGGCGCGCGTCGCCGGGGGGTCCCCGGTGCCGGTCTACGTGGCCGCGATGGGTCCGAAGGCGTTGCAAGTCACCGGCGAACTCGCCGACGGCACGCTGCCGTATCTGGCGGGGCCGCGCACGATCGGTGAATTCATCGTCCCGACCATCACCGCGGCGGCGGCCGCGGCGGGCCGCCCGTCGCCGCGCATCATCGCGGCGGTGCCCGTGTTGGTGACCGACGACGTCGACGCCGGGCGGGCTTTCGCCGCCGAGCACCTGGGCTTCTACGAAACCATCCCGTCCTACCGGAACGTGATCGCCCGCGAGGCCGTCACCAGCATCACCGACCTGGCTGCGATCGGGTCCGAGGACGCCGTGCGCAAACAGCTGCGCAGCTACCTCGATGCGGGCGCGACCGACGTGGTGATCAACCCGGTGGACCGCTCGGAATCCGTTGACCGAGAGGCGCTTTGGCGGCTTGCCGCGTCGGTCTGAGACCTCGGCACGGCTCAGGTAGCCGACGCCGAGCCGACGTGCAAGCGCTCACAGCCGAGGCGCGCGGGGAGGTGATGCGTCGCCACCACCACGGTCCGGTCTGCCCCCAGGAGGCCGCCGCCGGTGCCCAGCAGGTCGGCCAGCAGGCGATCGGAGTCGGCCGCGTCGAGATGCTCCGTGGGTTCGTCCAGGAGCACGATCCGCGCCGGTGAGAGGACGGCCCGGGCCAGGAGTAACCGCCGGCGCTGCCCCGCCGACAGGGCCTGCGCGCCGCCGGTCAGCACCGTCGACAAGCCGTCGGGCAACGAGGCGGCCCAGCCGCCCAGGCCGACGGAGTCCAGCGCCGCGGCCAGCTCGTCGTCGCGGCCGTCGCCGCGGGCCACCAGCAGGTTGTCGCGGACGGTGGTCGCGAAGACGTGTGCGTCCTCGGCGAAAAAGGCGACGGCGCGCCGCAATTCGTCTTCGTCGAAGTCGCCCAGTTCGGTCCCGTCCAGCGTCACCCGGCCGTTCAGCGGCGCGATGAGCCCGGCAAGGGTCATCAGCAGTGTCGTCTTCCCGGAGCCGCTCGCGCCGGTGACGGCCAACCGCGCGCCGGGGGGCAGGTCGAGCGCCGCCCGGGTGGACCGCGCCGAAACGTCGTGACCGGAGCGGACGTCGGCCACCAGCCGGCCGGTGCCGTCGGGCGGCCGAACCGCCGGCTTCGGGGCCCGGTCGGGGCGTTGCGGCGGCGCCAGGTCGAGCAGGCGACGTGCGGCGATCCGCGAGCGCGTCAACTGCACGGCGGCGCCCGGCAGCGGGGTCGTCGCCTCGAAGGCCGAGAGGGGCAACAACATCAGCACGGCCAGCGTGGTCGGCGCCACCGTCGGCGCCAGCGCGAAGGCGGCCACCACGGCGCCGATCACGCTCGCGCCGATCGCGGCGGTCGGGATCGCCTCGGCGATCGCGGCAGGCCGGACGGCGGCGTCAAGGGCGCCGGCCCACGCGCGCTGGCGGCGTTGGGATTCGGCGATGACCTCGGGTAGGACGCCGGCGACGCGAAGCTCGGGCGCGTATTCCAGGGCTGTCATCGCCGCGGCGTCGCGCTGCGAATGATGTTGCCTGGCAACCTCTTCCTGCGCCGCGGCCGCATTTCCGGCCAGCCGGGGGGCGACGAAGCCGGCGAGCAGCAGGCAGATCGCCAGCACCGCCGCGGCCGGCATCGAGATCAGCGCCACGACGGCAACCGCCGCCACCCCCAGGACCATGGCGACCCCGATGGGGACCAGGGCGCGCACTAGCACGTTGGCCAGCTCGTCGACGTCGGAGCCCACCCGCGCCACCAACTCGCCGCTGGGTAACCGGATCGCGGCCGCCGCCGGTCCCCGCGCGAGCCGGCCATAGATCTGCGCCCGGGCGGTGCCCGCGGCGCGCAGCGCGGCGTCGTGGGTGGCCAGCCGCTCGCAGTAGTGCAGCACGCCGCGCGAAATCGCGAAGGCGCGCACCGCGACGGCCGCGACCGACAGGTCCAGCACGGGCGGCATCTGCCAGGCCCGTGTGATCAGCCACGCGGACACGCCGGCCAGGGCCAGCGCACTGCCCAGTGACAGCACACCCAGGGCGATGGCCGCCAGGATGCGGGACAGCCGCGGGCGCAGCAGGCCGGCGGCCGCGCGCATGAGCGCAGGCTCAGGTGGCCGCATACCGCACCGCATGGCCGGCGGACACCTCGACCACCCGGTCGCCGATGGCGACGACGGGCTCGCGGTGTCCGATAACGATCACCGTCGCGCCGGCCCGCGCGCGCTCGACGACGGCCCGCAACACCCGTTGCTCGGTCTGGGCGTCCAGGTGCGCGGTGGGCTCGTCGAGCAGCAGGACCGGTGCCGCGGATCCGAGCGCCCGGGCCAGGCCGAGGCGTTGGCGCTGCCCCAGGGAGAGCCCGACGCCGCCTCGGCCCAGCACGGTGTCCGGCCCGTCGGGCAGCTCGGCCAGCACCGAGTCGAAGCCCGACGCGCGGCAGGCGGAGTCCTGGTCGCCTAGGTCACCGAACAGCGCGAGGTTGTCGCCCACGCTGCCGGGGACCAGCGCGGGTCGCTGCGACAGCCACGACAACTGTCGCCACCAGGCGGTCGGCTCCAGCTCGGCGATGTCCACGCCGGCCACGGTGACCCGGCCCGACGAGGGCGCGGTGAGCCCGGCGATCGCCTGCAGCGCCGTGCTCTTTCCTGCGCCGTTCGGCCCGGTCAGCACCGTCACGGACCCGGGGGAGACCACCGCGCTCAGCGCGTGTGGCGCGCGGCCGTCCCGCCCGGCGACGCTGAGGCCTTCCAGGCGGATCTCCGCGCCGCGCGCCGCGACGGTCCGGTGCCGGGCCGTCGCGGAGGGCGGGTCGCCGATGAGGGCGAACGCTTGGTCGGCAGCGGTGCGACCGTCCTGCGCGGCGTGGAATTCCACGCCGATCCGGCGCAGCGGCCAGTAGACGTCGGGCGCCAGCAGCAGGACGGTCAAACCGGTCGCGAGCGTCATCTCGCCGAACACCAGGCGCAGGCCGATGCTGACCGCGATCAGCGCCACGCCCAGGGTGGCGAGCAATTCGAGCACCAGCGCCGACAGGAAGGCGATCCGCAGCGTCGCCATCGCCGAACGGCGGTGGGCGGCCGAAAGTTCGGCGATCCGCTTCTCCGGGCCGCGCCCGCGTCCCAGCGCCCGCAGCGTGGGGATGCCGGCGATGAGGTCCAATAGTCGTGCCTGCAGGGTGGTCATGGCGGCCAGCGCCGCGGCCGAGCGCTCGGCCGTCGCCAGTCCGATGAGCACCATGAAGACGGGAATGAGTGGCAGGGTGATTAGCACGATGACGGTCGATTTCAGGTCGTAGAGCGCGATCACCGCGACCGTTGCCGGGGTCAGGATCGCCGCGAGCAGCAACGTCGGCAGATACCCGGCGAAGTAGGGTCGCAGCCCGTCGAGCCCGCGGGTGACCACCACGCCGGCGGCGTCGCGCTGCGCCGCGAGCTCGCGGGGTTGCCGGGCGGTCACCGACGCCAGCACCTGACCGGACAGCTCGGCGATGACGGCGCCGGCGCCGCGCTGGCCCAGCCGCGCCTGAAGCAAGTGCGCGGCCGTCCGGACCGTCCAGAGCGCCAACAGGATTGCCAGGGGCGCCGATAAGACGCGCAGGCTGCGCGCCCCTGGGTCACCCACCACCCGCGCGACGATGTGCGCCAGCAGGATCGCCGAGCCGATCGCGCAACCGGAGATCAGCACCCCGCAGCCCACCGCGGCGAGCAGATAACGCCGCAACGCGGTCGATGCCCGCCACAGTCGCGGGTCCAGGGGCGGCCGCCGGGTGGAGTCGGCCGCGGTCAGGACGGACGCCTCGCCAGACCGATGGACGGCGGTATCCGATCGGCCGAAATGCGCTGGCGGAAAACGTAATACGTCCACGCCTGGTAGACCACGGTAAACGGTGCCATGAACACGGTCACCCATGTCATGACCTTGAGGGTGTAGGGGGTCGACGACGCGTTGTAGATCGTGAGGCTCCACTGCTTGTCCAGCGTGGAGGGCACCAAGTTCGGGTAGAGGCAACCGAACAGCAGGATCACAACGGCGGCCACCACCACCGCCGTGCAGGCGAACGCCCAGCCGTCGGACCCCCGCCGCCAGACCAACAGCACCGCCGCGAGCTGCGCGATCACGGCCACGGCCAGCACCAGCCAGGTCCAGGGCTTGCCGTAGGCCAGCTGCGTCCACAGCCCGAAGGCCGCGACCACCCCCGTCACCGGGAGGGACAGCCGCACCGCGACCCGGTGGGCGTCGTCACGGATCGCGCCGAAAGTCTTCAGCGAGATGAACACGGCGCCGTAGAACCCGAAGAGCCCCGCGGTGGCCAGGCCGCCCAGCAGCGTGTAGGCGTTGAGCACGTCGGTGATCGACAGGTGCACGTGGCCGGCGGCGTCGACGGGCAGGCCCCGCACCAGGATGGCGAACGCGACACCCCAGAGCACCGCGGGCAGCCACGATCCCGTCGCGATGCCCACATCGGCCCAGCCGCGCCATTTCGTGTCGTCGACCTTGCCGCGCCACTCGATGGCGACCGCGCGCACGATCATCCCAAACAGGATCGCCAGCAGCGGCAGGTACAGCGTCGAGAACACCGTGGCGTACCAACCCGGATAGGCGGCGAACATCGCGGCCCCGCCCACGATGAGCCAGACCTCGTTGCCGTCCCAGACCGGCCCGATGGTGTTCAGGGCGGTGCGACGGTCGGGCTCCGGGTCACCGCTGCCGATGCGGGCGAGCGGCTCCATCAACATGCCCACGCCGAAGTCGAAGCCCTCCAAGACGAAGAAGCCAAGGAACAGCATCCCGATGATGCCAAACCACAACTCCTGCAGTTGCATCGGTCAGCTCCTTTCCGGGTTTGTGGGGCCTAGTACGCGAACGAGAGTGGGGCGACCTCGTCCTCGCTGGGTGCCTTGGGCGGGGCGGGTTCGGCATCGTGTTCCTGCGGCCCCTCGACGATGTAGCGCCGTTGCAGCCAGAACCAGATGACCGCGAGCACCGCGTAGACGACCGTGAACGTCACCAGCGACGTGATCACCATCCCCGGCGCGTGATCGGAGACCGCTTCGTGCACCGTGAACCGGACCTGCTGGTCACCCGTCGGGTTCGGCGCGACGATCCATGGCTGACGGCCCATCTCGGTGAACACCCACCCGGCGATGTTGGCGAGGAAGGGGGCGGGAATCGTCACCAGCGCGAACCAGGAGAACCACCGCTGATTGGGAACTCGTCCGCCGCGGGTGAGCCACAGCGCCGCCAGCGCGAACAAGACCGGAATCGCGAGGAGCCCGATCATCGCCCGGAACGACCAGTAGGTGACGAACATGTTGGGCCGGTAATCGTTTGGGCCGAAACGTTGTTCGTAGTCGTGCTGGAGGTTGCGCACGCCCTGCAAGGTGACGTCGCTGGTGCGTCCCTGGGCGAGGAAAGGCAGCACATAGGGCACCTCGATGACGCCCTTGACCCCGTCACAGTTGTTGTGCCGGCCGACGGTGAGGATCGAGAAATCCGGATCCTTCTCGGTGTCGCAGAGCGTTTCGGCCGATGCCATCTTCATGGGTTGCTGGACGAACATCAGCTTGCCCTGGTGGTCGCCGGTGAAGAACAGGCCGACCGCGGCGATCAGCACCACCCAGCAGCCGAGGATGGTCGCCGGACGGAACATGGTGCGGGCGTCCGACTCGGCCGACGGCGTGGCGGAGGCCGGCGTCCGGGAACGCACCAGCCACCATGCGCTGACGGCGGCGACGAAGGCTCCCGCCGTCAGCAGAGCCCCCGTCACCGTGTGCGTAAACGCAGCCCGCGCAGTGTTATTGGAGAGCAACGCGCCGATGCTGTCGAGCTCCGCGCGGTGCGTGGTCGGGTTGTAGTGAGCGCCGACGGGGTGCTGCATGAACGAGTTCGCCACGATGATGAAGAAGGCGGACGCGTTCACGCCGAATGCGACGATCCAGATGCAGGCCAGGTGCACGAGCTTGGGCAGCCGTCCCCAGCCGAAGATCCACAGCCCGATGAATGTGGACTCGAAGAAGAAGGCGAACAGGCCCTCCATGGCCAGCGGGGCGCCGAAAATGTCCCCGACGAACCGCGAGTACTCGCTCCAGTTCATGCCGAACTGGAATTCCTGCACGATCCCGGTGGCCACGCCGATGGCGAAGTTGATCAGGAACAGCTTCCCGAAAAACTTAGTGAGGCGATACCACGCGGTGTTGCCGGTGGCCACCCACACGGTCTGCATGATGGCCAGCAGGGGGGCCAAACCGATTGTGAGTGGCACGAAGATGAAGTGGTAGACGGTGGTGATACCGAACTGCCACCGCGAAATATCGACGACATTCATCTGTCATCTCCCGAGGGTGCGGAGGCTGCAAAGTGGCTACGACACAGTGTAGTAGACAGCTGTGTCGTAGCCACTTGGCGGCCGGGGCTTATGCGCCGAGGGTCTTCGACGCCTTGCGGATGCCGAACGACGACACGATTTCGAAGACGCCGATGACCACGAACCACACACCCACCACGAGGGCCAGTGTGACGATGGATTCGAACGGCGAGGCGAGCACGACGATGCCGGCGAGCAGGCTGATGAGCCCGACGAAGATCGACCAGCCCCGGCCCGGCAGGATCGGGTCGCTGATGGCCGAAACCGTTGTGGCAACGCCGCGGAAGATGAAGCCGACCCCAATCCAGATGGCCAGCAACAGAATTGCGTATCCCTGACCGAAATGCCGGAAGGCGAGCAATGCCAGGATCAGGGACGCGGCACCGCTGATGAACAACAGGATCCGGCTGCCCGCCGAGACGTGCAGGGCTAAGGCGAACGCCACCTGCGCGATCCCGGTGATCAGCAGGTAGACGCCGAAGGCGATCGCGGCGACCACGACCGAAATTCCCGGCCATGCCAGCACCAGGACGCCGAGCACCAGCGACAGAAGTCCCGATACCAGAGTGGATTTCCAGAGATGCGGCAACAAGCTTGGAACGGGGGTGGTCCCAGGAGTGGTTGTCATGGCCGAAGTCTGACACAAAACCGAGGTCGCGGGGTAGGGACTTTCGGCTCAGACCCGGGCGGTGCGCGATTCGTCGGCGAGTTCGGATCGTGGCTCCTCGGCCGGCTTGCGGCCGAGGAGGTACCACGTGCGCATCGAGCCTTTTCCCTTGACCTCGACGAGGCCGCGCTCCTGCAGCACGAAGTCGCCCCGCAGGGGTTCGCACATCGTTTCGGGCACCTGGATTCGTCCGACCGAATCGGTGGATTCCATCCGGGACGCGACGTTGACGGCGTCGCCCCACACGTCATAGAAGAAGCGCCGCGAACCCACGACGCCCGCGACCACCGGCCCGGTGGCCATGCCGACCCGCAGCTTCACCGGGCTGCCGTGGGGATCTTGAAGCCCGCGAACGGCACTCGTCATGTCGAGGGCGAAGTCGGCAAGGGCATGGGCATGGTCGGGCCGCGGCCGCGGCACACCGCTGACCACCATGTAGGAGTCGCCGCTGACCTTGATCTTCTCGAGTCCGTGCTTGTCCACCAGCTCGTCGAACGCCCCGTAGAGCCGGTCGAGGAACCGGACGAGCTCGGCCGGAGCGGTCGCGCTGGCGCGTTCGGTGAAGCCGACGATGTCGGCGAACAGCACGGACGCCTCGTCGTACTTGTCGGCGATCACGCTGCGATCGGGCGCCTTGAGCCGGTCGGCGATGCTGGCGGGCAACATGTTGGCCAGCAGCGCTTCGGACCGATCGTACTGAGCTTCCATGACGGCCTCGGCGCGGGCGGTGTCGCGCAGGGCGAACCAGACCGTCACCACCACCATCACCACGCTGGAGATCGTCGTCACGACGAAGCCGGCCGACTGGGCCCAGGCCGGCTGCACCCCGGTGTCACGGGGAACCAGGAATTCGACCGCGATGATCAGGCCCGCGGCCACCGCCGCCAGCGCGGACGCCAGAACGATGTGTTCGATGCCCAACAACAGCACGACGATGCAGGCGCCCACCAGGAAGAAGAATTGCGACCCGGATCCCGTGCCGACGTCGATACAGCTGGCGAAGATCGAGGCGTAGGCGGCCGCCACGAAGGTGAGCGGGGCGACGAGTTCCCCGAATCGCTGCAGCCACGGGACGATGGCGAACACGACGGCGCCCACGGCGTTGATCGAGCCGACCTGCCAGAGCCACGATCCACCGAAGATCTGCACCAACACGAAGCTCACGCTGACCGTCACGGACAGCCAGGCGGTGATGGTGAGGATCCGGACCCGACGGGCGGCGGCGTCGGCGTAGTGCTGATTACGGTCGCGGCCTTGAGCCCGCGCCGCGGCTACGCAGTCCGGGCGCGTGTCGTCTGGCCTTCTCGGTGGGGCACCACACTTCTTCGCCACCACCATCACAGCGTAACCGCTGACCTGGCGTTTGTCGGCCCGCTCGCGGGATTTGGGCATCCGGGTCTCACCCGGGCCGCGTTATGGCGACGAGAATTTATGGTGACGTTCTTGCGGAGTCGCGCAGTGTTTCTCCGACCCCCGGTGCATGGAATAGGTCCGCTGAATTGCTGCGCCGGAAGTATCGCTTTAACGAATTGCCGAATTGCCGATCACGGGACTATTACGTGGTGCGCCCCCAGTCCGACCGAGCGCTCCGCGCACACTTGGTCCCCGGGTATCGCATTGAAACGTGCCTGGTCACTGCCCTGGATGGAATCACCGCTCACAAGCAGTAACGACGAGGCTGGGCCGCAGCCGGAGGCACACGCTTCCGTCATTGTCGCCGTGAGGGCGAGAATTAACACGAGCCCGACTTTCTTGCTAAAACTCGCCATAACTTCACCCCCGTGCCGAGGCGACTCCATTGTGCACCGAATAGTACGCCGGGATATCTGGTCGGGGAAGGCCGCAAAGGCAACCCGATGATCAATTAAATCGATAAACCCCAACGTTGAAATTCGTAATAAGCGTTATACGCGTACGCCGCGGACTGTTTGCGGCTGGACGGCCAACCCATGGGTGGCGTGGGAGGTGAGAACCATCCCCATGGTCTCGATCATGGCCGTTTCGAGTGCCCTCGGTGAGATTCGAACTCACACTGGACGGGTTTTGAATCCGTTTCCTCTGCCAGTTGGGATACGAGGGCCTTCGCTCGGCCTCCTAGGTTAGAGGCAGCATCCCACCATAGAGGATGGGGTGGTCCACCCCGGCTGACCGCCCCCGAGGTCGCTGGTCGAAGCCATTCAGGACAGAATGTGCGTCATGACAGGTCCCACAACCGACACCGACGCCGCTGTGCCGCGCCGGGTCCTGATCGCCGAAGACGAAGCGCTCATCCGAATGGACCTAGCCGAGATGCTGCGGGAGGAGGGGTACGACATCGTCGGCGAGGCGAGCGATGGCCAGGAGGCCGTCGAGCTCGCCGAGCTCCACAAGCCCGATCTCGTCATCATGGACGTGAAGATGCCCCGCCGAGACGGGATTGACGCGGCCTCGGAGATCGCCAGCAAGCGGATTGCGCCGATCGTCGTGCTGACCGCCTTCAGCCAGCGCGACCTGGTCGAGCGGGCCCGGGACGCCGGGGCGATGGCTTATCTGGTGAAGCCGTTCACGGTCAGCGACCTGGTCCCGGCGATCGAACTGGCCGTCAGCCGGTTCGGCGAGCTCAGCGCGCTCGAGCGCGAGGTGGCCACCCTGTCCGACCGGCTGGAGACCCGCAAGCTCGTCGAGCGCGCCAAGGGCCTCCTGCAGACCCAGCAGGGCATGACGGAGCCCGAGGCGTTCAAGTGGATCCAGCGCGCGGCCATGGACCGGCGCACGACGATGAAGCGGGTCGCCGAAGTCGTCCTGGAAACCCTCGACACCGCCCAGGACGAGTAGCCGGCCGCGCCGAGCCTGCGCCTGTTGCGCCGAGCCTGCACCCACATCGCGAATCGGCGCGTTGAGGCGCGCCGGGTTCAGTCTAGGCGCACCGGCTTTAGTTTCGAGCGACAGCCGACAGCCGACAGCCCGTCAGCGCGCCACGATCACCGACGAGCCGTGCCCGAACAGTCCCTGGTTGGCGGTGACGCCGACGGTGGCGTTCTCCACCTGCCGACCGGTGGCCTGGCCCCGCAGCTGCCACGTCAGCTCGCAGACCTGCGCGATGGCCTGGGCCGGGATGGCCTCGCCGAAGCAGGCCAGCCCGCCTGACGGGTTGACGGGCACCCTGCCGCCCAAGGCGGTCGCGCCGCTGCGCAGCAGACCCTCGGCTTCCCCCTTGGCGCACAGCCCCAGGTGCTCGTACCAGTCGAGCTCCAGCGCGGTGGACAGGTCGTACACCTCGGCCATACTGACGTCCTCGGGCCCGATGCCCGCTTCGGCGTAGGCCGCATCCAGGATCTGGTCCTTGAAAACCCGGTCGGGGGCGGGCACGGCCGCGGTGGAATCCGTTGCGATGTCCGGCAATTCGGGCAGGTGCTGCGGGTAGCGCGGGGTGACCGTGCTGACCGCCCGCACGGACGGCACGCCGTCGAGCGAGCCCAGGTGCTTGCGGGCGAAGTCGGCGCTGGCGACGATCAGGGCCGCGGCACCGTCCGAGGTCGCGCAGATGTCGAGCTGCCGCAGCGGATCCGAGACCACCGGGCTAGCCAGCACGTCCTCGACCGAGGTCTCCTTGCGGTAGCGGGCGTTCGGGTTCTGCAGGCCGTGCCGCGAGTTCTTGACCTTGACCGCGGCGAAGTCCTCGGACGTCGCACCGTAGAGGTCCATCCGGCGCCGCGCCAGCAGCGCGAAGTACACCGGGTTCATCGCGCCGATCAGGTGGAACCGTTGCCAGTCCGGGTCGTTCTTGCGCTCGCCGCCGACCGGGGCGAACGCCCCCTTCGGCGTGGTGTCGGCGCCGATCACCAGCGCGACGTCGCAGAAGCCGGCCAGAATCTGCGCCCGCGCGCTCTGCAGCGCCTGGGACCCGCTGGCGCAGGCGGCGTAGCTGGAGCTGACCGGCACGCCGTTCCAGCCGAGCTTCTGGGCGAACGTCGACCCGGCGATGAAGCCCGGGTAGCCGTTGCGGATGGTGTCCGCCCCGGCGACCAGCTGGATCTGCCGCCAGTCGAGCCCGGCCTCGGCCAGCGCGGCGCGCGCGGCGACGACGCCGTATTCGGTGAAGTCGCGGCCCCACTTGCCCCACGGGTGCATGCCCGCGCCGAGAATGTAGAGCGGTTCGGGAGTGCTCATGACGCGATCCTCCAGGCATGGACGATGCGCTCCACGCCGTCGTCGTCGGTGAACAGTGGCATCGTGGTCAGTTCCATCTCCATCCCGACCTTCAGGTCGGTGGCTAGGGTGCCCTCGACCACCTTGCCCAGCACGATGATGCCTTCGTCGGCCAGCTCGACCGCGGCGATGGCGAACGGCTCGAACGGATCCGCCGCCGGGTAGGGCGCGGGCGGGGGATACCGGTTTTCGGTGTAGCTCCACAGCGTGCCCCGGGTCGACAGCGCGACGGCGTCGAGCGTGTCGCTGGCGCAGGCCGGGTTGGGGCAGTTGTTCTCGCGCGGCGGGAACACGTACGTGCCGCACTCGGGGCATTTGCTGCCGATCAGATGGGGGCGGCCGCCCCCATCGGTGGCGAACCACCCGTCGATCGCGGGTTCGTGGCTGGTGACCTCTGGCACCGGGCCAGCGTACCCAGCCGCGGGGCAAAACTGAAACGTGTTGCAGTTTCGCGGCGGCGCGTGAGGCGTCGTACCCGATGCCTAGAGTGAGAGTCGTGACTGCCGCGAAAACCGCCAGTAAGGCTTCCGGGTCGACCGAAGCGGACACCGCCAAGCCCACGCTGATGTTGCTGGACGGCAATTCGCTGGCGTTCCGGGCGTTCTACGCGCTGCCCACCGAGAACTTCAAGACCCGTGGCGGCCTGACCACCAACGCCGTCTACGGATTCACCGCCATGCTGATCAACCTGCTGCGCGACGAGGCGCCGACGCACATCGCCGCGGCGTTCGACGTGTCGCGGCAGACGTTCCGCTCGGAGCGCTACCCGGAGTACAAGGCCAACCGGTCGACGACGCCCGACGAGTTCCACGGCCAGATCGACATCACCAAGGAAGTGCTGGCCGCGCTGGGCATCACGGTGCTGTCCGAGCCGGGCTTCGAGGCCGACGACCTGATCGCGACGCTGGCCACCCAGGCGGAGAACGAGGGCTACCGGGTGCTGGTGGTCACCGGCGACCGCGACTCCCTGCAGCTGGTCAGCGACGACGTAACCGTGCTGTACCCGCGCAAGGGCGTCAGCGAACTGACCCGGTTCACCCCGGAAGCCGTCGTCGAGAAGTACGGGCTGACGCCCACGCAGTACCCCGATTTCGCCGCGCTGCGCGGCGACCCCAGCGACAACCTGCCCGGCATCCCCGGTGTTGGGGAGAAGACCGCGTCCAAGTGGATCATCGAGTATGGCTCGCTGCAGTCCCTGGTCGACAACGTCGAGTCGGTGCGCGGCAAGGTCGGCGACGCGCTGCGCGCGCACCTGGCCAACGTGATCCGCAACCGCGACCTCACCGAGCTGATCCGCGACGTTCCCCTGCCCCAAACCCCGGATACGCTGCGGATGCAGCCCTGGGACCGCGATCAGATCCACCGCCTTTTCGACGACCTGGAGTTCCGGGTGTTGCGGGACCGGCTGTTCGACACGCTGGCCGCCGTCGAGCCGGAGGTCGACGAGGGGTTTGACGTGCGCGGCGGGGCGCTCGAACCCGGAACGGTCGGGCGCTGGCTCGCCGAGCATGCCGGCGACGGGCGCCGCTGCGGGCTGGCCGTCGTCGGCACGCACCTGCCCCACGGCGGCGACGCGACGGCGCTGGCTGTCGCCGCGGCCGACGGGGAGGGCGCCTACGTCGACACCGCGACGCTCACACCCGAGGACGACGCCGCACTGCAGGCCTGGCTGGCCGATCCGGCGAAACCCAAAGCGCTGCACGAGGCGAAGCTGGCCATCCACGACCTCGCGGGGCGCGGCTGGACGCTGGACGGCGTCACCTCCGACACGGCGCTGGCCGCCTACCTGGTGCGGCCGGGCCAGCGCAGCTTCGCCCTCGACGACCTGTCGTTGCGGTATCTGCGGCGCGAGCTGCGCGCGGAAAAGGCCGAGCAGCAACAACTCTCGCTTCTCGACGACATGGAGGGCGTCGACGAGCAGGCCGTCCAGACGCTCGTGCTGCGGGCCCGCGCGGTGGCGGACCTCGCCGACGCGCTGGATACCGAGCTGGATCGCATCGCCTCCACCGCGCTGCTCGGCGAGATGGAACTGCCGGTGCAGCGGGTGCTGGCGAGCATGGAGAGCGCCGGCATCGCCGTCGATCGGCCGCTGCTGACCGAGCTGCAGAGCCAGTTCGCCGACGAGATCCGCGACGCCGCCGAGGCGGCGTACGCCGTGATCGGCAAGCAGATCAACCTCGGCTCGCCCAAGCAGTTGCAGGCGGTGCTGTTCGACGAACTCGGCATGCCGAAGACGAAGCGGACGAAGACGGGCTACACCACCGACGCCGACGCCCTGCAGTCGCTGTTCGACAAGACGGGGCACCCGTTCCTGCAGCACCTGCTCGTCCACCGCGACGTGACCCGGCTGAAGGTCACCGTCGACGGGCTGCTGAACTCGGTGGCCGACGACGGCCGCATCCACACCACGTTCAACCAGACGATCGCCGCGACCGGCCGGCTGTCGTCCACCGAACCGAACCTGCAGAACATCCCGATCCGCACCGACGCGGGCCGCCAGATCCGCGACGCGTTCGTGGTCGGTGACGGCTACTCCGAACTGATGACCGCCGACTACAGCCAGATCGAGATGCGGATCATGGCGCACCTGTCCAAGGACGAGGGGCTGATCGAGGCCTTCAACACGGGGGAGGACCTGCACTCTTTCGTGGCCTCCCGTGCGTTCGGCGTGCCGATCGCCGAGGTGACCCCCGAGTTGCGGCGCCGGGTGAAGGCCATGTCGTACGGGCTGGCCTACGGGCTCAGCGCCTACGGGCTGTCCACGCAGCTGAAGATCTCCACCGAGGAGGCGAAGGTCCAGATGGACCAGTACTTCGCCCGATTCGGCGGGGTGCGCGACTACCTCATGGCCGTCGTCGACCAGGCCCGCAAGGACGGCTACACGTCCACGGTGCTGGGCCGCCGCCGCTACCTCCCCGAGCTGGACAGCAGCAACCGCCAGGTCCGGGAGGCCGCCGAGCGGGCGGCGCTCAACGCACCCATCCAGGGCAGCGCCGCCGACATCATCAAGGTCGCCATGATCGAGGTGGACAGGGCGATCAAAGGGGCCGGGCTGGCGTCGCGGATGCTGCTGCAGGTGCACGACGAGTTGCTGTTCGAGGTCGCGCCCGGCGAGCGGGAACTCCTCGAGGCGCTGGCGCGCGAAAAGATGGGCGGCGCTTATCCGCTCGACGTCCCGCTCGAGGTTTCGGTGGGCTACGGTCGCTCTTGGGACGCGGCCGCACACTAGCGCGGCAACCGGGGGCGGTGACCGTCCCGAAACCATGAGGAGCGCCGTGAACGCAGCGTGGATGATCCCTTTCATCATTCTTGGCGGCGCGTTGCAGACATGCGGTGCGGCAATGAACGGGCAGCTCTACAAACACCTGATCAATCCGTGGCTGGCGTCGGCGGTCTCGTTCGCCGTCATCACGGTGTTCTTCATCGCGGCTTTCCTCCTCGTGCCGCGGCCCCTGCCCACCGCGAAAGACGTCGCGTCGATGCCCTGGTGGGCTGTGATCGGCGGCCTGGTGGGAGCGGTCCAGGTCTACGCCGGCCTGACGCTGGTCAACAGGGTGGGGGCGGCGACCTTCATGGGCTTCACCGTGACGGCGGCCCTCATCATGTCCCTCCTCATCGACCATTTCGGCTGGCTCCGCGTCGATCCACACCCGATCAGCCTGGGGCGATGCCTCGGCGGGTTGCTGATGGTCGGCGGGGTCGCGCTCATCGCGAAGTTCTGAGGCGATCGCCAAAATTTGGCCCGGAATTTGCGCGGGCTTAACGCGGCGCGGCTCGCGCTGGCGACCGGTTTGGCCTGCGTGTACCCAGTCGAGTAGCCTCAATGGGTAAATCCCAGATTTGTCCCTACGACCCAACCTGTCCGGAGCAACCCACCACATGCCGAGTCCCACCGTCACCTCGCCCCAAGTAGCCGTCAACGACATTGGCTCCAGCGAGGATTTTCTTGCCGCAATAGACAAAACGATCAAGTACTTCAACGATGGCGACATCGTCGAGGGGACGATCGTCAAAGTGGACCGGGACGAGGTGCTCCTCGACATCGGCTACAAGACCGAGGGCGTCATCCCCGCCCGCGAGCTCTCCATCAAGCACGATGTCGACCCCAGTGAGGTCGTTTCCGTCGGCGATGAGGTCGAGGCCCTGGTTCTCACCAAGGAGGACAAAGAAGGCCGCCTGATCCTCTCCAAGAAGCGCGCGCAGTACGAGCGCGCCTGGGGCACCATCGAGGCGCTCAAGGAGAAGGACGAGGCCGTCAAGGGCACGGTCATCGAGGTCGTCAAGGGTGGCCTGATCCTCGACATCGGGTTGCGCGGCTTCCTGCCCGCCTCGTTGGTCGAGATGCGCCGCGTCCGCGATCTGCAGCCGTACATCGGCAAGGAGATCGAGGCCAAGATCATCGAGCTGGACAAGAACCGCAACAACGTGGTGCTCTCGCGCCGCGCCTGGCTGGAGCAGACCCAGTCCGAGGTGCGCAGCGAGTTCCTCAACCAGCTGCAGAAGGGCGCCATCCGCAAGGGGGTCGTCTCCTCGATCGTCAACTTCGGTGCGTTCGTCGACCTCGGCGGCGTCGACGGCCTGGTGCACGTCTCCGAGCTGTCCTGGAAGCACATCGACCACCCGTCCGAGGTCGTCCAGGTGGGCGACGAGGTCACCGTCGAGGTGCTCGACGTCGACATGGATCGCGAGCGGGTGTCCTTGTCGCTCAAGGCGACTCAGGAAGACCCGTGGCGGCACTTCGCCCGCACCCACGCGATCGGCCAAATCGTCCCCGGCAAGGTCACCAAGCTGGTGCCGTTCGGCGCGTTCGTCCGCGTCGAAGAGGGCATCGAGGGCCTGGTGCACATCTCCGAGCTGGCCGAGCGGCACGTCGAGGTTCCCGACCAGGTGGTCGCCGTCGGCGACGACGCCATGGTCAAGGTCATCGACATCGACCTGGAGCGCCGCCGGATCTCGTTGTCGCTCAAGCAGGCCAACGAGGACTACACCGAGGAGTTCGACCCGGCGAAGTACGGCATGGCCGACAGCTACGACGACCAGGGCAACTACATCTTCCCCGAGGGCTTCGACGCCGAGACCAACGAGTGGATGGAAGGCTTCGACGCCCAGCGCAACGAGTGGGAGGCCCGCTACGCGGAGGCCGAGCGCCGGCACAAGATGCACACCGCGCAGATGGAGAAGTTCGCCGCGGCCGAGGCCGCCGGGCACGGCGCCGGCGACCAGTCGTCGAGCAGCGGTGGTGCGCGCGAGGAGAAGGCGGCCGGTGGATCCCTGGCCAGCGACGCCCAACTGGCGGCCCTGCGGGAGAAGCTCGCCGGCAACGCGTAGCAGCGTTCTCCCATGCTGCGCATCGGGTTGACCGGTGGCATCGGCGCCGGTAAATCGGCACTCTCGGCCACCTTCGCGCAATGCGGTGCCGTCGTCGTCGACGGGGACGTCATCGCGCGCGAGGTGGTCGAGCCGGGAACCGAGGGCCTGGCGGCGCTCGTCGAGGCGTTCGGCGCGGACATCCTGCTCCCCGACGGCTCGCTGAACCGGCCGGCGCTGGCCGCCAAGGCATTCCCGAACGACGAGGCCCGCGCGAAGCTCAACGGCATCGTGCACCCGTTGGTCGGCAAGCGCCGAGCCGAGATCATCGCGTCGGTGCCCGACGATTCGGTTGTGGTGGAAGACATTCCGCTGCTGGTGGAGTCGGGGATGGCCCCGTTCTTCCCGCTGGTGGTGATCGTCTACGCCGACGTCGAGGTCCGGCTGCGGCGGCTCGTCGACCAGCGCGGCATGCCGGAGGAGGACGCCCGCGCGAGGATCGCCGCGCAGGCCAGCGACGAGCAGCGCCGCGCCGTCGCCGACATCTGGGTCGACAATTCGGGCAGTCAAGAGGATTTGGTCAAGCGCGGCCGGGAGGTGTGGGACAACCGCATCCTGCCGTTCGCGCATAATCTGAGTGAGCGCCAGATCGCCAGGGCGCCCGCGCGTCTGGTGCCCCCCGACCCGAATTGGCGCGATCAGGCGCGGCGAATCCTGGCCCGCCTGAAGACCGCGTGCGGCCACCGGGCGTTGCGCGTCGACCACATCGGCTCGACCGCCGTGCCCGACTTCGAGGCCAAGGACGTCATCGACATTCAGATCACCGTCGAGTCGCTCGCGGTGGCCGATGAACTTGCCGAGCCCTTGCTGGCCGCCGGGTACCCACGCATGCAGCACATCACCGGTGATGTCGCTAAGACCGATGCCCGCAGCACCGTGGGCCGCTATGATCACAGTGACGATTCGGCGTTATGGCACAAGAGGTTTCATGCCTCGGCGGATCCGGGCCGGCCGACCAACGTGCATGTCCGGGTGGACGGCTGGCCCAATCAGCAGTTCGCTCTGCTGTTCGTCGACTGGTTGGCGGCGAACCCTCAGGAGCGTGCCGACTACCTGGCCGTCAAGCGCATGGCTGAACGGGGTGCCGACGGTGACATCTCCTCCTACGCCGACGCCAAGGAGCCATGGCTCCTCGACGCCTACCGGCGGGCCTGGGAGTGGGCCGACTCAACCGGGTGGCGGCCCTAGGCGCGCAGCTTGGCCAGCCGCCGCATGGGGCCGGCCAGCGAGCGGGCGTGCCGGGGCATCCCGGCCCACGGATCGGGTTGGCGCGTCAGCCGTTTGGGGACATCGCGGATGGTAAAGCAGTCCGCCCGCAGGCCCGCGGCGTCCAATTCCTCCCACTCGACCGGTGTTGCCACCGGGGCACCGGCCCGGGGCCGCACGGAATAGGGCGCAACGGCGGTCTGCGCGTAGGCGTTTCGCATGACGTCGAGGTACACCCGGCCGCCCCGCTTCTGCTTGCGGGCTTCGACGGTGCGGTGCGCGGGGTCGTCCGCCGCCACCAGTTCGGCGACGTCGCGGGCGAACTGGCGGGCGGTGTCGAAATCGGTCTCCGGGCGTACCGGCGCCACGACGTGCAACCCGCGCGACCCGGTCACCTGGACGTAGGTGACGAGCCCGAGGTCCCGCAGCAGCCCGGCCACCGCGCGCGCCGTCGCCCTCACCACCGCGAAGTCGCCTTCGGACGGGTCCAGGTCGAACACGAGTCGATCGGGCTCGTTCAGCCGGCTCAGCCGCGACTGCCAGGCGTGGAGGGTGACGCAGTTCTGGTTGGCCAGCCAGCGCAGCGCGTCCGGGCTCTCGGCGACCGGATGCACGACGGTGCCGTCTTCCTTGGCGACCTCGACGCGCCCCATCCACTCGGGCAGCGAATCGGCGAAATCCTGCTGCACGAAGCCGGGGTCACCGATGCCCCGCGGGAACCGCTGCGCATTGAGCGGCCGCCCCTTCAGGTGCGGCAGCATTGCGCCGGCCACGGCGGCGTAGTAGTCGACGAGGTCACGCTTGGTGATGCCGTCGGCCGGGAACAGCACCCGGTCCGGGTGGGTGACCTCGACCGAGCTGCCGCCCATCAGGGGGACTCCCGCGCGACCTCGGCGGCGTCTTTGTCGGTCCGCAGGCCTAGATACCGGGGGTGGCGCAGCTTCCCGTCGCGGGTCCACTCGGTGAACCCGATCTGGACCACCAGCTCGGGGCGCACCCAGCTGGCGCCCGCTGCGCGCCCGAGGCCGCGGGTGAACGGCGGCGTGTCCCGGGGGATCGACGACAGCCGGTCGTGCAGGCTGTGCAACGTCGCCTCGTCGAAGCCGGTGCCGACCTTGCCCGCATACACCAGGTCGGGACCGTCGTAGTAGCCGAGGAGCAGCGCCCCCAGCTCGACGCGGCTCCCTTTCGGGCTGGTATAGCCGCCCACCACCAGCTCCTGGTCGCGGACGCACTTGAACTTCAGCCAATTCGGGGAGCGGCGGCCGTCGTAGGCGGAGTCGGCGCGCTTGGCGATGACGCCCTCGTCGCCGCGCTCGCACGCGGTCCGGTAGGCCTCGATGCCATCCGCGATCCGGTGCGGCGTGTAGCGCAGCGGCCCGCAGAATTCGATAACGTTGCGCAGCAATCGTTTCCGCCATCGCAGCGGCACGTCCCGCGTGCATTTTCCGTCGACGTGCAGCAGGTCGAACAGGTAGTAGTAGACGCGCACCGGCGACGCCCGGGCCACTTGCGGGTCGGTGATGCCCAGCCGGCCCTGCAGCCGCTCGAAGCTGGTGCGGCGCCCGTCGAACGCCACCACCTCCCCGTCGACCACGAATCGGGTGGTGCGCTGGGCGCCGAGCGCGTCGACCAGCTCGGGGTAGGTGTCGTTGAGGGACAGGCGATTTCGGGACAGGAGGCGCACCCGTTCGCCGTCCCGGAAGGCCAGGCAGCGCATGCCGTCGAACTTGCGCTCGAAGATCCAGTCCGGATCGGAGAATCGCTTGTCGGTGAGGGTGGCCAGCGTGGGTGCGCACCAGTCCGGGACGGGCTCGTCCCGCAGTGCCGCGCGCACCGGGGCGGGCAGGCCCGCGAAGTCGGTCATGACAAACCGTCCGGATCAGGCTCGGTCCCGCCCATTGAGACACGGTACCCGACGGGGCGGCGGACTCACGGGTGCGGCGGCGCCGCCGGGGTCTCGCCGGGGCTCTGGGGGAGAAGGTACCTGTCGTGCACGGCGCGGACGAGCTGGTCGCGCACGCGTTCTACATCGGCGGCGTGCCGGGCCGCGACCTCGTCCTCCCAGGCCGCGACCTGCTGGGCGAAGTCCCGGTCGGCGATGGTGCCCTCCAGCCAGCGGGAGAAGTCCCCGCGATCGAGATGGTATTGCAGCGCTCGCTGATCGAGATGGCTTACGGCGGTGCGAAACTCGTCCATCGTCGAGGCCGGACGCACGGACTGCCCGTCCGCGCCGTGGAAGTAGAACCGGCGCTCGTTGGGGAGCCGGACGTCGGCGTACTTCCGGCGGTGCCGCACGTGTTCGGTTTGGCGGTCGGCGATGGTGAACGCGCGCGGTGGTCCCGAGCCCAATCGCAGCACGGCGCGCCGCAGGCCGGCCATTTCGTTCCCGGCGCCGTCGTCCGGCAGCGTCAACGACACGTCGCTGCTGTCGATCTCGCCGGCGGGCAGTGCGGCCGGGGCGAACGAGCACAACACGTAGCCGCCGCGCCGCGCCCAGTGCGCCTCCTCGTCGGTGCCCAGCAGGTGCGCCTCGTCGTAGACAACCCAGTGCGGCAGCCCGTGCTGCTCGCGGTGCGCCTCGGCGGTCGACCGGAGGCGATGCAGGTACTCCATCTTCACCGGGTCGGGCACGCCGGACATGTCCACCACCAGGCTGGTGCGCGGGTCCAGGCCGGTCACCAGCTCGATCGGTTCGGGAAGGTGGTCTCGCCCGTCGACCACCCGCACCCCGGTGAGCTGCTGCAGTTGCACGTGGTCGCCTTCGGGATCGATCACGAGCACGCAGTAGTGGGCCTGGATCCAGCGCTCGGCCATCAGGCCGACGAGATAGCTCTTCCCCGACCCGGCCGGCCCGGTGACGAGGATGCGGCCCTGGCTCCCCGGGACGCGGGCCGGCGATCGATTGTCGAAGGTCCCGACCTCGACCCACCGCCGGGCCGGGCAGAATCGCCGGGCTCCGGTCAGATGCGGCCCGGCCAGCAGGCCGGCGAGGCCGGCGCCGTTCGCGTCGTCGAGGACGAGGTCGGCGTGGCGCAGCACCGAAGAAACGGCGTCGGCGACGGCGATGCCGATCTCGGCGACGGCGAACATCGACAGGTCGTTCTCCGCATCCCCGACGGCGATGGCGTTGTGCGGGGAGAGGTGGAGTTCGGACAGGGTGGCGCTGAGGCCGGTGCCTTTGGTGACGCCGGCCGGCAGCACCATGAGCGCGTCCCGGTTCCGGACGATCTGGCAGTCTAGCCCGAGTTCACCGATCAGGTCGACGACGGTCGCGGCGTGTTCACCGGCCACCGCCACCAGCGCCTGGCCGCGGCGAAATGGCAAGCGGCGCTTGAGGAGTGCGTCGTCGAGCGCGCGGTCCACCGGCTCCGCCAGCGTTTGGGCATGGCCCTTGATCACCATCACGGCGCCGTTTTCGAGCACCAGGGCGTCGAAGTAGTCGGCGATGTTCGGAAACTCAGCCAGCAATTCGGCTTCGATGCGGCCGGTGACCAACACGACCACGAGTCCTTGGTGCCGGGCGTCGTAGATCGCGTCGAGCGCCTGCGCCGAGAGTCGGCCCCGCGATGTCAGCGTGCCGTCGAGGTCGATGGCGACCACCTGAAAAAACGCCACCGCCCACCTCGAGCCTGTTGTCGCCAATCATCAAAACTCCGCAAAGCTGGCGTCCGTCAGCGTTCGCGGCGTCGTCGACTTAACGACCGCGGTGTCGGCCGACCCTGTCGAACCTAGGGCTCCGCGTCCAGCCCGCCCTAGGGCCATTAGGCCCCGGTTCGAACAACAGACCGCCCCGAACGGTGGGCACGATTGCTGGTGGTCAGGCCCGCCACGTGACGTCGATGCCGTTGCCCGCCAGCCACCGCGACAGGTCGTAGCCGTTGCGGGCCAGGCCGTCGACGGCGTCGACTGCGCGCCGCACCGCCCGCTCCGCCACGTCCGGCGTCAGCAGCCCGTGACGCACGGCCTCGAGCAGCTCGTCGACGTCGGTCAGCACCGCCCGCTGGCCGGTGCGAACCTCGACGTCGAGGTAGTGGTCCTCGGAATGCCACACGTCGGTTCCAGGGGTGAATTCGCCGACATCCAGGTAGTAGTCGTGGTCGCGTTCGTGCCCGGGGTTGAAGTGGAACACCGTGGCGCGAAGGCCGAGTGAGGGCAGCAGCCACGACTCGAGGTAGTGGAACTGCACCCGGCCCGGGGTCGGCCGGGCCAGGTAGAGACCCCACGGTCGTCGCACGTACTCGTCGACGGTCCGCACGATGCCCTTCGGGTCGGTGTTCGTGCGGGCCGCGAGGTCGAACGTCTCGCGCTTGGGCGGATGTATGGTGCCTCCTCTTACCTGCGCAACCGGATCTTCCATCGCACGAATCCGGCGTAGAACAGCGACAGGGCGGCGAGCATACCCATGTCCAGCAGCCAGACCTTCGTCGTGTGCACCCAGAATCGGTCCTGGGGCACCAGCGAACCCGGCACCAGGTTCCGCACGTCGACGGTCGAGGCCGCCGCCGCGTAACCCCACCGCGCCGGCATCGCGAAGGACAGCTGGTCAAGCCCGAGGCGGCCGGTCACCGGCACCATCCCGCCGCACAGCACGAGTTGCGCCATGACGGTCACCACGAACAGCGGCATGATCTGCTCGCTGGAGCGCACCAGCGACGAAATCGCCAGCCCGAGGATCGCCGATGCGACGCAGGTCGCCGCGACCGTGGCGAACAGCTCGGCGGTCGCGCCCGCAGTCGAATGGCCCAGCAGGACGGCGCCCCGC
Organism: Mycobacterium sp. 050134; assembly: GCF_036409085.1. Lineage (NCBI taxonomy): Bacteria > Bacillati > Actinomycetota > Actinomycetes > Mycobacteriales > Mycobacteriaceae > Mycobacterium > Mycobacterium sp. 050134. The sequence goes on from NZ_JAZGLV010000006.1 coordinate 232,180, forward strand.
GTCGGTGCGCTCTTGCCGACCACCACGATCGCCGTGACGATCGCCGACTGCACGACGGCGAAGCCGCAGAACACCGCCGTCTTCGCCAGCAGGTAGGCCGTCGTGGACAGCCCAACCGCCTGCTCGCGCTGGAAGATGGCGCGTTCGCCGACCAGGTCGCGGATGGTCAGCGCCGTCCCCATGAAGGCGGCCGCCGGCATCAACAGCGCGAGTATCTGGGCGGCTTCGTCCGGGGTGCCGGCGTTCGGGCCGGCAGCGTGGAATCCGTTGCCGCCCGGAACGGTCAGCGACAGCGAACCGAGGATGAACGGCAATAGCGCCAGAAAGATGAAGTAGGCGCGGTCGGCGATAACCAGCCGGACCTGTCGGCGCGCAATGGTCGAGATCTGCCGCCGCACACTCGTGTGCACCGGTTCGCCCAGGTCCTCCGCGGCGTCGGCCTTCGCCGGCACCCGTTTCTGCGACCGCTCCTGCGCCTCGGTCTGGGCCAGGAACCGCCGGTTCGCTTCTTCGGGATCGGCGCCGACGTTGGTGAAGATCTTCGCCCAGTTGGTGGTGCCCATCGCGTCGCCGATCTGGTCGGGCGATCCGCAGTAGGCGATCTTGCCGCCGGGCGCCATCAGCAGGACCTGGTCGCAGACATCGAGGTAGGACAGCGAGTGGGTGACGACCAGCACGACGCGGCCGGCGTCGGCCAGCTGGCGCAGCATCGTCATGACTTGCAGGTCGAGCGCGGGATCCAGGCCGGACGTGGGTTCGTCGAGGATCAACAACGAAGGCCCGGTGAGCAATTCGAGCGCCACGGACGCGCGTTTGCGTTGTCCGCCGGACAACTTGTCCACCCGGGTCTCGGCGTGCTTGGTCAGGTCGAGTTCTTCGAGGACCCGGGCGACCACCTTGGCGCGGTCGGCCTTGCCGGTGTCCGGCGGCAACCGCAGTTCGGCGGCGTAGCCCAGGGCCTGGTTCACGGTCAGCTGGCGGTGCACCACGTCGTCCTGGGGCACCATGCCGATCCTGCTGCGCAGCGACGCGTACTCGGCGTGGACGTCGTGGCCCTCGAAGCTGACCGATCCAGACGTCGGGCGCGCGTAGCCGGCGATCAACCGGGCCAGGGTGCTCTTCCCGGCGCCCGAGCCGCCTATCACCGCGGTCAGTGTGCCGGGCCTGGCGGTCAGCGAGATGTTGTCGAGCAACTGCTTGCCGTTGTCGACGGCGTATTTGACGTTGCGCACCTCCAGACCGCCTGTGCGCGTTGCGGCCTCGCTGCGCTGGATCAGGGAGCCGTTGCGGAACACCAGGTCGACGTTGCCGATGGTGACGACGTCGTCCTCGGACAGGATCGCCGACCCCACCCGGGTGCCGTTGACGAACGTCCCGTTGACGCTCTTGTCCCGGATCTCCGTGCCGAGCCGCGTCGGCACCAACGTGGCGTGTTCGCGCGAGGCCAACACGTCCGAGACCACGATGTCGTTCTCGGCGGCACGACCGATCGTGACCTCACCGGCCTGATGGCCCGGTGTCGACCGCGGTGTAAGGAATTTCACCATTCTGGTGGCGAGGTTGGACACGTCGGCGGTCTTGGCGTCGATGACGGTGAACTCGGCGGCCGGAGTCGGGTCCGGGGTGTCGCCGGCCTCGGGCGGGGCCGGATAAGACCTCGCCGCCTGGTCCGCGTTGACCACGGTCAGCTGGTCGGGCGGGGTTTCGGGTGTCCCAGACGGCCGCGGCGTCGACGACGTCGGGGTCCGGCGCGGCTGGGGTGCCTGACGCGGCGGCGGAACCGGCTGCCTCGGCGGCGAATTGGGTGGCCGCCCCGGCGGGTTGGCCGGCCGGCCGCGCGGAGCTGTCCGCGGCGCCGGCGGACCGCTGCGGCCGGGGCCGGGGGGCCGGCCGCCGGGCCGGGCCCGCGGCGGCACCGGGGGCTGGGTGGGATTCGTTTGCTCGGGGGGCACGGACCAAGACTGGGTGGGCGGCCCGGAGTCGTGCGCCAGCCGGGTCTGACGCGGGCGGCTGGTCGGGCCGTGCTGCGGTCCGATCGCGAAGGTGAGGCGCGGTCCCTGCGGGTTTCCGACGTGGATGCTCTGGCCGTCATGGATGTCGATGACGGGCATCCGGTACCCGTTCAGGTAGGTCCCGTTCAGTGAGCCGTTGTCGATTGCCAGCCACCGGCCCTGGTCGAAGCGCACGAGCAGGTGCGCCCGCGAGATGCGCGGATCCGCGACGCGCACGTCGGCGTCGATGTCGCGCCCGATGACGACCTCATGTCCGGCCGCGAAAGAACGTTGGGACCCGTCGTACCGAACTGTCAGGACAGGCGGGGCGGGTCGATTCACCCTTCAAGTATCGGTCCGTGCGTCGAGTGCCCCCATGGGACCCGCCCGTGCTTTGGCTTTATTTCGATTTCGTGACTCATAGCCACCTCATAGCTTGGGGAGACCAATTGCCCACGGCCATCCGGCATCATTCGAACGTGGGGGCTGCCGGCGTGGGTTGGGTGCGCGGGGTACGCGGACCGGTAGAGCACGGAAAGGAGGGGACGACGAGAGATGGATGACAAGGCGACGCGGCGCCTGGATGCCGGGCGGCGGCTGCTGAGCAACCCTAGGCAGGCCCGCGAGGCGTTGCGCGCGGGTTTTCAGTCGTTGCCCTCGGCGACGGTCGCGCATCTGTTCCGCCGCGTTCCCCCTGTGAGCTCGATCCCCGCGGTGGAGCCGGAGGCGCCGCCACGGCGGGGTGAGGTCAGCGGTTCCCGGCTCGCGGTGTCCAACGGCGCGCCGTTCGCGGGTTACACGATCCTGCGGCAGCTGGGCGCCGGCGGGATGGCCGAGGTGTACCTGGCGTTGCATCCCCGGCTGCCCCGCCGCGACGTCATCAAGGTGCTCGCCGAGGCCGTCACGGCGGACCCCGAATTCCGCGAAAGGTTCAACCGGGAGGCCGATCTCGCCGCGACGCTGTGGCACCCGCACATCGTCGGCGTCCACGATCGCGGCGAGTTCAACGGTCAGCTCTGGATATCCATGGACTACGTCGAGGGCACCGACGCCGCTCGGCTGGTGAAAGAGGGTTACCAGGACGGGATGCCCATCGAGGACGTGTGCGACATCGTGCAGGCCGTCGCCGGCGCGCTCGACTATGCCCACGATCGCGGACTGCTGCACCGCGACGTCAAACCCGCAAACATTCTGCTCACCCACCCCGAAGACGGCGAGCGTCGCATCGTCCTGGCCGACTTCGGGGTGGCGCGCCACCTCGGGGATATCAGCGGCATCACCGAGACCAACGTCGCGGTGGGGACGGTGGCCTACGCCGCGCCGGAACAGTTGACGGGCGGCAAGATCGACGGCCGTGCCGACCAATACGCCTTGGCGGCAACGGCTTTCCACCTGCTCACCGGGGCTCCGCCGTTCCGGCACTCCAACCCGATCGCGGTGATCAGCCAGCACTTGCACGAGGATCCGCCGCCGCTCAGCCAATACCGCCCGGAGCTGTCGGACCTGGACGAGGTGTTCCGTATAGCGCTCGCCAAGCAGCCCGAGGATAGGTTCGAACGGTGCCGCGCCTTCGCCGCTGCGGTCAGCGCGCGCGTCGAGGCAATGGTTGACGTGGAAGTCGACGTGGAAGCCGACTCCGACGTCGTCGAGGCTCTGCGGCCGCGCGGTGCCGTCTCCGCCTTGAGCCGCCGTTTCTCGTCGCGGGCACGGTGGGCCACGGCGCTGGTGTGCGCGGTGCTCGTCGCGGTGGCCACGACGTGGTCGCTGCTGTATTCGTTCCAGCCCGACGGCTCGCCGAGCACCCCCGCGCTCGCGTCGAAGCCTTCCGTCCCGGCGCCCAGCGCCGCCGCCGTGCGATCCGGCGGCCCCGCGCTCAACGGCATCTACCAGTTGACGTACAACCGCAGCAAGCAGACCGCCAACGGCATCCCGATCCGGCACGACGGGATCACGAGCGATTGGTGGGCCTTCCGCTCGGTGTGCACCACCACCAACGGCTGCGCCGCGACGGCTGTTCAGCTCGACGACGGCAACCACCAGGCGGCCAGCACCGCCGACGGTGGCCACACCGACACGCTGCGATTCGTGGGTGGCTACTGGCAGGGCACGCCGCAGCAGCAGCGGGTGGGGTGCACCCAGCCGAACGGGCAGGCGCAGGCGACCCAGCAGGAGACCATCGCCTGGTCGCTGGCCCCGCAGGCCGACGGCACCCTGCGCGGCACCGTCACCGAGACCGTGCTGAGCAACGAGTGCGGCGCCCAGGGCGCGGTGGTCCGGGTTCCGGTGGTCGCCACCCGGGCGGGCGACGTGCCCGCGGGCCTGAAGATAGCCGACCCCGCCCAGGCGGCCGCCACGACGAACCCGCCGACGACGCCGGGTTCGCCACCCGTCCTGGGCGGGCCGTGCAGCGACATCGACAAGCTGTCCTACGACCCCACCAACAACGAGCAGATCGTCTGCGAGGGCGACAGCTGGGCTCGCGCGCCCATCACGACCGGCGTGCACGCCTCCGGCAGCTCGTGCGACCGGCCCGGGCTTGCGGTGTTCGCCATGTCCACCTCGAACGACGGGCACCTGCTCGAATGTGACCCCGTCACGCGGACCTGGACCCGCCCTGCGGGCTAGGCCCCGCCTCTTTCGGCGAGCGTCCCCACCGGTGAGCGTGCGCGTTTGCACGCCGACACGCCGTCGTACGCGTACATTCGCGCACGCTCGCGGTTGGCGGGGTGACTGGTAGGGGAGTTACCGGGTGCATAAGCTGCGGCCCATGCAGCCCCTGTGCGCCGCCCCCGCCGCTGGGCAGCTTGTGGGAACTCGCTGGAGCGCCTCGCCGGGGCCGAGCTTGTCGTGCCGACGCGGCGCTAATGCGGTTGGCCCAGGGGTGATCACAATTTTTCCTCTCGAGGGCGGCAGTGGAGTGATCACATTAGGACCGAAATGGACGTGGACCCCACCGTGGGTGGATAACTATGTGCCCATCATCTGAATCGTCGCGGGCTGCAAGCGAATTCGCTGTCGGGGTGCTGCGAAAGTTGTTGCACCGCATCGAAGCTGAAAACCTGGGGGGCAGCGGCCAGCTTTTATGGTGTCCCACGCGTGGACACACGGGCCAATGATGTACCTGGTCTACGAGTCCTCGCCGTCGGATATCACCTTGGGGGCTCGTACGTGACACTCGGCGGTCGCTTATCGGCGAGGGCCCTTGGTTGGACGCGGGTGAAGCGGTGACCTTTTACTATGTCCTCGACTTGGAGGAAGGTTGCGGGACGTCCGAGCACCCCCCGAACCGGGCGCCATCCTTTGGTGCGGCTTTCCCCTCGACAAAAGTCTGCCTGTGCGCGCCTCGGAGATTCCCGACGAGTACCGGTATACGCCACCGCCAGACATCGCGTTGGAGGCTCGCCCGGAGCGAGCCCGACCGGTCATCAATGAACCGCGTCTATACGCCGACCCACCATGAGCAGGTTGCTCAGAAGCGCTTAGTGCTGCGAGTGCTCGAGTGCAATGGTCTGCAACGAGTAGATAGTGTTGCGGGGCAGTAGCCGAGCGTGCGCAAACGTACGCCGACACGCCGTAGCACGCGTGCATCTGCGCACGCTCGCGGTAGGCGGGGAGACCCCCAACGACCAGCACCGGAGCACTTGTCGGTGAGGCGCTCTACCCTGGTGGCATGGCTTTCGCCACTGAACATCCAGTACTCGCGCACTCGGAATATCGCGCGGTCGACGAGGTCGTCCGCGTGGGCGGCCGCTTCGAGGTCGTCAGCCCGTATCCGCCCGCCGGTGATCAGCCCGCCGCCATCGACGAACTCGAGCGCCGGATCAGGGCGGGGGAGCGAGACGTCGTGCTGCTCGGCGCCACGGGCACCGGCAAATCGGCCACCACCGCGTGGCTCATCGAACGGGTGCAGCGGCCCACGCTGGTGATGGCGCCAAACAAGACGCTGGCCGCCCAGCTGGCGAACGAGCTGCGGGAGATGTTGCCGCACAACGCCGTCGAATACTTCGTCTCGTACTACGACTACTACCAGCCCGAGGCGTACATCGCGCAGACCGACACCTACATCGAGAAGGACAGCTCGATCAACGACGACGTGGAGCGGCTGCGGCACTCGGCGACGTCGGCCCTGCTGTCTCGGCGCGACGTGGTGGTGGTGGCGTCGGTGTCGTGCATCTACGGCTTGGGCACGCCGCAGTCGTACCTCGACCGCTCCGTCGAATTGCAGGTGGGCGCCGAAGTTCCCCGCGACGGGCTGCTGCGACTGCTGGTCGACGTCCAGTACACCCGCAACGACCTGTCCTTCACCCGCGGCTCGTTTCGGGTGCGCGGCGACACCGTGGAGATCATCCCGTCGTACGAGGAGCTGGCGGTCCGCATCGAGTTCTTCGGCGACGAGATCGAGGCGCTGTACTACCTGCACCCGCTGACCGGCGAGGTGATCCGCCAGGTCGACTCGCTGCGCATCTTCCCGGCCACCCACTACGTAGCCGGCCCGGAGCGGATGGCCCACGCGATCTCGACGATCGAGCGGGAGCTCGAGGAGCGGCTCGCCGAGTTCGAGAGCCAGGGCAAGCTGCTGGAGGCCCAGCGGTTGCGAATGCGGACCAACTACGACATCGAGATGATGCGCCAGGTCGGCTTCTGCTCCGGCATCGAGAACTACTCCCGCCACATCGACGGTCGCGGACCGGGCTCGCCGCCGGCGACGCTGCTGGACTACTTTCCGGAGGACTTCCTGCTGGTCATCGACGAGTCGCACGTCACTGTGCCTCAGATCGGGGGCATGTACGAGGGCGACATGTCCCGCAAGCGCAACCTGGTGGAGTACGGGTTCAGGCTGCCCTCGGCGTGCGACAACCGCCCGCTGACCTGGGAGGAGTTCGCCGAGCGGATCGGTCAGACGGTGTATCTGTCGGCCACCCCGGGCCCCTACGAGCTCAGCCAGTCCGCCGGCGAGTTCGTCGAGCAGGTGATCCGCCCGACCGGGCTGGTCGACCCCAAGGTGGTGGTCAAGCCGACGAAGGGGCAGATCGACGACCTGATCGGAGAGATTCGCAAGCGCACCGAGGCCGACGAGCGGGTGCTGGTGACGACCCTCACCAAGAAGATGGCCGAGGACCTCACCGACTATCTGCTGGAGATGGGCATTCGGGTGCGCTACCTGCACTCCGAGGTAGACACCCTGCGCCGGGTGGAGCTGCTGCGCCAGCTGCGGCTGGGGGAGTACGACGTGCTCGTCGGCATCAACCTGCTGCGCGAGGGCCTCGACCTGCCCGAGGTGTCGCTGGTGGCGATCCTCGACGCCGACAAGGAGGGCTTCCTGCGGTCGACCCGCAGCCTCATCCAGACCATCGGCCGCGCCGCGCGCAATGTCTCCGGCGAGGTGCACATGTACGCCGACAAGATGACCGACTCGATGAAGGAGGCCATCGACGAGACCGAGCGGCGCCGGGCCAAGCAGGTCGCCTACAACGAGGCGCACGGTATCGACCCGCAACCGCTCCGCAAGAAGATCGCCGACATCCTCGACCAGGTCTACCGCGAGGCCGACGACACCGAGACCGTGGGAATCGGCGGGTCGGGCCGCAACGCGTCCCGAGGCCGCCGCGCCCCCGGCGAGCCCGGCCGGGCCGTCAGCGCCGGGGTGTTCGAGGGCCGTGACACGTCGAGCATGCCGCGCGCGGAGCTCGCCGACCTGATCAAGGACCTCACCGAGCAGATGATGGCCGCCGCGCGGGATCTGCAGTTCGAGCTCGCCGCCCGGTTCCGCGACGAGATCGCCGACCTGAAGAAAGAACTGCGCGGGATGGACGCGGCCGGCCTCAAGTGACGCATCCGTCCGGCAGTTGGCGTGAGCTCCTCGACGGCAGGTATCTGGGCACGCTGGTCGTGCTGGCCGGTGGTGTGGCGCTCTACGCCACCAACGAATTCCTAACCAGTAGCCTGCTGCCCAACACGGTCGCCGAGATAGGCGGCAGCCGCCTCTACGCCTGGGTGACCACGCTCTACCTCGTCGGCTCCGTGGTGGCGGCGACGCTGGTCAATCCGCTCCTGCTGCGCGTCGGGGCGCGGTCCTCGTACCTGGTTGGGCTGGGCCTGTTCGGCCTGTCGAGCCTGACGTGCGGAGCGGCGCCCACCATGGAGCTCCTCATCGCGGGGCGCACCCTGCAGGGCCTGGCGGGCGGGCTGCTGGCCGGCCTCGGGTACGCGGTGATCAACGCCGCGCTGCCGCGCTCGCTGTGGACCCGCGGTTCGGCGGTGGTATCGGCGATGTGGGGGGTCGCCACCGTCGTCGGTCCCGCGACGGGTGGCCTGTTCGCCGAGTTCGGCCTGTGGCGCTGGGCCTTCGTGTCGATGGCCCTGCTGGCGGCGCCGATGGCCGTGCTGGTTCCGGTCGCACTCCCCGCCGGCCGGGGCGACGCGACCGGCGCAGCCTCGGCGCGCAAGGTGCCGGTGCTGTCGTTGGTGCTGGTCGGCGCCGGCGCGCTGGCCGTCAGCGCTGCCCAGGTTCCGCACGCCGTCGCCGCGACGGTCGGGCTGCTGGCCGTCGGTGTGACGCTGGTCGCGCTGTTCGTGGTGGTGGACTGGCGGACGCGCGCGGCGGTGTTGCCCCCGAGCGCGTTCGGCCCGGGACCGTTGAAGTGGATCTACCTCACTCTCGGGGTGCTGATGGCCGGGGCGATGGTCGACATCTACGTGCCGCTGTTCGGCCAGCAGCTGGCCCATCTGACGCCCGTGGCGGCCGGTTTTCTCGGCGCGGCCGTCGCGATCGGCTGGACGGTCAGCGAGATCCTCAGCGCCTCGCTGGAGAACCCGCGGACGGTCGGTCGGGTCATCGCGGCGGCGCCGGTGGTGGTGGCATCGGGTCTCGCGCTGGCCGCGCTCACGCAACGCGACAACGCCTCGGCGGGGACGGTCGGCCTATGGGCCCTCGCCCTGCTGATCGATGGGATCGGCATCGGGATGGCGTGGCCGCACCTCTCAGCGCGGGCGATGGGCTCCGTCGACGACCCGGGCGAGGGCGGCGCGGCGGCCGCGGCCATCAACACCGTGCAGCTCATCTCGGCGGCGTTCGGCGCCGGGCTGGCCGGCGTGGTGGTCAACGCATCCCACGGCGGCGATGCGGCGGCGGCCCGGTGGCTGTTCACGGTGTTCACGGCCGTGACCCTGGCCGGCGCTGTCGGCAGCCACCGCGCGGCCCGCGGCGCGCGGCGCGTCAGCGCGCCGCGCTGAATCAATCGGCCTCGTCCTCGGCGCGAATCACGGCCACCACCCCGTCGACCTCGGCGAAGATGTTCTTGGCGTTGGCGATCTTGGGGCCGGAGAGCGTCATCGTCACCGCGACCTCGCCGTTGTCGATATCGTGTGGGTCGGCGTCGAGCTCGGTCAGCTGCCAGTCGCGTTGCCCGCAGAGCCGCAGCAGTTCGCGCAGCACCCCGCGTCCGTTGGTGTAGATGATTTGGAGCCCGATGGTGCCGCGCAGCCGCGCCGTCAGGTGGCGTTCGAGCCCGTTGAAGGCGAGTGCGCTGACGAAGTGCAGCGCCACGACGGCTACGCCCAAGAGCAGCAGGCCGGCGCCGGCCGCCATGCCGATCGCGGCGGATTCCCAGACCGCCGCTGCGGTCGTCAGGCCATGCACCGCGCCGCGCCGGGTGATGATGATGCCCGCGCCCAGGAAGCCGATGCCGGAGACGATCTGGGCCGCGACACGGGAGGGGTCGAGCATAATCCGGCCGGGTGCCAGGACGTCGTCGAAGCCATACTTGCTGATCAGCATGATCAGTGCCGCCGCAGTGCCGACGATGGTCTGGGTGCGCAGGCCCGCGCTCTTGCCCTGGATGGTCCGCTCCAAGCCGATCAGTGTCGTCAACCCGAACGCGGTGAACAGCTCGACGACGTGGCGGAGGCCCTGCGCGTCGCCGCCGAATAGTGGACCGGCCAGCCAGGTGTGCATGCCCGTCAATTACCCCGCCGGCGCCATTTCACGCGGCCATTACCGCGTCGATTTGACCACTTGGGAGTAGTGGAATTGCCACCGTTCGACGATGTGGAATCCGAGATAGGCCGGAAATCGGTACGCGGGTGATCGCCCGAACGTCCCGGGGTTCAGCGATTGCCCGGTCTGATGATCGGGCAATGACTTGTCCTTGTCGGTGATCGTCCAGATGGTCGGGCACTTGTTGATCTTGGCCGTCGTCAGCCAGACGGCGACGTGGCCGTCCCACAGCGTGCCGACCTTGGGGCCGTAGGCGCCGCGCTCCACGTCGACCAACGAGTGGAACGCGGCCGGCCGGGTGGCCAGCAGGGCGCGGATCGGGCCCGGCCGCCACGGCACGGTGTTGTCCACCATCAGGCAGTCGCCCGGGGCGGCGTGCGAGCTGATCAGGTCGGCGACCTGGCTGTAGTCCCAGCCCTCCTTCGCGTACGGCCAGCGCTGGGTGAACAAGTAGTTCGGCAGCGCGGCCAACGCGCACACCAGGACGACGCCGGCGATTGGCCACGGTTTGCGGGCGATCGTCACGATCGACACGGCCAGGACGATGGCCGCGGCCGGTGCGGTGAAGATCAGATAGCGCGGGTAGTAGATCGGTTCGCTGATCGCGGAGTAGACGACGACGAGGGCGGTCGGGACGACGATCCACGCGACGCACACGATCAGCAGGCGGCGCATGTCGCCCTCGGGCGGGCGTGCGCCGGCCACCCGCGCCGCGACCGCGGCGGCGACGATGACGCCCGCGAGCACGGCGAACGGGATGCTGTGGTCGAAGTACTGGCGCTGGATGATGTCGAAGGCGTAATGCCAGCTGACCGGGTAGATCCAGTTCACCTGCCATACCTGGCCATGCGCGAACACGATGAACGGCGTCATGATGCCGAGGGCGACGGCCGAAGAGACAACCCAGCGGATGACCGCAGACCCGCGAATGCCCTTGCGCGCCAGAAGCGGAACCATCACCGCGTAGACCGGCACCAGCAGGATCGAATTGATGTTCAGCAGAATGGTGAGCGCGAACGCCAGCGCGTAACACACCCACAGCCAAGCCCGGTTGCCCCGGATGGCGGCGAGCAGCAACACCGTCAGCCAGATGGTCGCGGCGGCCGCGAACGCGTACGACCGCGCTTCCATACCCGCCCAGGTCGTCCGCGGCAGGATGGCGAACACGACGCCCGCGCAGACGGCGGTTGCGCGGGTCGCGAACCGCCTGGTGAAGACGGTGACGCCGGCCGCGGCGGCGCCGACAGCCACGGCGCTGGGCAGCCGGGACCAGAATTCGGTCGGCGGGAAGACCGCGAACCAGCCGTGCATCAGCAGGTAATACAGGCCGTGGACGGCGTCGATGTGGCTGAGCAGGAGCCACAGCTCGGGCAGGGTGCGGCTGGCCGAGGCGGAGATCGTCGCGCCCTCGTCGAACCAGAGCGACGGTCGGCAGGCCCAGGCCGCGCTCACCGCGGCGGCGAAGATCCCGATCGCCCACGGGTCGAGCAGCCTGCCGGGCGGGCGAGCGCGCGCGGGCTCGCCGACCTCGTCGGCGGCGCGCGGCTCAACGGTGGTGGACATGATGCCTGTCACTGTAGGGCCGCGCCAACGAATACGGTCACGCTGGCATTACCGTGGTGCCCCGGCAATATCCGTCCGATTCTTTTGGGCCGTGCAGCCCCAATTCGCGAAATCAGTCGTTGAACAACAGTTTCCGCGTTCGGGGCGGCCATTCGGGTATGTCGTCATCGCGACAATTGTCCGCCGCCACACGGCGGGCCCGCAAACGCTGAACGCCCCGCGCCACGCTGTATCAGCCAGCTACTCCTCAGTGTCCGGCAAACGCGATACTGTCTTGGGTTGGCTGACCAACCGAAACTGGGAGGGTAAATGGGCGCCTATCGGACGGTGGTGGTAGGGACCGATGGCTCGGACTCGTCGATGCGCGCGGTGGACAAGGCAGCTCAGATCGCCGGAGCGGACGCCAAGCTGATCGTCGCGTCGGCGTATCTGCCGCAGCACGAGGACACCCGGGCCGCCGACGCGCTGGGTTCGGAAAGCTACAAAGTCTCGGGCACCGCGCCCATCTACGCGATCCTGCAGGACGCCAAGGACCGCGCCCACGCGGCCGGCGCCAAGAACGTCGAAGAGCGGCCCATCGTCGGCGCTCCGGTCGACGCGCTCGTCACCCTGGCCGAAGAGGTGAAGGCCGACCTCCTGGTGGTCGGCAACGTGGGGCTGAGCACGATCGCCGGCAGGCTGCTGGGCTCGGTCCCGGCCAACGTCTCACGCCGCGCGAAAGTCGACGTGCTGATCGTGCACACCACGAATTAGCGCGTTCACCAGCCTCGTTCGCGCCACTCGGCCAGATGCGGGCGTTCCCGGCCCAGCAACGTGTCGTCGCCGTGCCCGGGGTAGATGACGGTGTCGTCCTTGTAGACGTCGAAGACGCGCGCGGTGACGTCGTCGAGGAGCTGGGCGAAATCTCCCGGCTGCCAGGTCTTGCCGACGCCCCCGGGAAAGAGGCAGTCGCCGGTGAACAGCTGCGTGACCCCGCCGGTTGCGGGGCCGTCGAGCGCCAGCGCGATCGATCCCGGCGTGTGCCCGCGCAGGTGGATGGCGTTGAAGCTCAGCTCGCCGATCCGCACGGTGTCGCCGCCGGCCAGCAAACGGTCGGGTTTGACGGGTAGCGGCTGGGCGTCGATCTCGCTGACGGCGGTCGGCGCCCCGGTGGCAGCGGCGACGGCCTCGAGCGCCTGCCAGTGGTCGAAGTGCTGGTGGGTGGTCACGATGAGCGACAGCTTCGGGGCGAAGCGGCGCACCAGGTCGATCAGGAGGTCGGCGTCGTTCGCGGCGTCGATCAGCAGGGTTTCGCCGGTGGCCGAGCACGTCACCAGGTAGGCGTTATTGTCCATCGGCCCCACCGAAACCTTTAGGATCGTTGCGCCGGGTAGGGTCCGGCGGGCCGCGGTACCAGGGTCGACGTGTCCGGTGTAGTCGTCGCTTGGCTCGACGGGGGACGGGTCCGGGGCAGTCATGCGCGCCACGTTACTGGTCCGAAAAAACTTGTCGGTATGGGCACATAGCATGGAATGCGCCGAGCGCAGTATCCGCTTTATGCACCGGCGAAGCATTCACTCGAGAGGGACAGCGTGGCCGACCGCCTGATCGTCAAGGGCGCCCGTGAGCACAATCTGCGGGGCGTCAACCTAGACCTGCCGCGCGACTCCCTGATCGTCTTCACCGGGCTCTCCGGGTCGGGAAAGTCGTCACTGGCCTTCGACACCATCTTTGCCGAGGGGCAGCGCCGCTATGTGGAGTCCTTGTCGGCCTACGCCCGCCAGTTCCTCGGGCAGATGGACAAGCCGGACGTCGACTTCATCGAGGGCCTGTCTCCGGCGGTGTCGATCGACCAGAAGTCGACCAACCGCAACCCGCGGTCGACGGTCGGGACGATCACCGAGGTCTACGACTACCTGAGGCTGCTGTACGCGCGCGCGGGCTCGCCGCACTGCCCGGTCTGCGGCGAGCGGATCGCGCGCCAGACCCCCCAGCAAATCGTCGACCAGGTGCTGGCCATGCCGGAGGGCACCCGGTTCCAGGTGCTCGCCCCCGTGGTGCGCACCCGCAAGGGGGAGTTCGCCGACCTCTTCGAAAAGCTCAACGCGCAGGGCTACAGCCGGGTCCGGGTCGACGGCGTGGTGCATTCCCTGACCGAGCCGCCGAAGCTGAAGAAGCAGGAGAAGCACGACATCGAGGTCGTGGTGGACCGCCTCACGGTCAAGGCCTCCGCGAAGCAGCGGCTCACCGACTCGGTGGAGACCGCGCTGGCACTGGCCGACGGCATCGTGGTGCTCGAGTTCGTCGACCACGAACACGACGCGCACAACCGTGAGCAGCGGTTCTCCGAGAAGCTCGCCTGCCCCAACGGACACGCGCTGGCCGTCGACGACCTGGAGCCGCGGTCGTTCTCCTTCAACTCGCCCTACGGCGCCTGCCCCGAGTGCAGCGGCCTGGGGATCCGCAAGGAGGTCGACCCCGACCTCGTCGTGCCCGACCCGGACCGGACGCTCGCCGACGGCGCGGTGGCGCCGTGGTCGACGGGACACACCGCGGAGTACTTCACCCGGATGATGGCGGGGCTCGGCGACGAGCTGGGCTTCGACGTCAACACGCCGTGGCGCAAGTTGCCGGCCAAGGCCCGCAAGGCGATCCTCGAGGGCTCGGACCATCAGGTGCACGTGCGCTACCGCAACCGCTACGGCCGGACCCGGTCGTATTACGCCGATTTCGAGGGCGTGCTGGCATTCCTGCAGCGCAAGATGTCCCAGACCGAGTCCGAGCAGATGAAGGAGCGCTACGAGGGCTTCATGCGGGACGTGCCCTGCCCCGTCTGTGAGGGCACCCGGCTCAAGCCCGAGATCCTGGCGGTGTCCCTATCGGCAGGGACGCACGGCAAAAAGTCGATCGCCGAGGTCTGCGAGCTGTCGATCAACGACTGCGCGGACTTCCTGAACGCGCTCACCCTCGGTCCGCGCGAGCAGGTGATCGCCGGGCAGGTGCTCAAGGAGATTCAGTCGCGGCTGGGTTTCCTCCTCGACGTCGGTCTCGAATACCTGTCGCTGTCGCGGGCCGCGGCCACGCTGTCCGGTGGCGAGGCGCAACGCATCCGGCTGGCCACCCAGATCGGGTCCGGCCTGGTGGGCGTGCTGTACGTGCTGGACGAGCCGTCCATCGGCCTGCATCAGCGCGACAACCGTCGCCTCATCGAAACCCTCACTCGGCTAAGGGATTTGGGCAACACGCTGATCGTCGTCGAACACGATGAGGACACCATCGTGCACGCCGACTGGGTCGTCGACATCGGCCCCCGAGCGGGCGAGCACGGCGGTCACATCGTGCACAGCGGCACGTATCGGGAGCTGCTGCAGAACAAGGAGTCGCTCACGGGCGCCTACCTGTCGGGCCGCGAGCGCATCGACGTCCCGGCGAACCGGCGCCCCGTCGACCGTAAGCGTCAACTAACCGTCGTCGGCGCGCGCGAGCACAACCTGCGGGGCATCGACGTGTCGTTCCCGCTGGGGGTCCTGACCGCGGTGACGGGCGTATCCGGTTCCGGGAAATCCACGCTGGTCAACGACATCCTGGCGGCAGTGCTAGCCAACCGGCTCAATGGCGCCCGGCAGGTCCCGGGGCGCCACACGCGGGTCACGGGGCTCGACCACCTCGACAAGCTGGTGCGGGTCGACCAGTCGCCGATCGGCCGCACACCGCGTTCGAACCCGGCCACCTACACCGGGGTGTTCGACAAGATTCGGACCCTGTTCGCGGCCACCACCGAGGCGAAAGTCCGTGGCTACCAACCCGGTCGGTTCTCGTTCAACGTCAAGGGCGGCCGCTGCGAGGCCTGCACGGGCGACGGCACGATCAAGATCGAGATGAACTTCCTGCCCGACGTGTATGTGCCCTGCGAGGTGTGCCACGGGGCGCGGTACAACCGGGAAACCCTCGAGGTGCACTACAAGGGCAAGACCATCGCCGAAGTGCTGGACCTGTCGATCGAGGAGGCGGCCGAGTTCTTCGAGCCGATCTCCGGGATACATCGCTACCTGCGCACCCTCGTCGACGTCGGCCTGGGCTACGTCCGGCTCGGGCAGCCCGCGCCGACGCTGTCCGGTGGTGAGGCGCAGCGGGTGAAGCTGGCCGCCGAGCTGCAGAAGCGGTCGACCGGGCGCACCATCTACATCCTCGACGAGCCCACCACCGGCCTGCACTTCGACGACATCCGCAAGCTGTTGAACGTCATCAATGGGCTTGTCGACAAGGGCAACACGGTGATCGTCATCGAACACAACCTGGATGTGATCAAGACCTCGGACTGGATCGTCGACATGGGCCCGGAGGGCGGCGCCGGCGGCGGAACCGTTGTCGCGCAGGGCAGCCCGGAAGAGATCGCGGCGGTGCCCGAAAGCTATACCGGGAAATTCCTCGCCGAGGTGGTCGCCCGTTCCGCGTCCTCGTCGGGCGCGCCGTCGCGGCCCAGCCGTCGCCGCAAAGTGACCGCCTGACCGCGTCGGGCCTGCGCGCAGCGCGTCGAGCCTGCGCGCCGCGTCAATGATGTCGCTATTCCGACGCTGTGGCCGCAGGCTCGATGAGGGCACCTCCCGCCAGTGCCCACCGGTGGCCACCCGTCAGCCCCCGTCGGATCGCATGGCCTCGCGGATCTGGGCCAGCCGTTCGGCGGCGGCCCGTTGCCGGTCTTCGTATTCTTGCTCGACGGACCGGCCCTCCGGCGACTCGGCGTCGAGTTCTGCCGCGCCCCGCGCCGTCGCATAACGGTTCTCGATCTTGTCGCGGACCGAGTCGAAGGTCGGCACGCCGGCGCTGTCGTACCCGGGATCGGGTTGGGTGGGATCGTCGGGCATAGCCGCCACGCTACTGCTCGCCGCGCTCGAAGTACCGCACCATTTGTTCCCAATAACCAGCGTCAGCGCCATCTGCACCGCGACTGCGACCAGCGCCGCCGCAAGCTGGTGCCGGCGCGCGGCCACCACCGCGGCCACCGCGGCGGCCACCTCACCGCGCTGACGGCCGCGGCGACATCGCGGGGACTCGTCGTGGTCGCCGAGGGAGTCGAGACGGAAAGTGCGGCACAGGTCCTCGTCGATGAGGGCTGCCACCGCGCGCAGGGGTTCCTGTTCTGCGAACCGGTCGACGCCGAGTCGACGAGGCGGCTGCTGGCTGAGGGTTCCGTTCCCGTGAGGATCGAGCCGACCGCGCCGTGAGGGGAAAGCCTTGCCGGGAACTACTTCCCGGTGGGGTTCGAATGTTCGGCCGCCACCACGACCGGCCCCCCGGCCGGGGCGGTGGTCGACGGCGGCGGCAACGGGATCCGCGTCACCCCGGGGGTGCCGAGCCGGCCTGCCAGCCACGGCAGCGAGGCGGCGAAGGCCCGGTCGGCGAACGGCCAGTCGTGCTTGCCGGGCTGGGCGACGACCGCGCAGTCGATCCCGTTGGCCCGGCCCAGTGCGCACAGCGAGTACGCAGCCGCGGTCTGGTTGCTGGGGTTGGCCGCGGCCTCGCGCCCGGCCAGACGCACCGCGCCGGCGTCGCCCATCGCGAAGTCGCTGCGCGGTGGCGGGGGGCCGTCGGACGAGATGGCGAACCAGCCGGCCACGTCGTGGTAAGCGCCGTGTCGGTCGATGACCGTTGACGGGTCGAACGCGGCCCACGCGGCGGCGTTGCCGCCGAACAGCCTGGCGATGGTCTGGGCCTTGGTCCCCGCATTGGGGTAGAAGTCCCCGGCCACGTCGACGAACGCGCTGAACACCTCCGGATGCATGACCGACAGGTCGACGGCGCAGGTTCCGCCCATGGACCACCCCGCAACGCCCCAGTTGGCCCGGTTCGGGCTGACGCCGAAGGCCGAAACCATGAAGGGGACCACGTCTTTGGTGAGGTGATCGGCGGCATTGCCCCGCACGCCGTTGACGCATTCGGTGTCGTTGTTGAACGCGCCACCGGAGTCGACGAACACCAAGACCGGCGCCTTCCCGTCGTGGGTGGCCGCGAAGTCGTCGATCGTCTTGACCGCATTGCCCGCGCGCGTCCAGTCCGCCGGCGTGTTGAATTGGCCGCCGATCATCATCACGGTCGGCAACCGTGGCGGCGGGTTGCTCGTGAACCACTCGGGCGGCAGGTACACCAGCTCACCGCGATGCTTGAAATGCGAGGCATCGGACGGGATCACTACCGGCACCACGCTGCCGTGCGGCGGCCGGGCGCCCTTGGCGGCCATCGCGGTGACGGTCGCCCGGTCGGTCTGATCCGGCAGCGGACCGGAGGTGAGCTGGTTCCACGCGGCCTGCACGGTGGGGAAGTAGCCGACCCAGAGGTTGAGCACCAGCGCGGCACTCAGCAGGCATAGCGGCACGGCGAGCACGGCGGCGCCGCGCCGCCAGGCGCGCGCGCTGCGCCAGCCCAGGACGAGCACCGCCGACGCCGCACCGGTCAGCGCGATCCACAACCACAGCGTGGGCGGCGCCGGTTCGTCGGAGAGGCCCCGATCGACGATGTACCAATGCGTCGCATAGGCGGCGGAGCCGCCGATCAACCCGGCCGCGGGCAGCCACACCGTCCGCCAGCGCCGCGACCGCCAGCCGACCGCTAGGAGCAACGTGACGGCGGCAACGATTTGGACGGCGGTGGGCACCCAGCCGTGCATCAGCGAGGTGTGGCTACCGGCCAGCACGTCGGTCACGCGATCAATTGTGATCTATCGGTAACCGCCCCGGAACATATTCACCGAATGTTTGCCGGGACGCGCGGACTGCCGGTGCTCCGGCTAGTGGGGCTTGGCCAGCGGGAATGGCAGCGTCTCGCGGATGCTGCGTCCGGTTATGAGCATGACGAGCCGATCTATGCCCATTCCCAGCCCGCCCGTCGGTGGCATCGCGTATTCCATCGCCTGGAGGAAGTCTTCGTCCAGTTCCATCGCCTCCGGATCACCGCCGGCGGCCAGCAACGACTGTTGCTGCAGCCGCCGCCGCTGCTCCACCGGATCGGTGAGCTCGCTGTATGCGGTGCCCAGCTCGACTCCCCAGGCCACCAGGTCCCACCGCTCGGCGACCCCGACCACGCTGCGGTGGGGGCGAGTCAGCGGCGACACGGACGTCGGGAAGTCGATGTAGAACGTCGGTTTCTCGGTGCGGTCCTCGACGAGGTGCTCGTACAGTTCGAGGACCACCGCACCGGCGTCCCAGTGCGCCCGGTAGGGAACGTGGATCGCGTCGGACAGCTTGCGCAGCACCGACAGCGGAGTGTCGGGGTCGATGCGTTCCCCGAGCGCCTCCGAGACGGCGTCGTGCACGGTCTTCACCGGCCAGTCACCGGAGATGTCGACCGGTTCGAGGCGCGAGTCGTCGTCGGAGCGGGGTCGCAGGACGGTCTGCTGGCCGTGCGCGGCCTGCGCGGCGTTCTGGATGAGTTCACGGCAGCCGTCGATCCACACCTTGTAGTCGGCGTGCGCCTGATACGCCTCCAACAGCGTGAATTCCGGGTTGTGGCTGAAGTCCACGCCCTCGTTGCGGAACGCCCGGCCCAGCTCGAACACCCGCTCCACGCCGCCCACGCACAACCGCTTGAGGTACAACTCGGGCGCGATCCGCAGGAACAGGTCCATGTCGTAGGCGTTGATGTGCGTGACGAACGGCCGGGCCGTGGCGCCGCCGTGGATCTGCTGCAGCATCGGGGTCTCGACCTCGATGAACCCCTTGGCGAACAACGTCTCCCGGACCGACCGCAACACCCCGCTGCGGGCCCTGATCAGGTCGCGCGATTCCGGGTTCACCGCGAGGTCGACGTAGCGGGCCCGCACCCGGGCTTCGGGGTCGGTCAGACCTTTCCACTTATTCGGCAACGGCCGCAGGCATTTACCGATCATTCGCCACTCGGCCACGATCAACGAGCGTGTCCCGTTCCTGGAGAAGCCCATTTGCCCGGTCAGCTCGACCAGGTCGCCGAGATCGATCGCCGCCGTGAAATCGGCGGTGCAGCCCTTCTCCAGCCGAGAATTGTCCAGCAGCACCTGCATGTCGCCGGACCAGTCCCGCAACTGCGCGAACAACACCCCGCCGTAGTCGCGGATCCGCAAGACGCGGCCGGCCACCGAAACGGTCTCCCGGTCGTCGGCGTCGAGCGCCCCGGCGACGGTGTGACTGGGCGGCGAGCCGACCGGATACGCGTCGATGCCCCTGCGTTGCAGTCCCTTCAGCTTGGTCAGGCGCACCCGCACCTGTTCGGGGAGGCGCGATCGCGCCTCTTCCCGTTCGGCCGTGTCGCGCCGTTGCTCCAACTCGCTGACGTCGGGCGCCGACCCGTCGGGGTGCAACAACCCCGACTCGGCCAGCCTGGCCGGCACAGCGGGGTGGTGCCCGGTGTGCGTCTTGCGCCGGCTGAACGGGAACACGAGGAATCCCTCGGCAAGGGCCGAGGCGACGCCCACCCGGGGGATCAGGCGGGCGTCCTCGTAGCAGGCGTACCGGGGCACCCAGTCGGGCTGGTATTTCATGTTGGACCGGTACAGCGTCTCGAGCTGCCACCACCGCGAGAAGAACAGCAGGAATCCCCGCCACAATCGGGCTACCGGACCGGCGCCGAGCTGGGCGCCCTGCTCGAACGCCGAGCGGAACATGGCGAAGTTCAGCGAAATCCTGGTGATGCCAAGGGTTTCAGCGTTGAGCGCGAGGTCGCTGACCATCAGCTCGATGGTGCCGTTGGGGGACTGCGGCGAGCGACGCATCAGGTCCAGGGACACGCCGGTGGTCCCCCACGGAACCAGGGACAGCATCGCGACGACTTCACCGCCGCGATCCAGCGCCTCGACGAGCAGGCAGTCGCCGTCGGCGGGATCGCCGAGCCGGCCGAGCGCCATGGAAAAACCGCGTTCGGTCTGGGTGTCGCGCCAGGCGTCGGCGCGCGTGATGGTGGCGGTCATCTCCTTCTCGGAGATGTCGCGGTGCCGACGAATGCGCACCGTGAGACCGGCCCTGCGGGCCCGCGTGACGGCCTGGCGGACCCCGCGCATGTCGGGGCCGGACAGTTTGAAATCGGCGGTCCGCAGGATGGCCTCGTCGCCCAGCTCCAGGGCGTTGAGGCCACCCTCGCGATAGGCCTGGGCGCCTTGCGAACTGGCGCCCATCACGCCGGGCGCCCAACCGTAGGTCTGGCAGAGCGCCAACCACGCGTCGATGGCCTGCGGCCACGCCCTCGGGTCGCCCACCGGGTCCCCGCTGGCGAGGCAGACGCCGACTTCGACCCGATACGTGATGGCTGCGCGCCCGCTGTGGGCGAACACCACCGACTTGTCGCGGCGGGTGGCGAAGTATCCGAGGGAGTCGTTCTTGCCCCACAGCTCGAGCAGTCCGCGGATGGCGGACTCGTCCTCACCCGTCAGGGCGTTGTCGGCGCGTTGCGACTGGAACAGCACGATCGTCGTCGCGATCAGCGCGAGGGCGCCGAACAGGCCGAAGAACGCGTTGAGGATGAGGTGCGGTTTGCCGGTGAAGGCGTCAGGATCGACGATCGAGAAGCCGACGACCCGGTTGACCACGTACCAGAAGCGGGAGTCCGGCGCCAGGGTACCGGGGGACATCTCGACGAGAGCCCAGGACACCAGGATCCCGATGACGTCGCCGACGACCAGCACCGCCGCCGCTTTGAACAGAGCGCCCCTGCGGACCTTGGCCCAGAATTCGCGGTAGGACAGGACCAGCAGCACGATCGCGGCGACGTGGACGGCGAATCCGAGGTTTTCGCCGAAGGTCTCCGCCGCGGTGTTGTCGCCGGCGGCGATGTCGGCGGCGTTGAGGACGGCGGCCAGGATCATGTTGCCCAGCAAGAGCAGCCAGGCGATGCGCTTGCGGGCCGTCAGGGCGGCGGCCAGCAACGCCAGCACGAACGACCACGCGATGCTGGTGTCGGGGAAGTTGAAGAGGTAGTCGTTGATGAACTCCCGCGGCACCTTGATCAGCCAGCGGACCAGGGGCGACACGCTGGCGACGAGCGACAGGGTGGCGATGACACCGACGGTCCAGCCGGCCGCCGCCGGCACCCAGCGGAACCGGGACCGGGACCGGATGCCCGGGCGAGCTGAAGCGAGAGTCACAGACCGCGAGGATATGCCTTCATGCCGTGAAATTCCTGGCGATAGGGGGAGAGTCGCGATGGGCGGTCGAACCGTTCGCCGAGCCAGCCTGTGCCGGGCGGGTCGCCGAAGTGCGGAAAGACCTCGCGCGCCTGCTAAACTGTTGGCCGCGACCATCCCGGCTAAGGCCAGGAGTAGTTAAGTGGAGTCCCACTCCCACCGTGAGCCACGATCGACTGATGGCGAAACGGTCCGGTCACGGGCGTCTTGCGCGCCCGTTCCGCGGCTAACGCGGGCGGCTTGAGGTTTTCCTCCATGCCGCGATCGGTCGGCATTGGGCCCTGCGGATGCAGGGCTTTCTTGCTGGTGGGGCGGCATCTCCACCGACTCTAGGACGGGCCGGGCACTGGTGGCGATCGCAGTACGACCCAGAAGCCCAACAAGGGAGGCCCCATCAGCACTGAGACCCGCGTCAATGAGCGCATCCGCGTACCCGAAGTCCGACTGATCGGTCCAGGAGGGGAGCAGGTAGGCATCGTGCGCATCGAAGACGCGCTGCGCGTTGCCGCGGACGCCGATCTCGATCTTGTCGAAGTAGCCCCGAACGCCAGACCTCCGGTCTGCAAGATCATGGACTACGGCAAGTTTAAATACGAGGCGGCGCAAAAGGCGCGCGAATCCCGCCGGAACCAGCAGCAGACCGTCGTCAAAGAACAGAAGCTGCGCCCCAAGATTGACGATCACGATTACGAGACCAAGAAGGGTCACGTCATCCGCTTCCTCGAGGCGGGGTCGAAGGTCAAGGTCACCATCATGTTTCGCGGACGTGAGCAGTCGCGGCCCGAGCTGGGCTACCGACTGCTGCAGCGGCTCGGCGCGGACGTCGCCGAATACGGCTTCGTCGAGACGTCGGCCAAGCAGGACGGCCGCAACATGACGATGGTTCTGGCACCGCATCGGGGCGCGAAGACTCGCGCCAGGGCGCGGCATCCCGAAGGACTGGGAGCCGAACCGACAACCGATGCCGATGCGGCCGACGACAGCACACCTTCATCGAACTAACGACAGCAGGACCTGAGGACTAGAGGAAACATGCCCAAGGCAAAGACCCACAGTGGCGCGTCGAAGCGGTTCCGCCGCACCGGGACCGGGAAGATCGCGCGCGAGAAAGCCAACCGCCGGCACCTGTTGGAACACAAGGCGACCAAGCGGACCCGACGGCTTGCTGGCCGCACGCTCGTGGCGGCCAACGACACCAAGCGCGTCAAGTCGTTGCTCAACGGCTGACCAACGCGCCGGACGACCGCCGGTCCCGGCACCAGACTTGCAGAACCATTCACTGCCTGAACGAGAGTAGGAACAATCCATGGCACGCGTGAAGCGGGCAGTCAACGCCCAGAAGAAGAGGCGCACCGTCCTCAAGGCCTCGAAGGGCTATCGCGGCCAGCGGTCCCGGCTCTACCGGAAAGCCAAAGAACAGCAGCTGCATTCGCTCAACTACGCCTTCCGTGACCGGCGTGCGCGCAAGGGGGAGTTCCGGAAGTTGTGGATCTCGCGGATCAACGCCGCCGCCCGCGCCAATGACATCACGTACAACCGCCTGATCCAGGGCCTGAAGGCCGCGGGCGTCGACGTCGACCGGAAGAACCTGGCCGACATCGCGATCACCGATCCGGCCGCGTTCACCGCGCTCGTCGAGGTCGCGCGCACTGCGCTGCCCGAGGACGTCAACGCCCCCTCGGATTCCGGAGAGGCCGCCTAGCCCGCCGGGTCAGTGCTCACCGAGCGCTCGGCCCGGGTGGCGGCGGCGGTCAAGCTGCATCGTCACGTCGGCCGTCGGCGGGCGCGGCAATTCCTTGCCGAAGGGCCCAACCTGGTCGAGGCCGCCGCGGGGCGCGGGCTCGTTCGGGAGGTGTTCGTCTCCGAGGCTGCCGCCCAGCGGCACGCGGCGTTGTTGGCAGCGCTGCGGTGCCCGATCCAACCGGTCACCGACAGGGCCGCCAAAGCGCTCTCCGATACCGTCACCCCGACGGGGCTGGTCGCGGTCTGCGACATGCCGGACGCCCGCCTGGCGGACGCCCTGGCGGGGTCGCCCCGATTGATCGTGGTGGCCGTCGAGATCGGCGAGCCGGGCAACGCCGGCACGCTGATCCGGATCGCCGACGCCATGGGTGCGGATGCCGTCATCCTCGGCGGTCACAGCGTCGACCCGTACAACGGCAAGTGTCTGCGCGCCTCGACGGGAAGCATCTTCTCGATTCCGGTGGTGACGGCGCCGGACGCGCCGGCCGTCCTCGCCGCGCTGCACGCCGCGGGACTGCAGGTGCTGGCCACCACTGTGGACGGCGAGGCGCGCCTCGACACGGCCAACCTGGCCGCGCCGACGGCCTGGTTGTTCGGGCCCGAGGCGCACGGCCTGGCCGCGGATCTCGCGGAGGAGGCCGACCATCGGGTGCGCATCCCGATGTCCGGCGGTGCCGAGAGCCTGAACGTGGCCGCCGCGGCGGCGATCTGCCTGTACCAGAGCGCGCATGCTCTGGGCGTCTTGAGTTGAGCGGGCCCGGGCGGCCCGCCGCGCCTTCGAGTCTGCGCTGACCGACCCTGCGTGTGCGGTCACGAACGGCGGCGAATCCCGCGCTGAGCTCAGCCTCGGTTGCCGGCGTGTGCCGGATGCGTCGGGGCAGGCGTCAAGCGGCGCTTCTGGCGCGGCCCCTCGCCGGCCGCAGTCCGGCCAGCGAGAGGGTGGTGTGCACGATCGAGCCGGCACGCTCCATGATGGCCCGCGCGGGTTGGAGGGCCGGGTCCAGCGCGGAACGAGGGCGCGGCGGAAAGTAGTGCATCGGCAACCCGCGGCGATCGCGCGGCGGCGCCACGAACGCGGGCGCCTCGACCAGCGGCGCGTTGACCGGAACCCGCCCCTCGGCCCGGCGGTAGGCGGCCAGGGCGCGCGGGTGCAGCCGGATCTCGTCGGGAACGGCCAGGAAGGCGAACTCGACCAGCTTGCCGAACAGCCGCAGCAGGACCTCGTCACCCGGGGTCCACCGCATCCCCGCCTTTTCGCGCACGACTGGCTCGAACAGGCCCGCGGCGATCCAGCGTTGGCCGGCGACCAGCGGCCTGAACAACTGATCCCAGAGCGGGGTCGGCATCACGACGAAGCTGGGCTTGGGAATGCGGATCCGGAAGATGTCGAGCGTCGCTTGATTGATCTCCAATTCCTCGCGGCAGACCCGGTCCCAGTAGTCCTGGAAGTCCTCCCAGGAGTCGGGCACCGGCCGCATGCTCATGCCGTACATGCGGTACCACCGCACGTGTTCGTCGAACAGTTGCCGCTTCTCGGCCTCGGTCAGCCCGCCGCAAAAGTATTCGGCCACCTTGATGATTAGCATGAAGAACGTGGCATGCGCCCAATAGAAGGTGTCCGGGTTGAGCGCGTGGTAGCGGCGCCCGGTCGCGTCCGTTCCCTTGATGGTGTGGTGATAGCTCGTGATCTGCTTGCCGGTCTCGGCAGCCCGGTCGCCGTCGTAGACCACGCCCATGATCGGGTACACCGACCGCGCCACCCGCTGCAGCGGCTCGCGAAGCAGGATCGAGTGCTCCTCGACGCCGGCCCCCAGCCCGGGATACATGTTCTGGATGGCGCCGATCCAGATCCCCATCATTCCGGTCCGCAGGTCCCCGAAGTACTTCCACGTGAGCGAGTCGGGCCCGAGCGGATCCTCAGAAGGCGTCCCTAAAGTCCCCGTGGCAGTCATGGCGGCCTCCTACTGTGACTGAGCTCACGATAACTTTGACAACGTATGTTGTCTATGATTTCGACCGCCATCGCTCAAGGGTGTTACCGCGCGTCGACCCTTGCGTGCCGGCGCCGTGATCAGCGCCTTTGCTGCGAGATGTGACACATCGCGCGCGAACGTAATTGCCTGGCTCTGCGAAGAACACCTAACCTGGCGAACGTGGAGGTGGCGCGTCGCGATCCGGATTCCGGCGAGCCCGTCGAATCGGTGCAAATGCAGGCCCAACCCACCCCGCGCCGCCTGCCGGCCGCGTCGGTCCACACCGCGACGCAGTGGTTCAAGGGCGGGAACCACAACCCCGGCGCGGTGGCCTTCCTGCGCCGCGCGCGACGGCTCCTGCCCGGAGATCCGGAGTTCGGGGACCCGCTGTCCACCGCGGGTGACGGTGGGCCGCGGGCCGCGGCGCGTGCCGCCGACCGGCTGCTGGGCGACCGCGACGCGGTGTCACGAGAATTCAGCTTGGGCGTGCTGCAAGTGTGGCAGGCGCTCACCGAATCCGTGTCCCGCAGGCCGGCGAATCCCGAGGTCACCATCGTTTTCACCGACTTGGTGGGGTTCTCCACCTGGTCCCTGAAGGCGGGTGACGATGCGGCCCTCTCGCTGCTGCGGCAGGTGGCGCGCGCGGTCGAGCCGCCGTTGCTCGACGCCGGTGGACACATCGTCAAGCGGATGGGCGACGGGATCATGGCGGTGTTCCGCGATCCGACGGTCGCCGTGCGCGCGGTGCTGGCCGCCAACTCGGCGCTGAAATCGGTCGAGGTGGACGGCTACACCCCGCGCATGCGGGTCGGAATCCACACCGGGCGCCCGCAGCGACTGGCCGCCGACTGGCTCGGCGTCGACGTCAACGTCGCCGCGCGAGTTATGGAACGGGCCACCAAGGGTGGAATCATGGTGTCGGGCTCGACGTTAGATCTAATAGCGCAGAGCGATCTGGACGCGATGGGCATTGTCGCCAAGCGTGCACGCAAGCCGGTATTTGCGCACAAGAGTGCCGGCATCCCTGCGGACCTGGCGATTTACCGCCTCAAGACTCTTAGGGAGTTGACAGCCTCCGATGACACAGACGAAACACAGTCCTAGCGATAATGGACGGCAATGATCGGGGGCATCTTCTCCCGGCTTGCCCGGGTTCAATTCACGCTGGGATACGCGGCGGTTCTGCTGGCCATCAGTTGCGTCATCCTGGCGCTGGGCCCCCACGCCCATGACGCCATTGTCGAGCATGCCAGCACCAACCTGCACAACCTGGCGCACGGGCACCTGGGCACCCTGGTGGGCAGCGCCCTGGTCGTCGACGCCGGCCCGCTCTACTTCTGGCTGCCCTTCCTGACGTGCCTGCTCGCGCTCGCGGAGCTGCACCTGCGCACGATCCGGCTGATGATCGCTTTTGTCGTCGGCCACGTCGGTGCCACGCTGCTGGTCGCGGCGGCGCTCGCCGCGGCCGTCGAATTCGGTTGGATGCCGCTGTCCATCACCCGGGCCAGCGACGTCGGGATGAGCTACGGCGCCCTTGCGGTGCTCGGGGCCATGACGGCGGTGATTCCCCCGCGCTGGCGGCCGGCCTGGGTCGGCTGGTGGGTGTCGGCGGGGCTGGCGGCAGCCGTCATTGGTGGGGACTTCACCGACGCCGGTCACACGGTCGCCGTGGTGCTGGGCGTGCTGGTGTCCGCCCGATTCCAGCAACCGATCCACTGGACGTGGGTGCGCCGCCTGATGCTCGTGGCGTCCTCCGGGTTCGGGTTCCTGGTGCTGGCGCACCACTGGATCACGATGGCCGCGGCGCCGCTGTTCGGCCTGCTGGGCGCATTGGTCGCCTATGCGACCGTCCAGTTTCTCGCGGCTCGCAGAGCGCGGCCGGAGTTGCCGGCGGTAGACGGCTCACTGACCGATCCGCAAGCCGTCGCCGTCGGCTGATCCATCCCGCTCGACGGGGTCGCCCCACCCACGCGAAGTGCGCGCTCAGCGGTGCGCCGGGGGTCACTATGATCGGCAGGTCGAGCCGTCCAGATTCATCAGCAAGGAGAATGCCGCCGCGTGGGGGATCAACCCGTCGACCTGTCGCCGGACGCCTTGGCCCGGGCCGTCCGCGCCGCCCAGCAGGCCATCGCGCAAGCCGCGGACCTTGACGCCCTGGCGCGCGTCAAGACCGAGCAGTTGGGCGACCGCTCGCCGCTCGCCCTGGCGCGCCAGGCGCTGGGCGTCCTGCCGAAAGACGAGCGCGCCGATGCCGGCAAGCGGGTCAACGTCGCCCGTTCGGAGGCCCAACGCAGCTACGACGACCGGTTGGCGGCACTACGCGCCGAGCGGGACGCGGCGGTCCTGGTCGCCGAGGGCATAGACGTCACCTTGCCGTCGACGCGGCAGCCGACGGGGGCCCGGCACCCCATCACGATCCTGGCCGAGCACATCGCCGACACTTTTGTCGCGATGGGTTGGGAGCTCGCGGAGGGCCCGGAAGTCGAAACCGAACAGTTCAACTTCGACGCCCTCAACTTTCCCGCCGACCACCCCGCGCGCAGCGAACAGGACACGTTCTACATCGCGCCGGAGAATTCGCGCCAACTGCTGCGCACGCACACTTCACCGGTGCAGGTGCGCACGCTGCTGGCCCACGAGTTGCCCGTTTACATCATCTCGATCGGCCGCACGTTCCGTACCGACGAGCTCGACGCCACCCACACCCCGGTCTTCCACCAGGTCGAGGGCTTGGCGGTGGACCGGGGCCTGTCGATGGCGCACCTACGGGGAACGCTCGACGCGTTCGCGCGTGCCGAGTTCGGGCCCTCCGCGCGCACGCGGATCCGGCCGCACTTCTTCCCGTTCACCGAGCCGTCGGCCGAGGTGGACGTCTGGTTCGCCAACAAGAAGGGCGGCGCCGACTGGGTGGAGTGGGGCGGCTGCGGCATGGTGCACCCGAACGTGTTGCGGGCGGCCGGAATCGACCCGGACGAGTATTCGGGCTTCGCGTTCGGCATGGGCCTCGAGCGAACCCTGCAATTCCGCAACGGGATCCCGGACATGCGCGACATGGTCGAGGGTGACGTCCGGTTTTCGCTGCCTTTCGGGGTGGGTGCCTGATGCGCGTCCCGTACAGCTGGCTGCGGGAGATCCTCGCGGCGGGGGCCCCGGGCTGGGATGTCGCGCCGAAGGATCTCGAGCAAGCCCTCGTGCGGATCGGCCACGAAGTCGAGGAGGTCCAGACCCTCGGTCCGGTGGACGGCCCGCTGACGGTGGGACGCGTCACCGACATCGAAGAGCTCACCGGCTTCAAGAAGCCGATCCGCGCCTGCCTCGTCGATGTCGGCACGGATGAGCAGCGCGAAATCATCTGTGGTGCAACGAATTTTGCTGTTGGGGATCTGATCGTGGCGGCGCTGCCCGGGACCACGCTGCCCGGCGGATTCGCCATCGCCGCACGCAAGACCTATGGCCGTCAATCCGACGGGATGATCTGCTCGGCGGCCGAACTCGGGTTGGGCGCGGACCATTCGGGGATCCTGGTGCTGCCGCCCGGGACCGCCGAACCCGGGGCGGACGCGGCTGCGGTGCTGGGACTCGACGACGTGGTCTTCCACCTGGCGATCACCCCCGATCGCGGGTACTGCATGTCGGTGCGCGGCCTGGCGCGCGAGATCGCCTGCGCCTACGACCTGAATTTCGTTGATCCGGCCGACGTGAAGCCCCTGCCGGCTGACGGCGAAGCCTGGCCGCTGACGGTGCACGCCGACACCGGTGTGCGCCGTTTCTCCCTGCGGCCGGTCACCGGGATCGACACCGGCGCCGTGTCACCGTGGTGGCTGCAACGGCGGTTGCTGCTCTGCGGGATTCGGGCCACGTCACCCGCGGTGGACGTCACGAACTACGTGATGCTGGAACTGGGCCACCCGATGCACGCCCACGACTGCAGCCGAATCACCGGCTCTCTGGCGGTGCGGTTCGCCCGGCCCGGCGAGACCGTCGTCACCCTCGACGACATCGAGCGCAAGCTCGATCCGGCCGACGTCCTCATCGTCGACGACGCGGCGACCGCCGCGATCGGCGGCGTGATGGGCGCGGCGAGCACCGAGGTGCGCTCCGATTCGACCGACGTGCTGCTGGAGGCCGCGGTGTGGGACCCGGCGGCGGTATCGCGCACCCAGCGCAGGCTGCACCTGCCCAGCGAGGCGGCCCGGCGGTATGAGCGTGGCGTGGACCCGGCTATCTCGGTGGCCGCGCTGAACCGTTGCGCCACACTGCTCGTCGACATCGCCGGGGGAGAGGTGTCGGCCAAACTCACCGACTGGCGGGGTGATCCGCCGCGTGACGACTGGGCTGGGTCCCCGGTCCGGATCGCCGTCGACCTGCCGGACCGGTTCGCGGGCGTGGCGTACCCCCCGGGCACCACCGCCAAGCGGCTGGCGCAGGTCGGGGCCCTGGTGGCCGGCGAGGGTGACACGTTGACCGTGACGCCGCCGAGCTGGCGACCGGATTTGTTGCAGCCCGCTGATCTCGTCGAGGAGGTGCTGCGGTTGGAGGGGCTCGAGGCGATCCCGTCGGTGCTGCCGTCGGCTCCCGCGGGCCGGGGGCTCACCGCGGTGCAGAAGCGCCGCCGTGCCGTCGGCAAGTCGCTGGCCCAGTCCGGGTACGTTGAGGTCCTGCCCACCCCGTTCCTCCCCGCCGGGATATTCGATCTGTGGGGCCTGCCTGCCGAGGACCCGCGACGCAGCACGACGCACGTGCTCAACCCGCTGGAAGCCGACCGCCCGCACCTGGCCACCACGCTGCTGCCGGCACTGCTGGAGGCGCTGACGCGCAACGCATCCCGCGGCCTCGTCGACGTCGCGTTGTATTCGCTGGCGCAGGTGGTGCAGCCGACCGAGGAAACCGGGGCGGTCGAGCTCATCCCGGTGCACCGCCGGCCGACCGAGGACGAGGTCGCCCTGCTGGACGCCTCCTTGCCCCGGCAACCCCAGCACGTCGGCGCGGTGATGGCGGGGTTGTGCGAACGACGTGGTCCGTGGGGACCGGGTCGCCGTTTTGAAGCCGCCGACGCGTTCGAGGCGGTGCGGATCGTTGCCCGTGCCAGCGGGGTCGAGGTCCGCCTCCGCGCGGCGCAGTACCTGCCCTGGCATCCCGGCCGGTGTGCCGAAGTGCTGGTCGGCGAGGCCACCGTCGGTCACGCCGGGCAATTGCATCCCGCGGTGATCGAACGCTCGGGCCTGCCCAGAGGCACGTGCGCGATGGAACTCAACCTCGATGCCATTCCACTCACCGATCTGCTCCCGGCGCCACGGGTCTCGCCGTACCCCGCCGTCTTCCAGGACGTCAGCCTGGTGGTGTCCGCGGACGTGCCGGCCCAGGCGGTGGCGGACGCCGTTCGCGAGGGCGCCGGCGAATTGCTCGAGGACATCCAGTTGTTCGACGTCTTCGCGGGCCCGCAGATCGGCGCGGAGCGCAAATCGCTGACGTTCGCGCTCCGCTTCCGTGCGCCGGACCGCACGCTCACTGAGGACGACGCGAGCGCCGCCCGGGACGCCGCGGTGCGACGCGCGGCCGAAGCCGTCGGCGCCGAGCTGCGCGCCTAGTTCCGTCCGGGCGGCTCGCCCGCCTCGCCGCGAAAATCGTCTGAGCGTTTCGGGGATTAGTCGGTTGTCAAGTCGTGTTGCGGCCCGCCTTCGGGGCGCCGCACGGCTCTTGACGTGCGGTTTCTGGCTCAGCCACCGCCCCTTCATGCGAAATCGTAAAGTTTCCTGTGAAAACATCGTGTGACATTTTGCTGACACGTTAGTTCTTATTAGGCTCGTGTCGATCTTTGTTACTCCGGGGTAAGTTCCCGTCGGGTAACCAGCTTTTGGGCAGTGTGAGGGGGGCCTCGCGCGTGGTGTGCGCGGGGCCCTTGTGGTGCTCGTGTGCAGTGCGGGGTGACCGCCGGTCATCGCCTGTTTGTGGTGCGAGGAAGGGTTGGATATGTCGTTTCTGATCGCTACGCCGGATTTGGTGGAGAGTGCGGCGCAGAGTTTGTCGGGGATTCGTTCGTCGTTGGCGGAGGCTGC
>NZ_JAZGLV010000007.1:0-259669 GCF_036409085.1 Mycobacterium sp. 050134
CCAGGAACACGGGCTTGGCTCAGCAGCGAAGCCACCTGTGTGAAGCACTGCGACCGCTTCTCCAGACAGTCCCCCTCATACGGACCGGGAAGCCACCCGTCCCAGTGCCCGAAGTCACCCGGGATCCACAGTGCCGCCAATTCTGCGAGGCCCACCACAGTAGTTATACCCGCGAGCACCATCGCGCTCGGCAATCTGCCAGGCCGCTGCCAGCCAGAAAGCGCAGCGGAAATTGAACGCGCGGTCACGGCTAATACGCCAACACCCCGTAAATCCCCTTCAGCGCAACGATTTTCATCGCCGTAGCCAACACGCCCCTCGATCGTCTGAATTGCGGAAGCGTGCGGGCAGACGTTGAGCTGGCGATCGCCGACCCGTGAGAAACGGTGACGGACCACCTCGCGGAGGACACCTCGATGGGGACGGTTCCGTGCCGTTGGCGGATGCAGCAGCTGTGCGGGAGCAAGTGATGGATCCCCCTTGATTGAGGATCTTGCCGGCCGTCAGCGCGCCGATGCCGGTCAAGTGGATCAAGGGGGTAGTCGATGCGATGACGACAGCCTGAATTCGTTGGTGGCCTTGGCTATCCGACGATCAAGTTGGTGAACCTCGGCGTGGAGATCGACCGCGGGATCCGCAGCGTTTTGCCGGCGGCGTCGCAACGCCGCATCGGCGCAGGAGCTCCCCGGCCTGGCCAGCGGCCAGCGGCCAGCGCGTATTTAGCGTCGCCGGCTAGCAGGTGAGCCACTATCGCGTGCAGTCGGTTAATGGTTTGGGTCCAGCCCAGACGCCCGCCTCGCCGTCGGCGACCAGCGCGGTCTTTAGCACGTTCTTGGTCGACTGATTCAGCAGACCGTTTGGGCCGACCAGCCGTGAGTCTGGTGATACCCGCCACGACGCCCGGGCCACGACGGTGCTCACCGAGATCAGCCCAGTCCAGATCGACGTTCCGCGGCATCCCAGCAGCAGCTGTGAGCCACCGATGCCCAAGAAGCGTCGACGGCGCCTCACCGGGATCGACGAGATCGTAATATCGCTCACAGCAAAGCGATTAACGACTGACGGTTGGCTACACCGATGAAAAGTGCTGCACTGATGGGGCTTTGCGGGGTGTTAGCGTATCAACCATGCCTACTCCCCTACCCACAGCGCCTCCAGCATGGCAGCGACCCGGCAGAACGCCAAGCGCGATCGTTCTCCTGGCTCTGACTGTTGTCGTAGGCTGCGGGGAATTGGCGGCACTGTGGATCCCGGGCGACTTCGGTCACTGGGACGGATGGCTTCCTGGCCCGTATGAGGGGGACTGTCTGGAGAAGCGATCGCAGCGCTTCACACAGGTGGCTTCGCTGCTCGGCCATGCCGGTGTTCCTGGTTGGACCGGTTCGGCGTCCTCGGCATATTCCGACGTTGTGGAGCAATTAATCGTCGCGGCAAGCCAGTTCGCAAAGAACGACACCGGAATGGCAGCCCTCGTCAAAGAGCAGGCCGCGATGGTCGAAGAAGCGCAATTCGGAATTGCAATCTCGCAAGATGCTTTGATAGCCGCAATACCCGTGGTAATGGCCATGGAATGCAAGCCCACGATGTTACCGCTGGCGTTACTTGTTGCTATTGTGGTTGCCAACCTGGCGGTCATATCCGCTATTGGCCTTCTCATATATTGTCTAAATAATTCTACGGACGTCGCGGACTCGGCGGCTAAACTCAGCTACCAAGTTCCGGCGTGGTCACTTCCTATCATCGGAGTCGAGTCCGCGTCCCCTGCCGGCGCTCTGGCTGGTCCTTTCCGGACGGAGTCCGACGATGCTGCCGGCCATTCGGGCTCCGCTGCAGATAGGGACGTGACCACAACGGCGTCAATGCCCGGTCCGGCCCGCGCGGGGTGGACTGCGCTTGAGAGCTCAGGCATTGACGCGGGGCGGACCGGGGCGGTTAGCCCGGCGTACCGACAAGGACCGTCGGTGCAGTCGGCCAACCGCGCCAAGGCGGGGGCTTCGTTGCGCGACCGTTCCCAGGCACGCGGCCCGCGTGTGGCGTCGGTACGTGACGGGTCTTCTATTTCTGCGCACGTGACGGGGGCGGCCGGGACGTCGAGCGGCCAGCGTGCCCCCGTCGAAGCCGCGTTAGCGACGGCCGTGGGCAATGCCGATTCGCGCGCCGAGGATCCCACGCATTCAGGAACACAGACCTAACTAAGGCGAGGCAGCCACCATCGACCATGCGCAACGGAACTGGCCCGAGGCCAGCGGCGGCGTCATGGTGCGCAGCCACAAGCCGGGCGCCCAGCCGCGCCCTGAGCCCAGCACGCCGGCGGCTAGATCCGGCGGCGCTATTATGAGCGCGCCGTGACGCCGACGCGGTGCGCCCGCTCACCCAAAAACACTACAGTGCAGGAGAATTTGCAACACCAGACCCCGAAGGCCACCTGTGGCCCTTCGGCGTACCACGACGACGACTACGCCGCGCCGCCGCCGGCCTGACCCGCCCCCACTCACCCCTGAAGACGAGGCGGCTCCCCCATACGCGCCATCCGGGTCATGGCCAACCTACGGGCACCCGACATCATCGCGGCCACACACTTCTGGCTCAGCGCGTGCCCAGCAGCCGGGCCACGCCGCGCACGACCGGGTGCGACCCCGTCCATCATGGGGCCGGACAGATCGGCAGGGTGGATCAACGCCACCGCCGACCGGGCGTCCAGGTCGTCCTGGCCGGCCCGGCCGACATGGGTGCCCGCGCTGTGGCGAGCAGCATCACCCGGCCGGCGTGCAGTTCGTCGAGCGATCGCGCCACCTCGTCGACCGATGCGCCGAAATGCGGCATGCGAACAGTCGCGAGGAACCCGAGCTGATCAGGTTGAGCCGCAACCACTTCGGGGAGGCAGTCGTTGAGCTCGCGGGCGACGTCGGGCCGGAAGGCGGTGCCCGGGGTAGGCACAGACAGGATCGCGGCGGCGACGTTTAGCTCGTCCATCGCCCGCCTCGGGGCTCCAGTCCGGCAGGGCGCGGCCACCGGCATCGTCAACCTTGGCCTTGTGCAGGACATCTCGGAAGAAGGGCGGGATCGCGTGATGGTGAGTGGCGATCCGCCAGGATGTCGCTCCTCTGGTCAGTCCGGAATGCCCGCGCCGGCGAGGGCGGGAACCACGTCCTCACGGTGGATCAGCGACGCCGCGCCGGTCTTGAACTGGGTGAGCTTGTCGATGATGGTCTGCCCCTCCGGCCGGTGACCCCATATGCTGATGCCCCGGTGGGTCGTCGGTTCCCAGGTTTTCTCGTCGACGACGATCGGATTCCAGCCCAATTCCCACTCAAATCCCGACGGGGTGACGGCGTAGAACGAGAGCTCCTTGTCGTTGGTGTGCTGGCCTACACCGAGCGCCATCCGGAAGCCGAGTTCCTTCACGCGCCGGTACGCGGCCGCCATGTCGTCGAGTTCGGCGACCTGGACGTTGACGTGCTGCACCCGGGTGCGAATCGGATTCAGCCGCAGGCGCTGGACGGCGGCGATCGCCACGGTGTGGTGGCGCTCGTTCACCCGCAGGAATCGAATCTTGAACTTGACCCCATTGATGGTCTCGTCGATGAAGTCGGACAGACGCGCGTCGAAGACGGTGTCGTAGTAGCCACGCGTCCGGTGCGGCTGAGTGGTCGTAACGGCGACGTGGCCCAGACCCGCGGCGCCGGTCACGAATCCGCCGGCGGTCGCGGTGTGCAGGGGCACGGTGGCGGTTCCCGGGCGCGTGAAGACCTCCTGGGCCAGGTTGTTGGGCCCCGGGAAGCGGGCCAGCCGTGCCACGCCGCGCAGCGCGGCCTGCTCGCCGGTGCCTTCGCTCACCGGCACGCCGTGGCCCTTGACACGGGCCAGGACGGTGTCGAACGCCTCGTCGTCGTCCACCGACCAGCCGAGCGCGGTGACGTCTTCGGCCGGGCCGCGCTGCAGGAGGAACCGGCATTCCTGGTCGTCGAGCCGGAAGCGGATGGCGTCCGAGGACCAGTCGTCGAGGTGCATGCCGATCGCGTCGCGGCCGAATCGCCGCCAGTCGCCGAACTTTTCGGTCTCGACGACGACATAGCCCAGGTGGACCCTGCCGAAAACCGAGGGCGTCATCGTTGCCCCGCGGCGAGGGCCGAGTCGGGGCTGAGGAAGTCGGCGATCAACTCGTTGAACAGCTCGGCGCGTTCCCACTGCATCCAGTGCCCGGTGTGCGAGGTCATGACCAGCTCCGCGTTGGGCAACAGATCGAACAGCATCGGCCCGCCGGCCGGCCGGTTGACCTTGTCGTCGCGGCCCCACAGGATGAGGGTCGGTGTCGGGAGGGCCCTGAGCCGGCGGTCGCGGGTGAGGTCCATTCGCCACAGGGCCCGCGGCCCCGACGGCCGGCGCAGCGGTGGGTCCGCGACCACCTCGGGGTCAATCGATGCGCGATAGCGCGCGTCGATCAGTTCGTCGGGCACGGCGGCTCCGTCGTAGACCAGATAGGTACGAATGAAGGCGGCGAGCTTCTCACGGCTCGGGCCATCGCCGCCGTAGTAGGACAGGAGGCTCCTCAGGCCCGCCGTGGGCAACCCTCGGGTGGTGCCGATCCCGCCGGGACCCATCAGGACCAGCTTGCCGACGCGGTGCGGGGTGTCCAAGGCCAGGCGCAGTGCCGCCGCGCCGCCGTAGGAGTTGCCGACGAGGTGGGCGTTGTCGATGCCGAGCTCGTCGATGAGACCGCGGACCATGTCCGCCAGATAACCGAACGGATCGTCGTGGTCAACGCCCTTGGCCGACCTGCCGTAGCCGGGCAGATCCGGCACGATCAGCCGAAAGCGCTCCGCCAGGGCATCGATGTTGCGCGAGTAATTCGACATCCCCGACGCACCGGGACCGCCGCCGTGCAGCATCACCACGGGCGTCCCACTTCCGGCCTCCGAGAGGAAGATTGGTTTTCCGGCGACGGTGACGGTGCGCTCGTCGCAGCGGGTGGCGGTCATGCGGTCACTCCTATCGGGGCGGCGGGAACGGGCGGCATCAGGCCGACGAGGCCGGCCGGAGGCGCGGGCAGCGGATCGCCGGCCGCAGCGGCCGCGAAGACGAACCGGTCCGGACGCAGCACGACCGCGGCGGCCTTCTTGCCGTGCAGCCAACGGGTGAGCATGCCGTCGTCGTCGCGGAGCGAGCCCGCGGACGCGGCGGCCCTGGTCACCGCCAGCGATCGGGCTCCCAGCCGCACCCATCGGTCGGCGCCCGCCGGAGCCGGTCCGAGATGCAGGACCATCCATCCCCCGCCGAGCGCGTCGTCCAGCCGCAGCGTGTGTCCGGCGGCATCGGTGACCGATGGCTGCGGCAGCTGCCAGCCGACCGCGGCGTGGGCGCGGGATGCGAAAAACCCCTGCGGGTAGCGCGCGTCGGGAAGCCAGATGAGATTCCGCCCGGCTTCGAGGACGCCCGGCAGGCGGGTGAGCGCGCGCAGCAGGTGGTTTCGCAACCACGCCAACGACTTCCGGCGTTCGGTGATTATCCGTCCGTTCAGCACCGCCCGGCGGGTGACCGAGGTGACGTGCGGTTTCCGCTCGGCCTGGTAGGAATCGAGCAACGAGTCGGGTGCCTTCCCCCACGATACGGCAGCGATCTTCCAGCACAGGTTCGCCACGTCGCGCACGCCAGCCGACATGCCTTGGCCGATCCAGGGCGGCATGGCGTGAGCGGCATCGCCCGCCAGGAAGACGCGGCCGACGCGCCACCGGTCGGCGACGCGCACGTGGTGGCTGTAGATGACCGCGCGCAGGATCTGCACGTGGTCCTCGGTGACGCCCTGGTCGCGCAGCACCTCCCAGATGGCCGCGTCGGTGACCAGTCTGGCCTCGTCCTCGCCCGCCCGGGCGGGGTACTCCCAGCGGTGATGGCCCAGCGGCGTGGGGCAGTCGACGGTCGGGCGGTCGGGGTTGCAATGGAAACGCAGCCGGTCGTGGCCATCCCATTCGCGAATCACTTTGGTGTCGATGACAACCCAGCGCTCGGCATAGGTGCGTCCGTCGTATCCGACCCCCAGCTGGCCGCGCGTGGGTGAGGATCCGCCGTCGGCGGCGATCACGTACGAGGCGCGCAGGCGCTTGAAGCTGTCGGTGCGCAGGTCCGCCAACATCAGGTCGACCCGGTCGTCGGCGTTGGTCACCCGCAGGCATTCGTGTCCGAGCAACACCTCGACGTGGGGAAAGCGCGCGACGCCCTCGCGCAGCACGTGGTCGACCGCCGGTTGATACAGGAACTGCTGAGGCGGATGCCCGCAGCCGCGGGGCGTCATGGTGGTCTCGATGAACGGGACGCCGTCGGCATCGACCCACGCCAACGGTCGGTCCGGCAGCATGTCCTGCTGCAGCCGGTCCGCCAGGCCCACGGACTGCCAGATGCGCATGACCTCCTCGTCGGTGGAGATGGCCCGCGCCCGCCCGTACACGTCGGGGTCGCGCTCGATGACGACGACCTTGAGGCCCAGCGCGCCAAGAAGATTGGCCGCGGTGGCACCCGTGGGACCGTAACCGATCACCGCCACGTCGTAAATCGAATCACCGCTCACTGCCGTCCCGCCTTCATGTCGGACTTGTTCTGTAGTGATCATTACGCTAATGTAGCGATCATTACAGAGTCAAGACCCCCAGCGAGGAGTCCGCGTTGACCGACACACCGAAGCGCCGACGCCGCGTCGACGGTGAGGCGTCCCGGGCCCGCATCCTGGATGCGGCCACCGAGATCGCCAGCGAGCGCGGGTACGAGGGAACGAGCATCGGGCTCGTCAGCGCCAAGTGCGGACTACCCGCCAGCTCGATCTACTGGCATTTCAAGGACAAGGACGACCTGATCGCCGCGGTGATCGAGCGCAGCTTCGCGCACTGGTTAGCGGCCTGGCAGCTCCCCGCGGAAGGCACCGGCCGCGAGCGCCTTTCGGTGGTGGCGATGCAGATCGCCAAGGCGTTGCTGGACTCCCCCGACTTCCTGCGGCTGGGGTTGATGCTCGCCCTGGAACGACGCCCCGTCGAGCCGCGGGCCCGCGCGATGTTCCTCGACGTCCGCGACCGCGCCTTCGAGACGCTGGTGCCCGCCATCCGCGACCTCACCCCCGGGTTGAACGACGCGCAGGTGCGTCGGCTGGCCACCTACGCGATCGCCGGCGCCGACGGCCTGTTCGTCGCCAAAGAGATCGGTGGCGACTCGGTCGACCTCCCCGCGCTCTTCGAGATGCACGCCACGGCGCTGTACGACACCGCCGTCCGCATGGCGGCCGCAGGGGACACGCGATGACATCCGGTGAGCGCTGGCCGGTGGCCATCATCGGGACCGGAAACATCGGCACCGACCTGATGATGAAGATCGCCGCCGACGACGGCCCGCTGAGGGTGGCTGCCATGGTGGGCATCGACCCCGGCTCGGACGGACTGGCTCGGGCGCGGCGGATGGGCGTGCCGACCACCGCGGACGGGGTGGCGGGCCTCCTCGCGATGCCGGAGTTCCCCGAAATCAGGCTGGCCTTCGACGCCACGTCCGCCACCGGGCACCGGACAAACTGGGCGGCCCTGCGCGACAGCGGGATTCGCATGCTCGACCTCACGCCCGCTTCGATCGGCCCGTTCTGCGTGCCCGTGGTCAATCTGGACGGCCACCTCGATGCGCCCAATCTCAACATGGTGACCTGCGGCGGGCAGGCAACGGTGCCGATCGTCGCGGCCGTCGGCAAGGCCGGGATCGTCTCCTACGCCGAGATCGTGTCGTCGATTTCCGCCAGGTCCGCGGGGCCGGGAACCCGTGCGAACATCGACGAATTCGTCGAAACCACGGCTTCAGCACTGCGGGTCGTCGGCGGCGCGCTGCGGGGCAAGGCCGTGATGATCCTCAATCCGGCCGACCCCCCGGTCGTCATGCGCAACACGGTGTACTGCCTCGTCGACGGTGATCCGGACCGGCACGCGATCGAGGAGGCCATCCATGAGATGGTCGGCCGGGTCGCCGCGTACGTCCCGGGCTACCGCCTCAAGCAGGACGTCCAGTTCGAAGCCTTCGGCTCCGACCAGCCGCTCTACCTGCCCGAGACCGGGAAGTTCATCGGCACCCGCGTCACGGCCCTGCTCGAAATCACCGGCGCCGGACACTACCTTCCCGCCTACGCCGGAAACCTCGACATCATGACTTCGGCCGCCAAGGCCACCGCCGAGCGAATCGCCACTCACGCCGCCCAAAGCACTGGGGCCGCAACATGACCCGGCGCGTCTACATCAGCGACGTCACCCTGCGCGACGGCATGCACGCGGTCCGTCACCAATACACCCTCGAGCAGGCCACCGCGATCGCCCGCGCCCTCGACGCCGCCGGCGTCGACTCGATCGAGGTCGCCCACGGCGACGGGCTGGCCGGTTCGAGCTGCGTGTATGGATTCGGCGCGCACACCGACCTGGAGTGGATCGAGGCGGTCGCCGGTGCGGTGCGCGGCGCCCGGGTCGCGACGCTCCTGCTGCCCGGCGTGGGCACCGTGCGCGACCTCCGGGACGCTCACCGGGCGGGTGCGACCGTCGTGCGCGTCGCGACGCACTGCACCGAGGCCGACATCGCCGCCCCCTACCTCACCGCGGCCCGTGACCTCGGAATGGAGGCCGTCGGCTTCCTCATGATGAGCCACCTCGCCACCCCGGCCGGGCTGGCGGGCCAAGCCGAACTGATGGAGGAATACGGGGCCACGTGCGTCTACGTCGTCGACTCCGGCGGCGCGATGACGATGCGCGACGTCGGGGACCGCGTTGATGCGCTACGGCAAAGCCTTCTGCCGACAACCGAAATCGGCATCCACGCCCATCACAACCTGTCGCTGGGCGTCGCGAACTCGATCACTGCCGTCGAGCACGGCGCACACCGGGTCGACGCCTCCCTCGCCGGCATGGGCGCCGGAGCGGGCAACGCGCCGCTGGAGGTGTTCATCGCCGCCGCCTCGCGCCTCGGCTGGGACCACGGCTGTGACCTGCACCGGCTGCAGGATGCGGCCGACGATCTCGTCCGCCCCCTTCAGGACCGGCCGGTACGGGTCGACCGGGAAACCCTGACCCTGGGGTACGCGGGCGTTTACTCGAGCTTCCTGCGGCACGCCGAGGCCGCCGCCGCGCGCTTCGACATCGATGCGCGCACGCTTCTGGAAGAGGCCGGCCGACGCGGGATGGTCGGCGGTCAGGAGGACATGCTCGTCGACATTGCCCTCGACCTCACCGCGGCACGCTGACTGCCGCGTTTCCTGGCCCACATCCGCGGTTGGATGCAACGATCAGTGCATGAACGGGGCGATGATGGGCTTCCTCGGCATGGTGTTCGGCGCGTCCGCGGTGGGTGTGGCCGGCGTGGCGAGGTCGGTCGTCGACACGATGCTGCCGCGAATGATGGACGGCGCCAACCACAAAAGTCAGATGAGCATCAATCTGCAGGCCCAGCGCCATGAGACCATTCAGCGGTGGCGGACCGGGCTGACGAGCGCGCGGGACGATTACCGCCGGTGGGCTGCCGGGCCGCGTGACGTCGACCCGCCGAACGTGGTCGGCGACGAGTGGTTCGAGGGCCTGCGACCACACCTGCCCACCACCGGCGAAGCCGCGGAGTATCGCTATGCCTGCGAGATCCATTGCGACAACCCGACCCTCATGCAGCTTTCGCTGGAGATCGGCCGGATCGAGCAGGAATGGACCGAGGAGGCGATGGGCGCCGGCCGGCGCAGCCGTCGCGGCTGAGCAGCACCCCGCCGAGCACCCAGCCCCACACTTTCGCCGAGCGTCGACTTGATGTCGACATTTGGCGCCCTCGGGCCCAACAACTCGACGTTGGGCACAATTGAAGGGTCCTAGCCGGTGACGGCCAGTACCACCTCGGCCAGTTCCGGTCGACAGACCACCAGGTCCGGCAACTTGGGGTCGGGCTGGTTGTAGGCCAACGGCGAACCGTCGATGCGGGAGGTGTGCAGGCCGGCGGCCCGCGCGACGGCCACGGGCGCGGCCGAGTCCCACTCGTACTGACCACCCGCGTGCACGTAGACGTCGGACAGGCCCTGGACGATCGAGGCCACCTTGGCCCCCGCGGAGCCCATCTCCACCAGCGTCCCGTCCAGCGCGTCGCGTACGGACAGCGCGATGGCGGGCGGGCGGGTCCGCGACACCACGATGCGCGGCTTGCCGGGCGCAGCGGGCGGGGCCGCCACCTGCGGCGTCGCCAGCGTCAGCCCTTGGGCGGGCAGAGCTACGGCGCCCGCGACGAGCTCGCCGGCCTGCCACAGCGCGACGTGCACGGCCCAGTCGTCACGCCCGGGCTCGGAGAACTCGCGCGTCCCGTCGAGCGGGTCGACGATCCACACCCGCTCAGATCGCAGTCGCACCGGATCGTCGGCGCCCTCCTCGGACAGCACCGCGTCGCCGGGCCGCTCGGCCGCGAGAGCCTGCATCAGGAAATCATGGGATCGCTTGTCGCCGGCCGCTTTCCGCTCACTTGCGTCGGCCTCGGCGAATTCGTCGCGCACCCCGAGCAGCAGGCGGCCCGCCTCGGTGGCCAACCGCGCGGCCAGTTCATCGTCGTCCATCAGCGACTCCACCCGTCGTCTCGACCCGAAATGTTGGTAGCCTTGACCAAGTTACTGTGCCATATCGGCGCCGCAACAGCTACCCCTGAACATGAAATCCCCGCCCAAACCTGTAAACCTGTTGGATGTGATCGGGGGCAACATTTTTTCGGCTGATCGGTTGCGGCGCCTTCCACGCGGCCGGGCGCTCGGGGTCGCTGCCGTCGCGGCGGTCGTGGTTGTCGGCGCGCTGGCCTATGCCGGCATTCGGTTGACGCACGGCGCAAGCACGCCGGCAACGACCTCCCAGGCGCCCCCGCCGCCGGAGAGCTTCGCCCTTCCGGGTTGCTACAACCTCTCGGCACCACCGGTCGAGCGTCCGCGGCGGCTCAGCATCCTGGGCTGCGCGAGCGTAGCCGTTGCGGTGCAAGACATGTCATGGAGCTCCTGGGGCCCCCAGGGCGCCGACGGCACGGGAACCGCCGTTTTCAAGATCTGCGATCCGAATTGCGCGGCGGGCTATCAATTGACCAATCCCGTCGTCGTGCACGCGTGGAACCCTCAGTCGCCGCGGGCCGACGCCATCTGCGAGGCCGGGCTGAAAATCTTTGCCGACGTGATCCTCGCCTTCCCCAAGGGCGCCCCCCCACCCACCGCGCAGAAGATGAACTCCCAATACAACGGGATGCCGGCCGTGCACTATGCGAATTACCAGGGCGGCAGCAACCGCGACGCCCAGTTCATCGGCTACACGTTCTGCAACTGATCGGCGGGTAGGCCTCCGCCTAGACCTCGATGACGACGGCGCCGCCCTGGCCCCCGCCCGCGCACATCGCCGCGACGCCGATGCCGCCGCCGCGCCGGGCCAGCTCGTAGGCGAGCGTGGTGACCATCCGCGCGCCGGAGGCGGCGATCGGGTGACCAAGGCTGCAGCCGCTGCCCGAGAAGTTGACCTTCTCCTCATCGATCCCGTACTCCCGGCACGCCGCGATCGGCACCGAGGCGAACGCCTCGTTGATTTCCCACAGCGCGACGTCCCCGACCGAAAGGCCGGCCCGGGACAGCACCTTGCCGATGACCTTGACCGCGCCCAGACCGCAGTCTCGCGGCGGGACGCCCGCGGCCGCCCAGGCTCTGACCGTGCCCATCACGCTGAGGTTCTCGGCGTCGGCGTATTCGCGGTCGACGAGCGCGACCGCCGCCGCGGCGTCGTTGGTGCCGCTGCTGTTGCCCGCCGTGATGGAGAAGCCCTCGATCTCGGGGTGCAGCACCTTGAGCCCGGCGAGTTTCTCCACGGTGGTGTCGCGGCGCGGATGCTCGTCGACCGAGAACTCGGTCACCGAGCCATCGAGCAGGGTGATCTTCAGCTGGAGGATCTCGTCGACCCGCAGCTTGATAGACACCGTTGATCGGCACATCCAAAGCCGGTGTTGGACGCGTCGCGCCCAGAGACGCCATTGTTATAGGCAGATACGGTCCGTCCCGCAAGGAGGGTGAAATGCTTACGCAGGCAAGCACACACGTCGCATCGTTGACCAACGGCGAGATCGTCGAAGAGTCCGATCTGGGCTCGATCCGACGCCTGACCGCCGACAACTTCCCGATCCTGAAGGGGTTGTCCATCAAGCGGCTGCTGATCAACCCGGGCGCCATACGGACTCCCCATTGGCACGCCAACGCGAACGAGTTGACCTACTGCGTGTCCGGTACGGCGTTGGTTTCCGTCCTCGATACCGGCAGCCGATTCGCATCCTTCGTCGTGCGCGGAGGCGACATGTTCCACATCGACTCGGGATCGCTGCACCACATCGAGAACATCGGCAGCGGGACAGCGGAATTCATCATCACCTTCCGCAACGAACGACCCGAGGACTTCGGGCTCGGTGCCGCCTTCGGGGCGATGACCGACGCGGTGCTCGGCAACACCTACGACCTGCCCGCTACCGACTTCGCGGCCATCCGCCGCAGCACCGCCGACCGCGCGCTGGCCGCCCGCAACGGTGACCCGGACGTGCCGGCCACGGCGTACTTCGAAAACCCGCACAAGTTTTCGGTCGACGCGATGACCCCACCGGTTAGCCTCGCCGTCGGCTCGGCCAGGACCGCGCGCCTGCAGTACTGGCCGGCGCTCAAAGACCTGTCGATGTACTCGCTGCGCATCCGCGAGGACGGCATGCGGGAGCCGCACTGGCACCCGATCACGGCCGAGATGGGGTACGTGAACCGTGGCGGGGCCCGGATGACCGTCATGGACCCGGACGGAACCCTGGACACGTGGTACCTGCAGCAGGGCGATGTGTACTTCATCCCCCGCGCCTACCCCCACCACATCGAGGTCTTCGACGCCCCCGAGATGCATTTCTGCATCTTCTTCGACCAGCCGACTCCCGGCGACATCGGATACCGCACTTCGGTCAGCGCCTACTCACGCCA
The DNA here is from genome assembly GCF_036409085.1 of Mycobacterium sp. 050134. Lineage (NCBI taxonomy): Bacteria > Bacillati > Actinomycetota > Actinomycetes > Mycobacteriales > Mycobacteriaceae > Mycobacterium > Mycobacterium sp. 050134. The sequence continues at coordinate 12,995 of NZ_JAZGLV010000007.1, forward strand.
GGTGCTCGCGGCGACGTTCGACACCCACGTCGACGACCTGCCCCAATTCCCGTTCACCAAGGCCGACCCGCTGATCGTCCAGCGCCGCAACCCCGTTGACGCGCACGCCGTCGGCGAGCGATAACCGCATCGGGTCCGGGTTTCGACTCGTTGGCCGGGCAGGACAGAATGGCATGATGACCACCGCGCCCCTCGCCCAACGTGACGCGACCCGGACCGCCGCATACCGCTTGGCGGCGATGCTGATGGGCGTCGGAACCGTCCATTTCCTGGCGCCTCGACCGTTCGACACCATCGTTCCGGCGGAGCTACCCGGAAGCGCCCGGTCCTACACCTACGCGTCCGGCGTCGCCGAGATCGCCGTCGGGGCGCTGCTGGTGCCGCGACGCACCCGGCGGCAGGCGGCGCTGGCGGCCGCGGTGCTGTTCGTGGGGGTCTTCCCCGCAAACTGCAACATGGTGCGGCTGTGGTGGGGCAGACCCTGGCCCATGCGCATCGCCGCGCTGGCCCGGCTGCCCCTGCAGATCCCGATGATCACCACCGCATTGAAGATCCGCCGCAACGGCTGACGGCCGTCTTTGTGCCCGCCCTTGCGCGACACGGGATGCCTCGCGGCCCGGCCGTCGAGTGTGCGCTGACGGCGTCCTCTGTGCGTCCAGGGTGCACATTTCACGAAATCTCCGACCTGGGTTCACGCTGAAATCCCCTGTTGCACAATCAAGTGCCTCGCCGCACACTCAACGGCCCAGCCGTTCACGACCGCCCGGGTTCGACGGATCCGCGACCGGTTTCAACGACCTGTCGCTACGAGGCGGGCGCCTGCCCGCGGCCGTGCACCGAGCGGCCGAGGTAAGCCATCAGTTGTGCGGTTTCCGTTGCGCCGGGCGGCACTGGCTGGGCGGGTCCGAAGCCGCCGGGCCTGCGCAACCCGCTTTCCGGCACGGAGCCCAACAGCCCTCGGCACAGGGCCAACAGATCGTCGGGCAGCTCGATCTGCCGACCCTGGGAGCGCTCGATATCCCAGGTATGCAACGCCAAATCCGAAACCGGATAGATCAGCGCCCGGCGCAGTGGCACCTCGCCCTCCGGCGACACGCGCAACGCGTCGAGATCGGCACCCGGCAGGGCCTCGCGCAACCGCGCGGCGAGTTCACGCAGCCGGCCCACCGGGTCGTCACAGTCGAAGTCGGCCGGCCGGGACGGGCCGGCCCAGATCTCCCCGTCCTCGACGAGCGTCACGATCTTCGCCGCGCTGCCGACCGTGTGGCCCACCAGATCACGCAGGGTCCAGCCCTCGAGGTTCGACGGCTCAGACCAGCGTTCCGGCGCAATCCGGTCGACGGCGTCGATCAGCATGTCGAACGCCTCGGCAGCCATCAGCCCGATCGACGCATCGTTCATGGCACTCAGCGTCCTTCCATTACGGTTGGATACTCCTCGGCGACAACGCCACTCGCCGAATCGGCGCGATGCAGCCAGACGAATTCGTGTTGTCCGGCCGCGCCCGCCAAAAAAGGCTTCACCAGCGTCGGGTAGGCCTTCAGCGCCTGCTTCCGTGGGATCACTTCGGGCCGTTCCAGCGCATACTCGTGCCCGTTCCACTCAAGCACGCACTTGCCGGCGGCCAGCACATTGTCGAGCCAGTCGACGTGGGGATACGCCGCCGCGAGCACGAACCCATCCCCGAGCGGGTACGCGCTGAGCGGCGTCACGTAACTCCGGCCGCTGCGTCGACCCACGTGATGCAACGCGCTGAGGTTGAAATACTGCATTCCCAGACGTGTTCCGGCGAGCCGCAGCAGATGGGGATTACCCCGCCGGGTCAGCTGACGCGTCCAGTCGCTGATCGACCTCACGTGCATCAGCATCCCCCAGCCGAGCAGCAGCAGATAAAGCACCGCGACCAGGCCGGCGAGCGTGGCGATGCCCGCCAGGAACATGCGCGAGGCGGTTTGACGCGTCATGGCACGGCCCCTTCGTGATGAAAGACTCGAAAGCCACTTTCGGTTGCCGCTACCCATCGGTCTAGGGGCAAAGGGCCTTGGTGCGGGGCCGGCGACAAGATGATTACATCGACCGAGCACGCGAACCAGTGGTCTCGAAAGAATCCGCCGATCGAAATACCCGGAGGTCGCCTTGGGCACGAGCGAGATTGCCGCACTGCTCGCGCTGGGAGCCGCTCTGATGATCGGGATCGGGGACGTCATCCAGCAACGATCCGCCCAGGAGGTCACCGACAAACCCGTCGGCACCGTCGCGTTGTTCCACCGGCTGCTGCGCGATCGCCAATGGTGGACCGGCAGCCTGGTGGCCGGCGCCGGGTTCGGACTGCAGGCCGCCGCCCTCGGGTTGGGTTCGGTCGTGCTCGTGCAGGCGCTGTTGGTGACCTCGCTGCTGTTCGCTCTGGTCATCAACGCCAGGGTGAACCGCCGCCGGATCACCCGCAGGCAAGCGATCTGGGCCGTGCTGCTTGCCGCCGCCGTCGCGGTCGTGGTGACCGTCGGTGATCCCCAGGCCGGCACCCCCCGCGGGTCATTCAAGACGTGGACCGTGGTCGCCTTGGTCATGGGTCCGGCCCTGCTCGCGTGTGTCATTGGCGCGCGCCTGTTTTCGGGTTCGGTCAGCGCGCTGTTGCTGGGATTGCTGGCCGGTTCGCTGTGGGGTTTGTTCTCGGTGTTGACCAAGGGCGTCGTCGACCAACTCGGCCGCGGCATCCCGGCATTGTTGCGCACGCCCGAGGTCTACGTGTGGGTGGCGCTGGCGATCGCCGCCACCGCCTGGGAACAATCGGCGTTCCGGGCCGGCCCGCTGACCGCGTCGCTGCCCGCCGTGACCGTCTCCGAGCCGATCGTCGGTTCGGTACTCGGTGTGACGGTGCTGGGCGAGATGCTGAACACCAACGACGCCGGAATGATCGCCCTGGCCCTCTCGGTCGCCGTCATGGTGGCGGCCACCGTGGCGCTGGCGCACAGCCAGGCCGCATCGAACCCACCCCCGAAATCGACCGCGCAACGGGACGATTCGGCCGTCGCCTGAGTCAGCTGCGCGAGCCGACGCGGTGGGTGGTGCCCTCGGGATCGACGTAGGCGAATTCCCGCAAGCCGTAGGGGGTGTCGCACGGCGGGACGAGGCGGCCCTCCAGGCCCTCCAGCGCCGCCCATTCGGCGTGCAGCGCATCGGCGTCACTGACGTAGAGGTACACGCTCGCGGCCGTCCGCAGCGGGTCGTGCTCGGTCCATTCGGTGAGATGCAGCGACACCCGCCCGCGATCGACGAACCCGTACCGCTCGGGCCCGTCGTAGCGGCGGGCATCGAACCCGAGGCGGCGGTAACGGTCCAGGGCCGAACCCAGGTCCCGGACCGGGACGATCGGCGAAACGGAGCCGAATTCGACGCCCGACATCACACCAGTTTGACAGCAAACCAGCTGTCTTCCGATTCGCCGCCCGCTGTTTACTTATTGGCTGTAGTTACTGGCACCGGTGCGGTTACGCTCTGGCGGCCGAGCGGGAGCCGGACCGCACAGCGCGAGGAGGGACATGTGAGCACATCGCAGAAGGAGGCCGACCATGGCCGGGCGCTACCCGTCCTCCACCTCTCCCAGTTGCTGCGCGCCCCGGTGGTGGCTCGCTCGGGTGAGGCCGTCGGCCGGGTCGACGACGTGATCGTGCGGCTCGGCGACAGCGACGACTATCCCGCCGTGACGGGCATCGTCGCCGGCATGGGCGGGCGACGGGTGTTCATCGGGAGCAAGTCCATCGACGAGTTCGCGGCGGACCGAATCGTACTGACCAAGAACAAGGTTGACCTCCGGGGCTTCGAGCGCCGCGACGGCGAGGTGCTGCTGAGCGCGGACGTGCTCGGGCATCGGTTGATCGACGTTGCCGCCGTGGAACTCGTGCGCGCCTACGACGTCGAGCTGGAAGACACGGGCGCCGGCTGGGTCGTCGCCCGACTCGACACCCGCCGCCCGCCCCGCTTGTTCGGGCTGATCAAGCACTCCGGCGGCCACGCCGCCCGCGACTGGAAGTCCTTCGAACCGCTCATCGGACACGCTCGGTCCGACGCCGTGCGCCGCCTGTCGGACCGCTTCGGTGAGTTCAAGGCGGCCGAGATCGCCGACCTGCTCGAGGAGGCCGACAAGGCCGAGGGCGGCGAGATCCTCGATCGGGTGCACAGCGACCCGGAGCTGGAGGCGGACGTCTTCGAGGAGCTGGACCCGGAGAAGGCGAGCCGGCTGCTCAACGACATGCCCGACGACGAGGTCGCCGCGCTGCTCGGCCGGATGCGCGCGGACGACGCCGCCGACGCCATCGCGGACCTGCGCCAATCGCGGCGCCGGCGCGTGCTCGACCTCATGCCCGGCCCGCAGCGCACCAAAGTCGTCACCCTCATGGGCTTCAACCCCGACAGCGCCGGTGGGCTGATGAACGTCGACTTCGTCGCGTGCGCGGCCACGACGACGGCGGGAGAGGCGCTCGCGCTGATCTCGGCCGCCCGCACCGTCCAACCCGAAGCGCTCATCAAGGTGCATGTCGTCGACGGGGACAGGCGCCTCGACGGCGTCGTCTCCGTCATCGCCCTGCTGCAGGCGGAGCCGGGCGAAACCCTTGCGGGACTGATGGATTCTGATCCGGTCCGGGTGAGCGCAGACGCCGATCTGACCGACATCGCGCTGCTGATGGCTGACTTCAACCTTTACTCCATCCCCGTCGTCGACGAACGGGATCGCGTCCTCGGGGTCGTCACCGTCGACGACGTGCTGGAGGCCACCATCCCGGAGGACTGGCGCCGCCGCGAGCCCGCACCACGCCCGATCCGTGACATAACTCAGCCCGAAAACGGCTCGGCGCCGGGAACCGACTTACCGTGACCTCCGGCGACGACACCATCCGTCTCGAGGCCGCCGACGCCGAGCCCCCGGGCCGGGCCGTCCCGCGGCCCAGCGCGGTGCTGGACACCGCGCATTTGGGTGACATCGAGGGGGCTTTCGGGCGCATCAGCGTCGGCGACACCGAACGCGCCCGCACATGGAAGACGCGGCTGCTGACCCTGCTGGCCATCGTCGGACCCGGCATCATCGTGATGGTCGGCGACAACGACGCGGGCGGGGTCGCGACCTACGCCCAGGCCGGCCAGAACTACGGCTACTCCCTGCTGTGGGTGTTGCTCTTGCTGGTGCCCGTCCTGATCGTCAACCAGGAGATGGTGGTCCGGCTGGGCGCGGTCACCGGCGTCGGCCACGCCCGGTTGATCAACGAGCGCTTCGGCCGCGGATGGGGCTGGTTCTCCGTCGGCGACCTGTTCCTGCTCAACTTCCTGACGATCGTCACGGAGTTCATCGGCATCAGCCTGGCCGCGGAATACATCGGCATCTCCAAGTATGTCGTGGTGCCGACGTCGGCGGTGGCGCTGATCGCGATCATGGCAAGCGGCAGCTTCCGGCGGTGGGAGCGGGCCATGTTCGTGTTCATCGCCGTCACCCTGCTGCAGATCCCGATGCTCTTGATGTCGCACCCACAGTGGGCGCAGGCGGCGAAGTCGTTTGTGATACCCAGCATCTCGGGCGGAATCTCCTCGGACGCGGTGCTGCTCATCATCGCCATCGTCGGGACCACCGTGGCACCGTGGCAGCTGTTCTTCCAGCAATCGAACGTTGTCGACAAGCGCATCACCCCCCGCTTCATGGCCTACGAACGCGCAGACACCGTCATCGGCGCCGTCGTGGTGGTGATCGGGGCCGCGGCGCTGGTGATGACGGGCGACTGGGCGGCGCGGTCGACCGGGACCGCGGGCGGCTTCTCCGACGCCGGTGCCGTCGCGCACCTGCTCGGGCAACACCGCGCGGCGCTCGGTTCGATCTTCGCCATCGTGCTGATGGACGCCTCGATCATCGGGGCGGCCGCGGTGACGCTGGCAACGAGTTACGCCTTCGGCGACGTTTTCGGTCTCAAGCACTCCCTGCACCGCGGGTTCGCCGATGCCAAGCAGTTCTATCTGTCCTACACGGCGATGGTCGCCTTGGCCGCGGCTATCGTCCTGATCCCGGGCGCCCCGCTCGGCCTGATCACGACCGCCGTGCAGGCCCTCGCCGGATTGCTGCTGCCGAGCGCCAGCGTCTTCCTGTTGTTGCTGTGCAACGACCGAGAAGTGTTGGGGCCATGGGTGAACCGGCCCTGGCTCAATTGGGTCGCGGGGCTCATCGTCGGCGTCTTGCTGCTGCTGTCGGGCATCCTGATGGCGACCACCCTGTTTCCCGGCCTCAACGTCGTCGCGGTCGCGTGTTACCTGACCCTTGCCCTAGTCGTACTCGCCGCCGCGGCGGCCCCGGCGCTGCGCTGGCTGAGCCGCCGCCAGGCCGCGGCACCAACGCCAGCACCTCCGGCGCGTCCCGTCGACCGCAATACGTGGCGGATGCCGCCCCTGGCGCTGCTCGAGCCGGTCACCTGGTCGCCCGGTACCCGGCTCGCGATGATCGCCCTGCGCAGCTACCTCGTGGTCGGCGCGCTGCTGTTGGTGGTCAAAGCGATCCAGCTCGGCCACTAGCGGCACGCGCCAGGATTGCCCGGTGGGCCGGTCCCAAAGCGACGGACTCTTGCCGCGCGGGCGATCGTCGGTGTTAGCTCTTGTCATGACAGCAACCCACGCCGTTGCGCGATCAAGGGAAGTGCACGCATGCTTCGCGCAGCGTTGACCGCCGCGGCAATCACCCTCGCGGTTGCGGGAGCGCACGTCGCCCATGCCGTGCCGTCCACCACGAATCCATCGCCCGCGCCGACGACGGGGTCGAACGTCTATTACCCGAACTGCAGGGCCGCCTGCAGTGCCGGTGTGGCGCCGATCTACAGGGGACAGCCGGGGTACCGGGAGGGCCTCAACCGCGACGGCGACGGCATCGCGTGCGAAGTGTGTCATTGAGAGATCGAAAATTGTTTACCACCAGTGGTTTCCGCTTGATCATCGCCACGTCACTGACGTGGTGGCTCGTGGCGGCGTGCGGATCGTCGACGCACGCGGCGGGTCCGGCCGCGGCGGCGGCCACCACCACGCCGCAGTGCGTCGGCCTGTCGATCTGTCCGCCACCCCCACCGGACGCCGAGGGCAACCCGGCGTGCTACTACGCCGACGGTTGGCGGGCCGACACGTCCGGTGGCGGGATCGAGGTGTGGTATTTCCACGAGCAGGAGAACCTGTCCAAGGCCGACAAGGTCACGGCGTCCGTTCGCCGCAAGGATGGCTCCACGCAGTCGCAGGAGGCGAGCATCGACGCCGGCCAGCAAGTGCATCGCTTCGCATTCCCCGACACACCGCCGGCATCGGTTGACGAGGTGTTGCTGGTGAGCAGCGCCGGCCGCTGCTTCGTGATCGGCCCCGCTGGTTGACCACGTTTCTAGCGCACCGCCAACGACTGGCGGCCTTATTGGGGCAGCGGCTCGCCACGCGTCTCGGGCGCCAACGGTATGACGAGGAGCCCAAGCACGAAGGCGACGGCCGTCAGCGCGACGGGCAGGCCCAATGTGTGGGTGCGCAGCACCGCCGCGCCGAGGATAAAGTTCACCCCCGCGCCGACGAACCGGCCGAACGACGTGCAGAACGCGAACGCCGTCGCTCGCACGCGGGTCTCGAACTGCTCGGGCAGCCAGAGACTGAAGAGCGCGAAGTTACCGCCGAAGAACCCGAGCACGAAGAGCCAGGCGATGAAGGGCGCGAGCCCGTGCGGCAGATAGTAGGCCCATCCGAAACTCCCGGTGATCGACACCGCCATCCCGGCGAAGTAGATCGCGAGAGTCTTTCGCCGCCCAATTCTTTCGGCCAGGACGGGCAGGACGACGCATCCCAGGATCGTGCCGATCGACAGCAGGCCGGTGGCCCACGACGCCGTCCTGGTGGCTCCGTTCTTGTCCAGTCCCGCGTTGTGTGCCAATTGGATGACGGCCGACGGCTCGTAGACGGTGCCGGCCCACAGACCGACGATCGCGATGGTCACCAACGCGCAGGCCACCCAGGTGCGGCGCCGGTAGCGCGGCCCGAGAATTTCGCGCAGCGGCTTCACGTGGACCGGCGGCCCGGCCTCGACCTGCTGCCACTTCTCGGTTTCCTGCACGCGGGTGAGGATCATTATCGCGACGAAGACCGGCACGGCACCGGTCAAAAACATTGCCCGCCAGCCGAAGTGAACGCCGATCGTGTAGTTCAGCGCCGCCGCCAGGAAGAAGCCGGCGTAGTAACCGGTCTGCAGGTAGCCGGCCCCCATCTTGCGCCGGTCCTCCGGCCACGCCTCGGCCACGTACGTGCCGGCCAACGCCCACTCGCCGCCGATGCCGACGCCCGCGATGAAGCGGAAAATCGCTAGCTGCCAGACGTTTTCGGCCGCCGCGGAAAGTCCGGTGAAGATGGCGAAGGTGAAGATCGTCGCGGCCAGCACCTTGGTGCGCCCGAATCGGTCGGCGAGCGGACCCCAGACGAAGGACAGTCCCCACCCCACCAGGAACAGCGCGAACAGGATGGAGCCGGCGAGCCCGACATGGGCCGGCGTCGCGGTGATTCCCGAACGCGGCAGCAGCTCGGTGAGCGCGGGCGTCAGCACGAGTGCATAGATGAACGAGTCCATCCCGTCGAGGGTCCAGCCTGTCCACGCACCCCAGAAGCCCGCGATCTGAGAGCGGTTCAGTGGTGTGCGGGTTTTTGGTGAGCCCGCCTTGGTCGATTGCGTCATTGCACTCATCTTGCCTCCAGTGACCCAGTGAGTCGGTGCTGACTGCCGCTCAGGATCGGTTGCATGCGAAGGTATTTACGGATTCTGTCTGTCGCTGTGCGTCACATTATATATAATATAGTGATGAGCGTAACAGGCCCCCCGTCATCGGACAATGCCCTGGCCGTCTTGCCCGCCGCCGTATCGCTCGCCGAGCGCGGCAGCACGTCGCGACTGATCGCCAATGCGCTGCGAGCGGCCATCGTCGACGGCAGCCTTCCGCCCGGCGCGCCGCTTCGCCAGGACGCCATCGCCCGGCACTTCTCCGTCAGTGCGATCCCCGTTCGCGAGGCCTTGCGGCAGCTCGAAAGCGAGGGCTGGGTCAAGGTAGAGATGAACAAGGGCGCAACCGTCGCGCCGCTGTCGGCCGACGAGGCCCTCGAGATCTACGAGATTCGGGCCGCCCTCGAAAGCCTCGCCATCGGTCTGGCGATGCCCATGCACACGCCGCAGTCGCTGCGGCGTGCCGAAGCGCTGTGCAAATCGGCCGCGGCCGAGACCGAGCCGTCCCTCTACGTCGCCCGAAACGAGGCGTTCCACACGAGCCTCTACGAGCCGGCCGCGCGACCGCAACTGCTGGCGATGATCGGGATGCTGCACGAGCGCAGCGAACGCTACCTGCGGCTGAAGTTCGGCTTGCCGTCATACAAGCGCGAGTCCGACCGCGAGCACGCGGCACTGCTCAAGGCGGTGCGCCGGGGCGACGTGGCGGCGGCCCAGTCGCTGGTCACCAAGCATCTCGTCGGCACCGGCGAGCTGCTCCACCGCGTGCTGCGCGACGAGCCCCAGGCCGTCGGCACGTCCGTAGCGGCCCCGGCGAAGAAACAGCAGCGCTAGGTCAGCGCTGCAGCGGCCGCCGGCTCACCGGGGCGGTGAAGCCCTCGGTGTCGTCGAAGAACGCCCACCGCCCCTCGTCGTCGACCTCCATCCGCCAGCCCAGCTCGGAACTACGCCCGACGGTGTCGACGAACCACCCGTGAGCGGCCTCCGCGTTGGCAAAGTTCTTCGACGCGACAACCCGGCCGTGCGGGTCGATAACTCGAAACTGAGCCATGGGATGTGATTATCCCTGCTGAGCGGGTTTCAATCGACCCAACCGCCCGTTTGCTGGCGAGACGGGTACGGCAGTCGCCGGCCCTACACCGTGCTGGCGAGGCGATCGGCGAGCAGCTCAGCGAACCGGGCCGGGTCCTCCAGTGCACCCCCCTCCGCGAGAAGGGCTGTGCCATAGAGCAATTCCGCGGTCTCGGCGACGGCGGGGTCGTCGGGGCGGTCCTGATGGGCCTGGCGCAGACCCGTGACGAGCGGATGGTCCGGGTTGAGCTCCAGGATCCGTTTGCCGACGGGAATGTCCTGCCCGGACGCCCGGTAGAGGCGCGCGAGGGCCGGGGTGATGCCGAAGGCGTCGGTGATCAGGCAGGCCGGCGACGCGGTCAGGCGGGTAGAAAGCCGCACCTCCTTGACGTGGTCGGCCAACGTCTCCTTCAACCACGTCAGGAGGTCGGCGAAGTCCTTCTGCCGCTCTTCGCGCTCGGCCTCGCTGGTCTCCGCCTCGGCGTCCAGGTCCACCTCGCCCTTGGCGACCGACTGCAGCGGCTTGCCGTCGAACTCGCTCACCACGCCCACCCACACTTCGTCGACCGGGTCGGTGAGCAGCAGGACCTCGTAGCCCCGTGCCTTGAACGCCTCGAGGTGCGGTGACTTCAGGATCTGCTGGCGGGTCTCCCCGGTGGCGTAGAAGATCTGGTTCTGGCCCTCCTTCATGCGACCCACGTACTCGGCGAGGGTGGTCGGCTCCTCATCGCTGTGCGTGGTCGCGAAGGAGGAGATCTGCAACAGCGTCTCCTGGTTGTCGGTGTCCGACAGCAAACCCTCCTTGACGACCCTGCCGAACTGCGTCCAGAAGGTGCGGTAGTCGTCCGGCCGCTCGGACTGCAGATCTTTGATGGTGGAGAGAACCTTTTTGGTCAGCCGCCGGCGGATGGCCTTGATCTGCCGGTCCTGCTGCAGGATCTCGCGGGATACGTTGAGCGACATGTCCTGCGCGTCGACGACCCCCTTGACGAAGCGCAGGTACTCGGGCATGAGGTCGTCGCAGTCGCCCATGATGAACACCCGCTTGACGTAGAGCTGGATGCCGGTGTTCGCGTCGCGGTTGAACAGATCGAACGGCGCGTGGGACGGGATGAAGAGCAAAGCCTGATACTCGAACGTGCCCTCGGCCTTCATCGCGATGATCTCGAGCGGATCATCCCAGGCGTGCGCGATGTGCTTGTAGAACTCCTGGTACTCCTCGTCGGAGACGTCTTCTTTGGGGCGCGCCCACAGCGCCTTCATCGAGTTCAGCGTCTCGGTCTCCGTCGTGACCGTCTCCTCGCCGCCCTCTTCCTCCGCGGGGATGCGCCGCTGGACCTCCATCCGGATGGGCCACGCGATGAAATCGGAGTACTGCTTGACCAGGCCCCGAAGCTTCCAATCGGATGTGTAATCGTGGAGCTCGTCCTCGGCGTCCTCGGGCTTGAGATGGAGGATGACCGACGTGCCCTGCGGGGCGTCGTCGACGGATTCGATGGTGTAGGTGCCCTCGCCGCTCGATTCCCAGCGGGTGGCCTCGCTCTCCCCCGCCTTGCGGGTCAGCAGCTCGACCTTATCGGCGACCATGAAGCTCGAGTAGAACCCGATCCCGAATTGGCCGATCAGTTCGTCGGACGCCCCAGCGTTCTGGGCGTTCTTGGCCTCCCTGAGTTGCTGGCGCAGCTCGGCGGTGCCCGACTTCGCCAGCGTGCCGATCAGGTCCACGACCTCGCCGCGCGTCATCCCGATGCCGTTGTCGCGAATGGTCAGAGTGCGCGCCTGCCTGTCCACCTCGATCTGGATGTGCAGATCCGACGTGTCGACGTTGAGATCCTTGTTGCGCAGGGCCTCGAGCCGCAGCTTGTCCAGGGCGTCGGAGGCGTTCGAGATCAGCTCCCGCAGAAACGAATCCTTGTTGGAGTAGACGGAATGGACCATCAAATCCAGCAGCTGCCGCGCCTCAGCCTGAAACTCCAACTGCTCGACACGCGCGTTCATGCGATTCCCTTCATTTCCCGGCAGGACTTGACCTCCCCAAATTTACCGAGTCGTTCAAGCCCGGCGACCGCCACTGCCTATACCGTCGGCCGTACCCTGGACAGATGTCTGTTGCTCAACGCGAACGCGCCGCCCTCGTCGACACCATGCGCGGCGTCGGGCCGGACGCGTCGACCCTCTGCGAAGGCTGGAAGACGCGGGACCTGGCCGCCCACCTCGTCGTCCGCGAGTACCGCCCCGACGCGGCCGCCGGGATCCTGATTCCCTTCTTCGCCGCCCACACCGAGAAGGTGCAGAACGAAGAGGCCGAGCGGACCGACTGGGACGGGTTGCTGACCAAGGTCGCGTCCGGGCCACCGCTGTACTCGCCGCTCAAGCTCCTCGACCCCGTGGCCAACGTCGCCGAGATGTTCATCCATCACGAGGACGTGCGCCGCGCGCAGCCGGACTGGGAGCCGCGGGTGCTCGAGCAGAAGCTCGTCGCCATGCTGCGCCGCACGCTCCCGCTGATGGCCCGGCTCACGCTCGCCAAGGTTCCCGGCCGGGTGGCTTTGCGCACTCCCGAAGGCAAGACGGTGCTGACCGCCGGGCGTGGGCCGGCGGTCACCGTGACCGGCCTTCCCGAGGAGTTGCTGCTCTTTGCCGTCGGGCGCGACGCGCGCGTCGACTTCGAGGGCGACCCGGCGGCCGTGCAGGCGGTTCGCGACGCGCCGAAGGGTTTCTAGCGGGGTCAGCCGAACGCGGCGCGGAAGTCTTTCTTCAGCACCTTCCCGAAAGTGGTTGCGGGGCAGTTCGTCGACGAGCACGAGACGCTCGGAGTGCTTGCAGCGGCTGACGCCCCACGAGCGGCAGCGCTCGACCAACGATTCCAGCGATACTTCGCGGTTCGCCTCCGGTACCACACGACGCAGACGCGCTCGCCCGTCTGCGGGTCGCCGAAAGCGACCTCCCGTCGCCGCAGCATCGTGATGATCGGGTTTTGCAACCCCCCAGCCGGGCGCCGCAAGAACAGCGCGCTCGCCCGCGCGACCGGGGCGCCGCCCTGGACGAGGACGGCTTCGATGAGCCGCAGCCGGCGCCGGTCATGGTGCACGGTGGTGTGCACTTCCATTGGCTTGGGCGTGGTCGGCCGGGGCAAGTCGACGGTCAATCGAGCGGGCTGCAGCTGCGGGTCGTCCACCGCGCGCTCGACCGCCCATCCCAGCAGCCCGCCGACCACGTGACCGCTGAGCGACGGGCCCCACCCTCCGCGCGCGACTTCGGTTGGCACGAAGCGGTTTTCGTCTCGCCGGAAGTATGGCGGCTGCTCCGCGGGGTGGACTTCGTCGGCCACGGTGTTCGGCTCAGTCACTACACGACCTTCATGAGACCTTCGGGGCCGCCTCCGGGCCCGCGCGGGGCGGCTAACGGCAACAGTAGATGTTACAGTTCGCGCCTGCGTGCCGCGACGCCTCCCGTCGTTCTGGGCAAAGCGCCTGAACCCGAATCGCATTCGGGGATGGCGCACATCAGCCGATGGCCGCGCCGACCAGATGACCGATCGCATAGGTGATAACCAGCGCCAGGCCGCCGCCGATGACGTTGCGGACCACGGCCCGGCCCCTTGGCGCTCCCCCCAGACCCGCCGACACCACCCCCGTGATGACCAACGCCATGAGGACCGCCACGACGGTGACGGGGATCCGCCAGGCCGTCGGCGGCGCCAGGATGGCGATCAATGGCAACAACGCCCCGATCGAAAACGCGAATGCCGAGGACAAGGCGGCTTGCCACGGGTTGGTCAGCTCGTCGGGATTGATGCCGAGTTCCACCTCGGCATGGGCAAGCAGCGGGTTGTGGTCGGTGAGTTCCTCGGCGACGGTACGCGCGGTACCCGCCGTCAGGCCCTTGGCCTCGTACAGCGCGGCGAGTTCGTCCAGCTCGGCCGCCGGATCATCGCGCAGCTCTTGCCGCTCCTTGATCAGCAGCGCCTTCTCGGTGTCACGTTGGGTGCTGACCGACACGTACTCCCCCAGCGCCATCGATACCGCTCCGGCGACCAGCCCGGCGCTTCCGGCCGTCAAAATGGGGCTGCGCAGCGCCGTTGCCGCGGCAACCCCGACGACGATTCCGGCCGTGGAGACGATCCCGTCGTTCGCGCCCAAAACTCCCGCGCGCAACCAGTTCAGCTTCGACGATACCGACCCCTCGTGGGGTTCGGCGGGGTGCGACGTATTCGACACGTTAGACACGCCGGAAACCCTAGCGACCCGGGCGGCGGCCGACCAGCAAACCAAGCCTTGCCAAAGGCCGTCTAGCTGCGTAATTGCGTTTGACCGGGCGGCGTCGACGCCCATAGGTACATCTGGTGTGCAGCCACGGCTTTCGATGCGCGCGTGGCCCGCAGCCCACCCTAAAACCGTGGATGCAAGGCCGGGCGGCGGGCGTTTCGGTGAGGGTAATCACAGGTTGACGCGGCAGACCCGGGCGAACCAAAAGTTTCACATGGGCCTTTCAAAGCCTATCCATAGGCAAGCTATATAGCGTCGGCTGTGTCGGGGGGTCACGTGTCCAGAAACTTCCTAATAGATGGGTGAGGACCATGAAATACAAGCAACTGGTCGGGGGGCTAACCATTGCGGGCGCGCTGAGCGCGGCCGCCCTCGGCGTGGGTGCCGGTGCGGCATCCGCCGCGCCCGGTGGGCCCGCTCCCGCCGGAGGCCATGGCGCTCCGCCTGCGGATTTCCTCGCGCCCACCGCGCCGGGTCCCGGCGGACCGGGCGGTCCCGGTGGCCCGGGACCGGGCGGACCGGGCGGTCCGGGTGGCCCTCCGGGCGGACCCGGCGGCCCCGGTCATCCCGGTGGCCCGGGCGGGCCGGGTGGTCCCGGCGGTCCCGGACCCGGCGGTCCGGGTGGCCCTCCGGGCGGACCCGGTCATGCGGGCGGACCCGGCGGACCCGGGGGCCCGGGCGGACCGGGCGGACCCGGCGGACCGGGCGGCTGGCACGGCGATCCCCACCGGGGCTACTTCCACAACGCACCGTGGGGAGACGGGCCGGCGCCGTGGGGCCCGGGTGAGCCGCCAAGGCCGGCCTGGGACAGGCCGCTGCCGCCGCCCGGTGGCCCCTGGGGCTATGGCCCGATCAATTACTACGGCTACCAGGAAACCCCCGTGTGGGATCCCGGATTCAACCAGTGGGGCTTCTGGTTCTTCGGGGTGTGGATCCCGCTGTAAAGAGGCCCAGAAGCTAGTTCGCAGGACGGCCGCCTCGCCGAATGGTGAGGCGGCCGTTGTGCGTTCACACCCGATTCTCCCGTGGGACTTTCGGCCTTCACCGGTGGGCCCTACGCCATGTGAAAGGCGTGCTCTCCGGCCCTCGCCCGCGTGGTCTCGATCACGAAACAATGAGGTCACGAATTACGTTGCACCTTGCACTGTCGAGCTGGCGCCAAGAAGGGACCATGATGTCGAAGGGCCTGGCCAAAGTGCTGCACACCTGCGCGATATCGCTCGTCGTCGTGTCGGGCACCTGCGCCTTCGCGGCGCTGGCCGTGGGGTCGCCGCTGCAATTCGGTGTTGCGCTGGCCCTATGCGGCGCGGGGTGGATCGCGGTCGACTACATCGGCACCATTGATCGTCGGCGCTCCGCGCCACGGCGCGCGCTCCCTGCCGTGCAAGTCAACCCCGGGTACGGATCGCTGCGGGTCGTGTATGTCGGCGGCGGTGAGCCGCGTTCGCTCGCGGGACCCGCGACGGCACCCCGGACGCGGCGAGAATCGGCCGTCCGGGTCGCCTGACGGTACTTAGCCTTTGGTCCCGACGCCTTCGGTCCCGGCCTCTTTAATCCCGACCGTGATCAGATCAGACACGATCCGCGTCCAGACCGGCCGCGAAATGCGGTGCTGATCGCGGATCGCGAATCCCGCTCCCTCGAACAAGGCGCGCATCTCGGCCGGCGATGGATTGTGTTGCGGCTTCCACCGATTCGCTCCAGAGGGTTGAAGCGCCGCCTGCCGCGTGCTGAGGGCCGCTACGGCGACCAGGCCGCCGGGCGCGAGCACCCGATGGAATTCTTGGAGAGCGGCCGGTTGGTCGAAGAAGTGAAATGCCGAGGTGGTCACGACGGCATCGAGGGTCCCGTCATCGAATGGGAGTTGCTCGGCGGGTCCACGCAGCCACTTGACCCGGTCCGACCTCGCGCGCGCCTGACCGAGCATGCCGTCGGACATATCGACACCGTACATCTCCGCCGGGCCTAGCTCCCGCTGGATCCGATCGCTGAGAATGCCGGTGCCGCAAGCGATGTCCGCGATGCGCCGGGATCCGTGCGCGCGCAGCGCGGCGATCACCTCGTCGTGCGGAGGACGGTAGATCCACTGCTGCAGTACCGGTAGGTCGTATACGGGGGCGAGCAGACCGAACAGCCGGGTGACCGCACCGTTGAACCCCCGGCGCGGGGCCGTCATTTGCTCAACGTCGAGGAGTAGTAGACGGTGTCGGCCATGGACGCGGAATCGTGCTGGCGCGGGATCGCGGCGAGACCGCTGTCGGCCAGCAACTCCGCCATCGGCGTGCCCACCGTCTGCCATCCCAGGCCGTGCAGATAGTCGGCGACGTCGTTGCGCTCCCCCTCGTAACCGAGCTCGGAGAAGTCCAACTCGAACCCGTGCTCACGCCATTTGTCGGCGGCCTCCTGCATCGCTGCGCGGGCCTGTTCCTGATCCGCCTCCGGGATGTTCGGGACCGCCTCGCAGGCGAGCCGGCTGCCGTCGGCGCTGAGCGCCGTGATGTTGTCCAACAGCCGGTCTTGTGCCTCCGGCGGCAGGTAGCCGAAGAGCCCCTCGGCGATCCACGCGGTTGGCCGCGTCTTGTCGAAACCCGCTTCGGTCAACGCTTTTGGCCAGTCGTTTCGCAGGTCGACGGCGACCGTGCGCAGCTCGGCTCGTGGGGCGGCGCCCAGGCCGGCCAGGGTGGTCGTCTTGAACTCGATCACCCGGGGCTGATCCACCTCGAACACCTTCATGCCGTCCGGCCAGGCCAACCGGTAGGCGCGCGCATCGAGGCCCGACGCCAGGATCACGGCCTGGCGAATGCCCGCCCGGGTGGCCGCCTCGAAGAACGCGTCGAAGAAGCGCGTCCGCGCGGCCATCGCGTCGGGCATGTGCTCGAGCTTCCAGGGGGCGTCTTCGGCGTCGACGTCCGCGCCGACGAGCTCGCCGGTGGCCCAGCGGGTGAAGAAGTCGACGCCGACGGCACGCACGAGCGGCTCGGCGTACGGGTCGTCGATCACCGGGTTGTCGGCTCTAGTGGCGATCGCGCGGGCGGCCGCAACCATCGTGGCCGTCGCGCCAACGCTGCTGGCCAAATCCCAGGTGTCGTTGTCTGTGCGTGGCATGCGCCTGCTCTCCAAATCGGAAGTAGGGATACTTAGCCACCATAACGACCGGCGGGCGTGATTGGTTCCGGCGGCGCCGCCGGTGCGGTCTGCGGCCACTTTTTCGGCGCCGAGATCAGCGCGGTTGTCGTGATGCGCGGCAAGAGCCGCCATTTCTGCGGTTGGAGCGCGAACGGCTACCGCGGTCCGGGGCCGCCCGGTCCACCGGGTCCGCCGGGGCCCCCCGGTCCGCCGGGGCCACCCGGCCCCCCGGGGCCGCCCGGCCCACCGGGCCCGTTCGCCGCCGGGAGCCAGAATTCGCATTGGTTCGTGTTGGGATTCCAAACCCAGCCGGGAGCACAGTTGTCGGCCCGACTGACCGCGGGCGCCGCCAGCCCGGTCGCCGGCAACACGCCCAACGCCAGCGCGAAAGCCCCGAGTGCGAACCGTCGTCGATGACGCATCGCGCCTACCCCACTTCCGTATCCAACGATTTCATCATTTTCCGCCGACCAACCCGTTCGCGTGCCGAAATGGCGCAGCGACACCGATGTCAGAGAGCCAACTCGAAGATCGGGATGACCCGATCGGTGCGCTCCTGGTACTCACCAAACCCGGGCGCCCGCTCCACCACGATCGGATAGATCGAATCCCGCTCCGCGCGTGACACTTCGCGAGCGGTCGCCGGCTTGGGGCCTTCCGAGCCGATCTCAACTGTCACGCTGGGGTTGGCGCGAAGATTGTGCACCCATCCAGGATTGCTGTCGCGGCCCGCCGCGGAGCCGACCACGTAGATCTTGCCGTCGATGTCGAAATACGCGACGGGGTTGACCCGCGGGGCGCCGCTTCGCGCACCCGTCGAGGTCAAGAGCAACAGGGGGAAGCCCTCGAACTGACCACCGACTTTGCCGCCGTTGCGGCGGAATTCGTCGATGTTCTGCTGGTTGAAGTCGCGTTCCGTACCCAAGTCGTCGTCGCTCATTCCGCCATCGTGGCATGCCAACGCCGACCCCGACAATCCCCGCACGAGCCGCCCAGTCCGCCAGCGACGGCCCTCATCGCGGTCGCCGTCACATCGGTCTCTTTGCGAAATCCCTTTTGCCGCAAACGTTCTTCTGCCCGCAGGCCGGGCAAGGCCCAAAGCGATCCCGCTCCACAGCGCGACCACATCGCCCTCAACGTCGCCTGGGCGGTGATCGCCCTGGCGATCGCCCACGCCGTCGGCGTGGCGCTGTCGTGGGTCTTGCAGCGGACGAAGGGCCGCAGCGCGATGGTCAACGACATCGACGTGCTGACCCGGCCACCGGTCCGAGCGACGTTGATGGTGATCGCCACCAACGCCGCCGTCCACCACACCGTGGCCGCCATGTCCGAGTGGCGCGGGCTGGTCGACCACGCCCTGCTGATCACGGGGCTGGCGACCAGCACCTGGTGACGCGAGCACGCTGTTCGACCTGCGTTGCGACGTCCAGGAGGGCATCGTCAAGTGGCTGTAGCGGACGCAGCCCCGGGCCCCGCCACGGCGCCGCGCACCCGAGCCACGGCGTGAACGGCGGCGCCCCGGCCGGGGCGCCGCGCGCGGCGCGATTGACGGTTGGGCGATTCGGGTATGACTCCGCCAATCATTTGTGGTGTCCGCTTCCGCAGGAAGGAAGTGATCGCCGATGGTCGGCTGGCTAGACAGACTGCAGCGACGCAACCGCGCCGCCGGGGTGATCATCGCGGTCATCTACAAGTACCTCGACGATCAGGGCGGCTACCTGTCCGCACTGATCACCTATTACGGATTCGTATCGCTGTTTCCGATGCTGCTCCTGCTGACCACCGGCCTCGGCGTCGTGCTTGCCGGACGGCCCGACCCGCAACACGAGGTGTTGCAGAGCGCCCTGAGCCAGTTTCCCGTCATCGGCGACCAATTGCACCAGCCACAGGGACTCAGCGGAGGAACGGTGGCCGTGATCGTCGGAGTCGCGGGCGCGCTCTACGGTGGCCTGGGCGTCGGGCAGGCGGTGCAAAACGCGATGGACTCGGTGTGGGCCGTGCCGAGAAACAAGCGGCCCAACCTGATTCGGTCGCGGGTGCGCAGCCTGCTGCTGCTCTTGGTGCTGGGCTCGGCGGCGCTCGCCGCCACCGTCGTTTCGGCGATGGGGCAGGCGACGGGGTCGCTCGGCGTCGGCGGCAGGATCGGCCTGGCGCTGGCTGCCGTGACGATCAACGCGTTGATCTGCCTGGCGGCCTTCCGGGTCACCACCGCGCGCGAACTCACCTATCGTCAGGTCGTGCCGGGCGCACTGGCGGCGGCCGTCGTCTGGCAGATCCTGCAGTGGTTCGGTGCCGGTTATGTGCGCCACACGGTGAAGAGCGCCAGCGCCACCAACAGCGTCTTCGCGCTGGTGCTCGGATTGATGGGTTTCCTCTTCCTGGTTTCATCGACGCTGGTGCTGTGCGCGGAGATCAATGTCGTACTCGTGGAACGGCTTTACCCTCGAGCCTTACTCACAACCTTCAGCGACGACGCCGACCTCACGGTGGCCGACCGCAAGACATACACGAAGAAGGCCAAAGCCGAACGGGTCAAAGGCTTTCAGCGCGTCAGCGTGAAGTTCGGCGACCTTGCCCGGAAGGCGGACCAGGCGCAGGTACCCACGGTACCGACCACCCCCACCCGGCCCGCCGGTTGATCAACCCCGCCCCGTCTGCTGCTGCAACTCGTCGATCAGCGCCGACGCCTCCGCCTTCGTCATCTCGTCGGGCACGTCCCGTCCGGCCTCCTGGGCCAGCGTGTGGACGTAGCTGCGCTGGGGTCCGGTCATCGGTTCGTCGCCGGTCACCCATTCGGAACGGTCCTTTTCGGGGGTTTCCTGCGGGGCCTGTCGTGTGTTGTTGTCCATGTCCGTCACCTCCGCACCGAGGGATATCCATCGCACGTGCGTTCGAAACATGGACTTGGGTGCGCTTAGGCGTCGATCACCAAGCGGTCCGAATTCGCCCTCGACACACACACCAGCATGTCGCCATCGCCCTCGCCGCCGCGTCCGCGGCGCTCGACCTCGCCCGCCAACACCTTGACTTTGCAGGTGCCGCAGAACCCCTGTTGGCAGGAGTAGGCGGTCGCCGGGTCACGGTCGAGCATCACGGCCAGCGCCGATCGATTCGCCGGCACACTGAGCACCCGTCCCGACCGGGCCAGCTCCAGCTCGAACGGGTTCCCGTTGACCACCGGCGGCGGGCCGAACCGCTCGTAATGCAATGGCGCATCGGCGAACTGGTCGCGCGCCGCCCGCACGGCCTCCAGCACGGCGGTCGGCGCACACACGTACACGGCCGTCCCCGCCCCGGCATCGGCCAGCAGCTCGTCGGCGGTCGGGAAACGGCCGTGCTCGTCGTCGGCCCACAGGCTCACCCGCTCGGAGTCGACCGACAAGACCTCGTCCAGCAACGGCATGGCGTCTCGGCTGCGTCCCGCATAGATTGCCCGCCAATTCATCCCGCGCTGATGGGCGACCTTGATCATCGGCAGGATCGGCGTGATCCCGATCCCGCCGATGACGAACAGCAGGTCGCGCTCGTCGGTGACGAGATAGAACGCATTCCGCGGCCCCTCGAATTCGAGCGTGTCGCCCACGTCGAAAGTGTCGTGCATTTCGATGGAACCGCCCCCGCCGTCGGCAATCCGGCGCACCGCGATGCGGTAATCGGTGCGCCGGGCGGGCGGGCCGCACAGCGAGTACTGGCGTCGGCGGCCCGAGGGGAGCCCGACGTCGATGTGCGCGCCCGGCGTCCAGGACGGCAGCAATCCGCCCTGCGGGTCGGCCAATGTCAAGGCGATCACGTCGGGGCCGAGCCGTTCGCGCTTGGTGACCACCGCGACGTTCGTCCGCTCGACCGGCAACACCCGCGACGGCGTCCAGCGGGACGCGGACGCCAGACCGCCGAACACGGTGCCCACGCCCCACAACGCGGTGTACGCCAGGTCACGCTTCCGCCGGCCGTACAGGTCGGCGGGTCTGCTGCTCCAAATGCTTTGTGCTGCTGTCATGCTCACGCCCCCTGAACGTGGCTGTCGATGCCGTCGACGGTCCGGTCGATCCATTCGCCGGTGAACCGGCCGATGACCTCGGGATGTGACGCCACCACCCAGTGCCCGCCCTCGATGGGAACCACCCGGCCACCGGTCGGGATCGAGCCGGTGAACCGTTGCAGCGCGGGCGATACGAAGAAGTCCCGGCGTGCCACCAATACCTGCGTCGGCACGTCCGTCGGCGGTAGCCGCTTTCGGTCGGCGAACAGCGCCGCGGGCATGTTGGCGCGGTACAGGTTGAGCCCGCTGAGGTACCCGCCGATCGACCGGTAGGCGGCGCCGCGCTGAGCGCTCGAACCGCCGATACGTTCCACGGCGTCAAAGACTTTCACCGTCGCGCGGGTGCGGATCGCCAACTCGGCCAACCCTGGGCACAGGAAGAACCAGATGTACGACGAGGCCAGCAACTGCTTGGCCACGTCGGCCGCGGAGCGCGGCGTGCGCGCCGACCGCAGGAATCGGCCCGCGTAGCTCAGGTGGGGTCCGGAGATCGACGTAAACGACGCGATCTTGCCCATGACGGACGGGTGGGTGACCGCGGCCCAGCCCTGGATCGAGCCCCAGTCGTGCCCCATCAAGTGGACGCGGCCCAGCCCGAGGCTGTCGATCACCGCGCCGACGTCGGCGACGAGCTGGGCCAGCCGATAGCCCGAACAGCTTGGCGGCGTAGACGATTCACCGGCGCCGCGCACGTCGTAGGCCACGAAGTTGTATCGGCCGGCGAGCGTCGCCGCGACGCCATCCCACACCCGGTGGTTGTCCGGATAGCCGTGAATCGCCAACACGGTTGGGCGGCGCGGGTCCAACTCGGTGTAGGCGTAAACGGCCAACGAGACGCCGTCCGATGCGGTGACCGTGGTCCGGCCCGCGTGGATGGTGGGCATCGACAATCCTCCTGCTCAATGGGCAGCGCGGGCGGCGGGCGAGCGGGCCAGGTAGTCGACCGCGCTTCCAACACCGCCCAATTCGGAAGGATGGAAGCTCGGCGAGTAGTAAGCGCCGATGACCCGCAGGAACTGGAAGGGCCCGGGGACCAGACCACGCCGCGCGGCACCGAAGTAGTCCCGCCAGCGCGCTTTGGTCCCCGGCGGCAGGTACGGGTCGACCGAGTGCATGAACCGCACACCGCGAATGAAGAGCCACAGCAACGCCGGCGTCACCAACAGCTGAGTGCGCACCTGGCGCCAGTAGCCGGCCCGCAGGTGCTTCATGGTGTCGAAGGCGACCGCCTTGTGTTCCACCTCCTCCGCCCCGTGCCAGCGCAGCAGGTCCAGCATCACCGGATGCACGCCGACGGCGTCGAGCTGCGGGGTGTTGAGGATCCAAGACCCCAGGATGGCGGTGTAGTGCTCGAGGGCCGCCACCATGGACACCCGCTCGAGCAGCCAGCTTTCCCGTCGCCGCCGGCTCCAACGCGGCCGGTCGCCGATCAGCTCGGAGAACAGCCACGCCATCTGGTCGGTGAACGGCGTCACGTCGATGCCGCGGGCCGCGAAGTGCTCGAGCACGCCCGAATGCGCCTGCGAGTGCATAGCTTCCTGGCTGATGAATCCCTGCACGTCCAGCCGCAGCTGGTCGTCCCTGATCAGCGGCAAGGCCTTCTTGAACGCCTCGACGATGAACTCCTCGCCAGCCGGCAACAACAGGTGCAGGACGTTGCAGAAATGCGTGGCGAACGGCTCGTTGGGCACGTAGTAGAACGGCAGCTCGGCCCAATCGAATTCGACGTCGCGGGCCTGCAGGACGATCCGCTCGTGGTCGAACGACCCGTCATGCGGACCGGCGGCCTGGTCATCGACGGTGAACATGGCGGCCCCCTGCGGTGCTGATCGATCAGGCACTGCGTTGTGCCTCCGCCTCAGCCTCGGTGATCAGGCGCTCACTCCGCAAGAACCGAA
Organism: Mycobacterium sp. 050134; assembly: GCF_036409085.1. Classification (NCBI taxonomy): domain Bacteria; kingdom Bacillati; phylum Actinomycetota; class Actinomycetes; order Mycobacteriales; family Mycobacteriaceae; genus Mycobacterium; species Mycobacterium sp. 050134. The sequence continues at coordinate 36,155 of NZ_JAZGLV010000007.1, forward strand.
CGAGATTGTCCACCGTGTCGGTGAGGGCGGGCTCACGCAGCCGGACCTTGGCGAGCGAGCGCGCCCGACGGTACTGATCGTTGCCGTAGCGCTTGTCCCGCATCGCCGCGATCTTGTCGGCCGAGCGGGTCAGGAAATCGACCAGCGGGTAGAGCGCGTCGCGCGGCGTGCACCGGCGGTTCAACTGCTCCGCGAACGACGGGATGTCGTGGTAGGAGAAGCGGTAACCGTAGCGCTCCGAGAGGATCCGGGTGATGTCCGCGAGGTTGTAGTAGTCGTCGGCGGTCATGTTGAAGACCGTGCCCGCATCCTCCGGTAGGCCCATTAGCGCGACGATGTGGTCCGCGATCAAGTCCGCCGGCAGCAGGCTGAGCTGGTTGAGCGCGCTGGCGGCGATGCCGTGCTCGATCATAAATGCCAGAGTGCGCACCAGGATGTCGTCCTGGCTGCCGAACCCCGCGTCGGTGGGCGAGATCAGCGACGGCCGGTAGATGCGCACGTCCAGGCCCGCGCGCTGCGCGGCCAGGGCGAGCTGCTCAGCGACCCACTTGGTCTGCGAATAGCCGAAGTCCAGCGCGTTCATCTCGACGTTCGCATCGGCCTCCCCGACCACGGGTTTCACGCTCCAGCCGTAGATGAAGGTGCTGGAAACCAGGTGGAACGCCTTGCGGTGCCGGGTCATGGCCAGCCGCAACAGCTCATGCGTGCCACCGACGTTGGCGGGCCGCAGGGCGTCGTAGGTTCGGACGTAGTTCACCAGGGCGCCGTTGTGGACGACGGCGTGGACGTCCTCGGCCAGTTGCTGGAACGCCGCCGGATCCAGGCCCAGGTTCGGCTCGGCCAGGTCGCCGCAGATCACGCGCACGCGCGCCCGGACCTGGGTTTCCAGCGCCGGCGACCACACCCGGGCCCGCCGCAGAGAGGCGAGGATCCGGTCCACGCCATGCTCCGCATCAGTCGCGCGGATGAGCGTGTGCAGGGTGTAGGAGGTCTGCTCGAGCAGGCTGCTGACCAGGAACGGCCCCAGGAACCCGGTCGCGCCGGTCAACAGGATGTCGGTGGTGGCGCCCTCGCGGGCCGGCGGCAGCGCCGGCAGCGGCAGCCGCGCGTCGGTGCTCATCTGCAGGCTCTCATACGCCTCGTTTTTGGCGGAAATTTGATTCAAAGCCTGCCGCAGTGCGTCCAGCGGCTGCCCGGCTTCGTCACCGAATTGCCGTACCAGTCCGAAGAATTCGGCGACGGTCAGACGCTGCAGGAGCCGGGTGTTGACGTCCTCAGCGAGCTCGCCCGCGCCGTGCTCCTCGAGCAGGGACTGCAGGTCGGTGCGGAGTTCGGCCAACGCCAGCGAGTCGATGCCCAGGTCCGCGAAGGAGCAATCCTCCTCTCCGGTCAAGTCGTAACTCTCCATCAGGTGGCGGAAGCGTTCCAGCGGCCCGGCGCCGCCGGCCGGCGTTTCGCGGGTCAGGTGCGTGTAGCTCGCCAGTACCGGCAGCATGCCGTCCATCCAGAGCTGTCGGGTCTGCGCGCGCCTGATCTTCCCCGAGGTGGTCTTCGGTACGGTTCGGGCGGGCACGAACACGATCGTGTCCGGGTCGATGTGGCAGTGCCGGCGGATCGCTCGCGCCAGGGCCTTGCCGTCCGGAAGTGCGTCGGGGTCCCGCACCTCGGCAACGACGACCAGCGTCTCCTGCTGGTCACGCTCGACGGAGAAGGCGGCGACGCAGCCGTTGCGGATCTGGGCGGCCGACCGTTCCACGATCGCCTCGATGTCGGCGGGGTAGCTGTTGACGCCGCGGACGATGATGAGGTCCTTGGTGCGGCCGCAGACGAAAAGCTCACCCTCGTAAAGGAAGCCGAGATCGCCGGTGCGCAAGTAGGTGTGCTCGTCGTCGCCGGCGATGCGCGCCGCGAACGCCTCCGCGGTGGCCTCGGGGCGGTGCCAGTACCCGCCTCCCTTGGACGCGCCGGCGACCCAGACCTCACCGACGCGACCCTCGCCGAGCGCTCGACGCGACTCGGGATCGACGATGCGAACCACGTTGCCTGCGACGGGCTTTCCGCTGCTCACCAGCGGCGCCTGGTTGTTGTTCTCGGGCAAGGCCTTCTCGACCCGCGCAAGGTTGTTCTGTAATGCGCGCTTGTTCACGGTGATGGTCTGCCGACCCCGCAGCGAGACGATCAGCGTGTTCTCGGCGAGCCCATAGGCGCCGGTGACCGCGTCGGGCCGCAGACCATGAGGAGCGAAGCGCTGCCGGAAGCTGGCGAAGGTCTTGGCACGCAACGGTTCCGCGCCGATGACCATGGACTCGAGGCTGCTCAGGTCGAGGCCCTCGAGTTCCGCGTTGGGCAGTTTGTCCTCGCGCAGGCAGTACTCGAGCGCGAAGTTGGGAGCGGGCGTGTGCGTCGCGCGCACGTCGCTGATGAGCCGCAGCCAGGACGACGGGCGCTTGAGGAAGTCCTCCGGCGACATGGCGTGCGTGGTCCCACCGATCACCAAGATGAACAGGTAAGCCGAGATGAGACCCATGTCGTGGTGCTGGGGCAGCCAGCTCACCGCCACTTCGCTTTCGGTGAAGGCCGAGGCGTTGGCGACGACGTTGGCGTGGCTCACCACCACGCCCTTGGGGTCGCTGGTGGAGCCTGACGTGTACTGCAGGAACAGGACGCGACCCGGGGTGTCGGCGACGGCTGCGCCGCCGAAGCCCTGCGCGCCGTCCGTCGCCACCCAGGGCAGTTCCGGGAGCCGCTCGGCGTCGCGCCAGGGCAGCGCGCCCTGCCGGTGGCCCAGCAGCATACCGAAGTCGTGTTCCATCTGCTTGGTCGACAGCACGGCTTTCGCCTGGCAGTCGCGCGCGATGAAGCTGAGCTTGGCGAGCCCGGCCTCGAACGACATCGGCAAGGGCGGGCTGACCGGGACCGCGATGACCCCGATGCGCGCGCACGCGAACAGCGCCGCCACCATTTCCAGGCCCGGCGGGTAGAGCAGCAGGACCCGATCACCCGGACGGAGGCGGGCCTCCGCGGACAGGTAGGCCGCAAGCTCGCGCGTCCGTTCGGCGAAGCTCCGGTAGGTGTAGCGCTCAAGTTCGCGGCCACCGGCGTCGACGAACCGGTAGAGGGTCCGCTCAGGCTGCCGCTCTTCCCACATCCGCAGGTAGTCAATAAGCGTCTCCACGTCGGAGTCACTCCCTTCCGCTCGATGGTCGTCCTGGTCGCTTGAGAAATGAAGAAATGCGATACCGCACTCAATTCGTAGAGCCGAGCGTAGCCCCGCGGATCGGTGCCCGGCAAAGCCTTTCCAGGCGTTTAGGCCAGTACACATAAGGTTCACAGCTTCGGCATAGTTCTCGACCGGAGAGGACTCAATTATGCAATTACTGGGCTACTGAGATCAGTAGCCCAGTACGTCAGTACGGACCATATGTGCTGGTAGAGGCCGTTCATGCGGAGATACTGAGATACGGAACCGCACAAATGCGCCTTTGGTCAATTGCGGAATTTGCGCGCTGGTTTTTCGCCTCCCGCCGCAAGATTTCATTGACGCGGCGCGCGAAACCTGGGCGCAACAAAAAATGCCGATTGGGCGTTTGGGGCATATTCGGCGGCCGTCGGAGATATGGCTCCGGTCACGCCGCCCGCGCCCGGCCTGGACGGGGCGCGCGTCAGGTCCGGGCGACGCGGATGCATGGCCCCGCACGGGCGACCAGCCGGACGATCCCGTCGGCCCGCTCGCCGTCGATGATCGGCGAAAGTGGCTCGTCCACCGCCTCGATGATCATCTCTTTGCCGTTGACGTCGCGCACCCGCTTGCCGTGGACCGTGCCGTTGGTGAGGGCGGCGGGGAGTTGCACGACGATCCGGGAGGGTCTGATCTCGCCCGCCTGGAAGTGCAGCGCCCCCGGCTCCGAAGCCTTGGGGAACAGCCGGAGCGGGCCGCCGATCCGCAGGTCGATGGCACCGGCGTGCAGCAGCCTGTGCGTCCGCGTCGGCACCTCTTCGCCGTCGATCACCACGCGGGCCCGCGTGGGCGTGAACAACACCGACGCGTAGTTGGGCGTCTTTACGCGCCCCGGGGCGACCTTGGAGGTGATGTAGTCACCGAACGTGCGGGCGATCACCCGGGCCACCGCGGTTCGGTTGTGGTCGGGGTGGGCGTAATACCGGTCGTAGAAGCGGTTGCCGACGCCCCCGGCGGCCAGCCCGAAACACAGGCGGTGGAACGTTTCGCCGTCCGCGGTCTCACCGTCGAGAGTCAGCGTGTCCAAACGCATTTCGGACGGGGGACGGTCGGCCTCGGCGGCGGCCGTGAGAGCGCGGATGATCGCGTCGGCCCGGCCGCGCACCCCGGCCTTGCGCGCGACGGCGTTGACGCTGCCGCCGTTGGTGGGCACGAACGCCGGCCAGCTCTCCGGATCGCTGACGCAGGCTTCCATTTCGTTGATCAACCAGTGCAGTGCCCCGTCGCCCCCGTCACCGATGAGGTGGGTGACCCGCGGATGAATCTGCCCGAGCGTCTTGCGAAGCTCGTCGACGGAGGCGGTTTCGTAAACCTCGCCCCACGGCCCGACGATGCGTCGCACGTCGGCGGCGCGCTGCGGGTTGGTGCGGTTCCTGCGCGCGAGCGGATTGACGATGACGCCTAGGTACATACCGGGACCCCGGAAGTGCGAGGGAGAACGACGATTCGCGGTCGCGTCAGGCCGAGCCGTGAAGCCCTCGGCGAGCAACCGAGGTACTCATGCGGCGATTCGCTGACCATCCCCGCACCATACCTGCGTCCGATCCGTGCCTGAGATCACGTCGGAACGGCTGCGGTCCGAAGCGGCATCGGCCACGCCGGTTGACGGGTCACTCCTGCCAAGCGACGAACCGCCAAAGGCATTGCCCGCCGGACCCTTAACGGACCGCCGCACCAGCGGCACACGGGCTCCGACGCTACTCTGGCTGCATGCGTGGTTGGACCGCAGCAGACCTGCCCTCGTTCGCCGGCCGAACCGTCGTCGTGACGGGCGCCAACGCCGGCCTCGGCGAGGTGACCGCCCGCGAGCTGGCCCGCGCCGGTGCGCACGTCATCCTCGCGGTACGCGACACGGACAAGGGCGCGGCCGCCGCCGCACGCATGACCGGCGACGTCGAGGTCCGCCCACTCGACCTGCAGGACCTGTCGTCGGTGCAACGCTTCGCCGACGAGGTGGATCGGCTCGACGTGCTCGTCAACAACGCCGGCATCATGGCCACCAATTTCGCCCGTACCGTCGACGGCTTCGAGGGACAGATCGGGACCAACCACCTCGGTCACTTCGCACTGACCAACCTGTTGCTGCCGAAGCTGACCGATCGGGTGGTGACGGTGTCGTCGCTGCTGCACCACATCGGCTTCATCAGCCTCAAGGACCTGAACTGGGAAAAGCGGCGGTACTCGGCGTGGCTGGCCTACGGCCAGTCGAAACTGGCGAACCTGCTGTTCACCAGCGAGCTGCAGCGACGGCTCACCGACGCCGATTCCTCGCTTCGCGCGCTGGCCGCGCACCCCGGCTGGTCGCACACCAACCTGCAAGGCAATTCGGGCCGCAAATTGGGCGACGCCCTGGTGCTGGCCGCCGACCGGATCGTCTCCACCGACGCCGACTTCGGTGCCCGGCAAACGCTGTACGCGGCGTCACAGGACCTTCCCGGTGACACCTTCGTCGGTCCGCGATTCGGGCTCTACGGCACCACGAAGCGAACCTGGCGCAACTGGCCGGCGAGGCGGGCCTCCACCGCGGAAGCACTATGGAACCTGTCCGAACAGCTGACCGGCACCAAGTTTCCCCTCTGAGGAGCGCGCTGCCTGCGCACCGCCGACGCGCCGAGTCCGTCGGTCGCCGCTAGATTGGAGGGGCGGTTCTTCGCACCCGGGGGCGAAGCCGGACGACACAGCAAACACATAAGAAATTCGAGTACAAGTGGGTGGACGTGCGGCCCGGGGGCCGGACGTCGGCGAGGAGGTCACCCATGTCGAAGGCCGAAATCGCGGCGCTCTTGGCTCTGTGCGCCGCGCTGGCATCCGCGGTCGGCAATGTGGTCCGCCAGCGCTCCGCGCAGGAGGTCACGGACAAGCCGGTCGGTCATTTGGCGCTCTTCGGCATGCTGCTGCGCGACAAGCGTTGGTGGATGGGCGGTTTGGGCGACATTTCCAGTTACTGCCTGCTCGCCGCAGCGCTGGACAAGGGCTCGGTGTTGTTGGTGATGTCGCTGCAGGTGACCGCACTGTTGTTCGCGTTGCCGATCTACTCGCGATTCACCCGTCATCCCGTGACCCGTCAGGAGTGGATGTGGGCGGTGCTGCTGGCCGCGGCGTTGGCCGTCGTCATCGCGGTCGGGCAGCCGGCGGGCGGCCAGGAGCACGGCGCTCTCACCTCCTGGCTGGTCGTGGCCCTCGTGATGGGTCCCCCGCTGTTGCTGTTCCTGGTGTGCGCCAAGATCTGGTCTGACCGCCCGGCCGCGGCGCTGCTGCTGGCCGCGGTGGCTGGCTCATTGTTGGCGGTGTTCTCGGTGCTGATGAAGGGCGTCGTCGACGTGATCGAACATGGCGCGGGGCGGTTGTGGCAGACACCCGAGCTGTATGCCTGGGTTTTCGCCGGGGTGGCCGGCATGATCATTCATCAGTCGGCGTATCGCGCCGGCGCGCTGACCGCCTCCCTGCCGACCATCATCGTGGCAAAACCGGTGGTGGCTGCGGTGCTTGGCATCACGGTGCTCGGTGAGACGCTGCACGCCGACGGCACGGGGTGGCTCGTCCTGGCGGTCGCGGCCGTGGTGGTGATCGTCGCGACGGTGGGCCTGGCTCGCGGTGAGGCGGCCACCATGGCGGCCGGCGCCGGGCGTGACGTCAGAATCGACGAGCTGCCCAAGGCTGCATCGAAGGCCTGAACGCTTTAAATTCCTTGCCGGCGCGACGAAGTCGCATGCGCTACCCCGAAAGCCGTTGCGCCGCTGACTTTTTCAGTCAGCCGCCGAGCAGGAGGCTCAGCCCCAGGCTGCCGGTGAGGATCGGGGGCACCGAGATCGTTCCGCCGCCAAAGATCGGGGGCAGGGTCAGCACGCCACCGGTGATGATCGACGGAATGCCGACGTCCCCGCCGCCGATGCTCGTGGGCAGGCTCAGGACGCCGCCGGTGAGGATCGAGGGAATGCCGATGGTCCCGCCGCCGAAGATGGGCGGCAGGCTCAGCACGCCGCCGGTGAGGACCGAGGGCAGACCCAGTTCTCCCCCGCCCAGGATCGACGGCAGAGTGAAGATGCCGCCGTTGATGATTGGGCTGAGCAGGGTGGTGATCGGCGGCACCGAGAAGATGCCGCCGCCGAGACTCTCGGGCAGGCTCAGCAGGCCGCCGGTGATGATCGACGGTAGGCCGAGGATGCCACCCCCCAGCGTCGCGGGCAGGTTCAGCAAGCCGCCGGTGAGGATCGACGGGACGACCAGTTCGCCGCCGCCCAGGGACGGCGGCAGGTCAACCACACCGCCGTAGATGAAGGGGTTGACCGCGTTCGCGAGGGCGGGCCCGAGGCTGGAGATCGGGGGCACGGTCAGCTGCGCGCCGCCGAGGATTGGCGGGAGGCCGAGGACGCCGCCGGTGAAGATCGACGGCACCGTCAGCGCGCCACCGCCGAGGATCGGCGGCAGAGTCACCACGCCGCCGTCGAGGGACAGGCTGATGCTGCCACCCAAGAAGGAGGACACACTCAGGTCGGCGGCGGCGCTCTGCGCGCTCGCCGCCGCGCTGCCAATTCCCTGCTCGAGCATTCGGGCGGGCGCATTCACGGCCCCGAGCAATGCCTCTCCGGCGTTGGCCGCCTCGGTGGCCGCATACGCATTCGCGCCGCCACTGAGCAGGCCGACGAATTGCTCATGAAAAGCGGTCGCCTGGGCGTTGAGGGCCTGGAATTCCTGGCCGAAGTTGCTGAACAGGGAGGCCACCAGGCCCGAAATCTCGTCCTGGGCCGCGGCGACCACCGTGGTGGTGGTCGGCGCTGCTGAGGCGGCGGATTCGGCCAGCAGTGTCCGTAGGCCCGATAAATTCTGCGCCGCCGCGACAATTTCGTCCGGCGTCGTGACCAGATATGACATAACCGCCTCCCGGTAAAGCCATTGCAACGGTCGCCCGACGACCTAAGCAACATGAGCTTAATTAAGCGCGTTCGAAATGCCTACGAAAATATGGTTTTTCATGGATGTGTCGGTGATTCATCTTTCGCGCCTTAATTCGTGCCCGATCGGCCCCAAAAAGCGGCCCCCTTAGCGCGTTTTCAAACCAAAAGTATTTGAATCGACATTCTTGATACCGCCCACCATGGCACACCCGGGCAATCACCCGCGGCGGGCGGCTGCGAGCGGCCGTTGCGGGTCCGCGGTGTGCGGATCCCGGCTCGGGGCCCAACGCCGTTGAACGACAACGGGTTCGGCGTCACTCGCGGTGGGACGAATGCCTGGGCCGCCGCCAGCTCACCATGGCGGCGGCTGGCCGGCGCGAATCCGGCCGACCTCGGCACGGGCGAAGCGCACGCGGTCGGTATCGGCGCCGCGCGCGGCGGCCAGCGCGCCGGCGAGGTCGTACGCGGCGTTGAGAACGTAGCGGGCGCGTTTTCGTTGCCGGCGGCCCTGCGCGGCCTTGCGGTAAGCCCGCCGAGCCTTGCGCTTTCCGACCAACGCCTCGAGTTCGCTTGCCGTGATGACATTTTGGTCCTCCTCGGGTGCCATGACGTCGCGCAGGAAGTCGCGTTCTCGGACCACGGTGACGGCGTAGACGCGGGCCGCGATGCCGAGCGCCACGATGATGACCGCGACCAGCAGGCCCAGCATCGCGAGCGGGCTCGAGCCCGCGACCGCCGTCAGCGTGTCCCACGCGCCGTGCAGCAGCATCGCCGTGGCCATGAGCAGCAGGCCCCGGAACACGCGCCGGGGTTCCGCCGGCCTGCCCAGCAAATAGATCAGGCCCGCGCAGAAGATCGCGCTGTAGACGATGTGCGCGCCGACTCCACTCACCATGCGCAGCACGATCGTGGCCAGGGACGCGCCCACCTGATTGGCGCCGAATTGCGAGCCCGCCGCCGTCATCGCGTACGCGATGTCCTCGACGATCTGGAACCCGAGGCCGATGAATGCCCCGAGGATGAAGCCGTCGAATGCGGTCCGGACCTGCCGCGGAGCCAAGGCGACCAGGAGAAGCAACCCGATTCCCTTCGCCGGCTCCTCGACGAACGGCGCCGACAGCCCCGCGCCCCAGTCCAGGGCCCACGCCTGGCCGAACGCCTTCGCGTACAGGGCGAGGATCGCGTCGTTCGCGCTGGCCGCCAAGATCCAGGTCGCGGCGAAACCGCCCCACAGGAAGGCGACGACCATCAGCTTGGCGGGCAGTTTGGCATAGCGGTCGATGCGCACTGTGAACCACCAGAAGAGGGCCGCGTAGACCGCGAACAACGTCACGGCCAGGCCGAGCGCTTGGCCGTAGGCGTTGTACTCCCGCGCGAGCTGGGAGGCGAAGGCGACCGCCCCCGTGCCGACCAGAGCCAGGTATCCCCAGAACGCGAAGTTGCGGGGTTGGTAGAATCTGAATCCCCTGCCCCAGCCGGATAGGTCGAGCGCGACGTCGCGGGCCCGATCGAGGTCGCTCGGCGTCCTGGCAGCACCGGTCATCGTGTGCCCTCTGCGCCGCGGTTGATGCTGCGGATCATCCGGACCACGGTCGCCGTGGGCTCCGCCGTGCCGTCGGAGGGTCCGGTCGCCTCGGCCTCCACGCCCCGCCCGTCGAACACGAAAGCGGCGATGATGCCGCCCTTCTGCGGCCCGGTGATCCGGGCGGTCGTGCCGTGTTTTCCGTCTTCGGTGACGATCGTGGTGCGCCGGCCGGTCACGTGAACGCCGCGACCGCGGTTCAGCGCGTCGGTGGTCTTCTCGATCTGATCGAGCAGCGCGTTGGCATCTCCCTGGAATGGCGCCGTGCGCACGGTGAACGTCACATCCCCGTTCACCACGGTCGCGTGGTCGGGGTACTCGCCGGATAGCGGGCCGCGACCGGCGCGTAGCCCGGACGTGATGCCCCAGCCGGCGTCGGGGACGAACGTGACATCGCCTTGCAGTTCCATGACGTCGCCGGCCCTGACCAGGTCGTGGTAGGACACCGCCGCATTGACCAGCGGCAACACCACCGCCATGACGAACGCCACCGCGAACACCGTGAGCGTGGGCGCCATCGTGCGCCGATCAAGGCCGAACCACCGCTGATCGGCGGGCACCCAGCCATCAGCGGGTTCGAACTTCGGCGCCGAGGCCACCGGTTGCGGGCCATCCGACATGGGTGCCTCCGACCTATCCTGCTGCGGAACCTTTGCTGACCGCCCCGAAGGCGTCGGGCTCGACAGTAGCGACGGCTCGAGGTGCCCGACCCGACCGTCGGCAATCCGGGACCGGCCCGGGGAGTGTGACGGTTGGCCGTCGGGCAGGTGACTTTCGGCCCGAGTCGCGCTCGATACCCCGGGTTCAGAGTTGACACGGTGCCGCTACGGCGCAGTACGGGATGGAGGAGCCGGCAAATGTTTCGTTCAGGTTTGACGCCGCGCCGATTGGTGGCGGGCGCGATGGGGGCCACCGCACTGACCGGCACGCTGTTGGGTGCCGCGGCGGGTATCGCCACGGCCGACGCGCCGCCTCGCCCCCCGAACTGCACGGCGGCGGACGTGGCAGGTGTCGCGACGGGTGTGGGGGCGGCGCTATCGGCTTACCTCTTCGCGCATCCGGATCTCAATGCGTTCTACACGGGACTGCAGGACCAGCCGAAGGACCGTATCCGCGAGGAAGTGCAGAACTACTTCAACGCCAATCCGCAGGAGCAGGCCGACCTCGAGAGCATTCGCCAGCCGCTGGCCGACATCAGGCAGCGGTGCAACTGGACGCCCTTGCTCGGCGAGAGCGGTGCGACTCCCTGAGTGACACGACGGTGAGGAGATTTCGATGACTATTCGATTGCGGTCGTGCGCCGCGGGGAGCTTGATGGTGTTGTCCCTCACGACGATTCCCGAAATGTTCACCCTTCTGGGCCCGTCGGGCGTGGCCAACGCGGACGTGTGCGCGAGCGTCGGCAGGCGCGTTTCGATCAGCGGCTGCACCAACGTTGCCGACACGGTGAATACGTATGTGCCGCCGCCGAACGACTATGCGCCGCTGCCCCAAGACTTTCCGCCCCCGCCGCCCCCTCCCCCGCCGGTGAACGTGTGCGTCGGGGCCGGCCGGCGGGTCCAGGTGAGCGGGTGCTTCTGACGCGGCGGGTTCGCGCCGACATCCGCTACGGCGAGTTAGTCCTAGCCGCTCGCCGGCTCGGCATGCGGCGCCGCACGACCACGACAACGAGCACCAGCGCGGCCAGCACGGGTGTCCAGGGGATGAGGAACGCGGCCGCCAGCGCGATGCCGCGCAGGACCGAAAGCAGCGACCGCCACCCGTGCTCGAGCGCGCCCACGAAACCGGTGCGTGTCACCGACGGTGTGGCCGAGATGTCGACGTTGATTGTCGCGTAGGAGATCTGGTCGCCGAGGGCGGCGCGACGCGCCCTCAACGAGTCCAGTTCGGCCTGCCGCTCGGTCAGCGACGACTCCGCGGCGAGCAGGTCGGCGACATTGCCGGCGCGACCCATCAGCTCCAGCAGTCGATTGACGGAGGTCTGCAGCGCCCCGATGCGGGCGTCGAGGTCGACGCGCTGCGAGGTGACGTCGTTGTGGTTGATCGACATGGACTCGACGGTCCCGAGCTGCTTGGCGTTCGCCACGACCCCGTCGAGCCTGTCCGCGGGCACGCGCAGGACGAGTTCGACCGTGGGAGTCGATGACCCGGATCGCTCGGATCGCGAGTCCACCCGGCCGCCAGCATCGGTGACCGCGGTAACGAGCCGGTCGGCCGCCCGGGCGGGCTCGGCGACCACCATCTGCATCGAGCCCGTGGTGACGACGTCGCGCTGGGAGGTGTTGTCCTGCGGCGCCTGTGGAGGCGGCGGCGCCTTCGGTGCCGCGATCGTGTTCTCGGGCAGGGGTACCCGGGGGGCCGGCGCCTCGATCGTGCCGAGCGGCTTGCCGGCTGCGCCGTGCGGGGCGGCCGAGGAGCCGTCGCGACCCAGCGACCAGATCCATCCAGCGCCGACCAGCAACGCGCCGACCAATGCCAGCGCAATCACGTTGCTCAACTTCACTGTTCGCGCCTCGCGCTTCCCCGGGCGCGCCGTCACCGGCGGCCCAGGCGTCGGCACCGTCGCGGCGACCGGCGTGGGCGCGACCGGTGCGGTACCACCGGGGACCGGTGGCATCGCCGACCGCAGCGCCGCCGCCGGCACGGCGTTGACGGGCCCCCGGGTCGGGGCCAGTCCCCCTCCCGAGTCCCATCCGGCCGGCACCTCGACGGGTTGCATCACCCGGTGCCGCGCCAGCCCCTCGGCAACCACGCGGCTGTCCACCGCGACGTACGCCGTGAATCTGCACAGGACACCAAAACGCAAGGAGGTCTCGACGATTCGTTTGGCCAGGCCCTCCGTCGGGGTTGCGGCGTAGCGGTCCTCGAGGTCGCGCAGGCGGGCCCGCGCCCACTGCGCCGTCACCGCCGGCGCATCGCGGCGTTGACCGGCGACCGTGGCCGACCAGTCCCCGCCGTCGCGGGTGGAGCCGCGCACGGTGAGTGATCCGGTCGCGCGTCCGCGATACCGCCCGGATACAACGAGCGGGACCCCCGGAAACAGGTCGGGCAGCCGCGCCGGGCTTTCGGTACCCGCGATGGTCGCCAGCCCGTCGGTGCGCAGCGCCAGTGCGTGCGCGAGCGGCGCGCCGACGCACCGGTGGATGGTGTCCATCGCCTCGTCGAGGCGGTCCTCGCTCTCCACCAGCTCGCAGCGACCCCCGCCGACGCCGGCCAGGCGTCCCAGCATCCCGGCGTTGACGGCCCGGTCGATGCCCACCGCGTGCACCCGCACCCGTTGCAGGTCCCCGGTCAATTCGTGCAACAGCTGGTCCTCGTTGCCGACGTGCCCATCGGTGACCAGGACGACGACGGCGTCGCGGCCCTGATCGTTCCGCAACAGGTTGAGTGCTTGCCGAAACGGCGCAAGCATTTCCGTGCCGCCGCGCGCATCGACCCGGGCGAGGTGCTCGACGGCGCGGTACCGGTTGCGGTCACTGGCTTCCGCCAGGCCGTCGGGAAGTCCTGCCGGGCGGTCGATGTGGTCGTCGAAGGTCAGCACCGCGAAGCGGTCCGACTCGGTGAGGGTGTCGACGATGCGCGCCGCGGCTCGGCGGGCGGTCACCATCTTCCAGCCGCGCATGCTGCCGGAGCGGTCGAGCAGCAGCACCACGTCGCGCGGGCGGGGCGGGGCACTGGACGCCGGCGGCAGAACGGTGAGCTGATAGGTGCCCTCGTTGCCCGTCGCGTCGGGCACCAGGACGAGGGAGTCGGTGACGTCTTCGGCGCCGTAGCGCAGTCGCAAGACGAAGTCGCGGTCGGCGCGGTCGCCGGGTTGTACCCGCAGGCGACCGTCCTGGGTGGACACCGTGTGCAGGCTCGACCGCACCTCCGACAATGTCAGGCCGGCGGGGTCGACGCCGACCTCGATGGCCAGCGGCACCGGGTGCGGAAAGCCGCGCAGCAGCACGGGCGGGGTGATCCGCGACGCGTCCGGAACGGCGTCGGTGTCGTCGGCGTGACCGTCCCCGACCGCCATGTCCGGCAGGGCGGTGCCCGGAATGTACCGTGGCGCAACCACAAGCGGGAAACGGAAGGTCGCCTCGCCCGCCGCGTAGGCGAGCGGCATGACGAGCGTCAGTGTGATGCGGACCCGTTCACCGGGCACGATGTTGCCCACCCGCATGGTGAAGATTTCCGGCCGCTCCTCCTCGGCGATCGAGGCCCGCCGGCCCGAGGCGATCGCCTCGTCGTAGGCCTGCCGCGCGGCTTCGCGCTCGCGCAGTTCGGCCTCCACCACCCGTCCGTCGGCGGTCATCCGCATTCGTGTCACCGCACCCCGGTCCGGCAACGGGAAGACGTAGGTGGCTTCCAGCGGCACCTCGAAGGCGTTGACGAAGTCCTGCGTCAACGCGACCCGGCTAGTCAGGCCGGTGATGTCCACGCGCACGTCGATGCATGCGAGCGGCAGGTTGCCCCGGTCGGTGCGCAGCGCGCCCAGCCCCACGTCGTCGGTCGCCGTCGCGTGGGTGCTCTCCGCCTCGGTCATCGAGGTGATGCGGACGGTCATGAGAGGCTCCGTTCATCGGGGGACGGACGGCCTGTCAGCAGGCCGCGTTCGGCGAGCAGTTCGAGCAGCGGCCGGGCGGCCGCGTGAATCGCGTGGATGTCGTCGCGATCGGGCCGGCCCGTGTGGTCGGCCGGCACCATCAACAGCGCCCCGCCGGGCAATGGCACGGCGGCCAGCTTCGTGACAGTGTCATCGCCGGCCTCGTCGACCACCGGCGGCGCGGGGGCGGGCGGATCGGCCCAGAATCGCGTTCGGCGCGCCCGCGGGGGCGTCGGCGCGGGCGAAGTTTCCGCCGCGATGAGTTCGTCCGGGACGGCAGCGATCTCGCGCAGCGCTTTTGTTGTGGCACCGGCCAATTCGGCCTGGATCTCGGCGAGCGAACGGCCCTGGGCCTGGCGGCGTTTGACCGCGACGATCTGCAGCAGTTGCCGGGGCCCGTACACCGCGGTGCGGCCCTGCATGGCGGGCCGGTCGACCAGCCCGGTCGTCGTGTACCACCGCACCGCCCGCCGATCGGGCAATTGCCGGACGCGCCCGTTGGGGGCGCCGGGGTACGCCAGGGTCGCCAGGCTGGCGGCCACCCGCCGCACCAGCTCGTCCAGCGTCCACGCCGCCTCGTCGGTCACAAGGTCGATCTTGACACTGTCATTGTTACACTGTCAAGATAGTCTTGTTCGTTTCACGGTCAGAACGCCGGGAACCGGGTATTACTTCGGGACGGCCGGTATGACGACGGAGGCGAAGTGACGACAAACCCCAAGGCGGCAAGCGGAGTGTTGATGCAGTTGCGGGCCACGCGGTTCCTTATTGCGGCGGCGACGCGTGTGGCGCGGGGTGCGTCAGACCTTAGACCTCGGTGGGCGGTCGATTCGACGCATCGGCTTTGCGTACCGAACTCCGGCTCCGGTGAAGCAGCTCGCAGTCGTGCGGGCTGACGAGAGCGGCAGCACGGCGGCCTCGAAGCCCGAAACGGTGCCGGCCGCAACGCCTTCGACGCCGGTGAACGAGAGTGCAACAACGAAACGACCGGCCAAGGCGGCGCCCGCAAAAAAGGCGCCCGCGAAGAAGGCAGCGGCGAAAGCGCCCGCCCAGAAAGCACCGGCCAAGAAGGCACCCGCAAAAAAGGCCTCAGGAAAGAAGGCGGGCGCCTCGCCGGACGGGGACGGCAAAGCCGCCGACAGCTGACCGCGTTCGAGGCTTCGCAGGCGGGCCGAGGCGCGCCGAATGCCGTTGCGCCGCAGTCGATCAGGCCGCGATCCCGAGTTCCTGGTTGATCTGTGCGAGGTATCTCGGCCCGTCCAGCGTGAGCAGCACCCAGTCGTGGATCTGGCCGTTGGCCAGGACGAAGTTGATGTTTGCGCCTTGCGCGACGGCTTCTTGCTGCAGGGTCAACACGTCGGCCGAGAGGATGTCCATGTTGCCCGAATAGACATAGGTGGGCGGGAGCCCGCTCAGGTTTCCGTACAGCGGACTCACCAGCGGGTTGGTCACGGAGAGAGCGCCGGCCCACGCCCTACCGATCTGTTGGGCGGGCCCGATCGGCAGTAGGGGGTCCTGGACCAGCGCGATGTTGGGGTTCGTCATTCCCACATCCAGCCAGGGCGACAGCAGAACCATCGACGCCGGAATGGCCTGATGATTGGCCACCAGGGATTCAACGGCGGCCAGCGCGAGGTTGCCGCCCGCGGAGTCGCCGATCACGCTGACATTCGGGGCCCCGTGGAGGGCGATCTGCGAAGAGATGAGGCCGGCCATCTGGGGCACCACCGTCGCGGCGGTCCCGCCTTGCTGCAGCAAGGGATAGATCGGCACTTCCATGGTCGCACCGGTCTGGTAGGCCATTACCGAGTAATCGAGCCAATGGAAGATCGAGGGCGGGAGGATGAACGCCCCACCGTGAATGGCGACCACGTAGTTGCCGGTCGGGTGCGCGGGGGTGATCTGCACGACGCTCATCCCGTTGTACGTGGTGAACTGGACCGTCTCCCCCAGCAGCCAGTTCAACAGCGGCGGCGGTGAGTTCCCCAGGACCCAGGACAGCGGCGGGATGTCGCTGCTGACCAGTGCCAGGAGCGGGGAATTCGGCAACGAGAGCTGGCCTTCGAGACCGGACAGACTCAGCAGCGGCTTCACCGGAAACAGCGCGAACTCTTCCAACCTCGTCGCCAATGACGGTGTGCCGGTGAAGGTCCCGGCCTGGGTCGCCGGGAACGGCGGCGCGGCCGTTTCGCCGAATATGTCGACGAAGATCGTGTTGGCCACCAGTTTGATTTCGTTGGCCACTGCCGTGGTGGTCTGCTGGACTTCCTGCTGGACGAAGGTCAACCCGTTCCCGACAGCCCTGGCGAGTTCGCCCGGCAGGCCCGGCAGGTTTTCCAGCGCGCCGGCCCAGGGACCCAACTGGGCAACCGTTGCCGACGCGCTGGTGTAATACCCGCTCATCACGGCGACGTCGTGCGCCCACATCTCCTCGTACTCGGCCTCGGCGGCCGCGATCGCGGGGGTGTTCTGCCCGAACAGGTTCGAGGCCACCAGCGACACCAGCCAGCCCCGGTTGCCCATCACCACCCCCGGGTCCACGATGGTCGCCGCCGCGGCCTCGAACGCGGCGGCCGCCGCGCGGGCCTGGGCTGCCGACTGCTCGGCCTGCGCGGCGGCCTTGCCCAACCAGTCGACATATCGGGCGACCGCGTTCGTCATGGACGCCGAGGCGGGGCCTTGCCAGGCCTGGGCCGCGAGGTCCGCCGTGACGGAATTGAATGCATTCGCCGCCGAACTCAGTTCAGAGCCGATCCCGTCCCAAGCCGCCGCCGCCTCCAACATCGGCGTCGACCCCGGTCCGTTAAGCAGCAGAACAGAATTCACCTCAGGCGGAAACACCGCAAAGCTCACTACCGCTCCCCCTTGCTCTGCACATCAGCGGGCGTTGGAAGCAACGTACATCGTTTCATGAGCTGCAAGAAGGGGTTTCACCGGAGTCGTTCGTCGATCGGCGGACGCCGTCCGCGCGGTACCGGCGGGGTGGCAAGCGGGGCCGTCGTCGGGGGCGGCCAATGTTACGGCCGACTGAACGCACCCTGCATTTCCCAAATTGACCGTTCACAAATGGTCTCGGTGTCATAACATAACTTCACCCTTAGTCAAACCAATAGGAGATCCCTGATGCGAATGAAGTTGCTCGCCGCGTCCGCCGCCACCTTCGCGCTGGCCTTCGCTCCCGCGGCGCAGGCCGCCCAAACTCCTTACCAGCCCGTCGTTCCGGTGCGGCCCGGCACGCCCGCCACGGTGCAGCCGCTGGACTGCCAGGGTTCGACCGGCGACCACGGCTGCGGCGCCGGGTTCTACTGGCGCAATGGCGACCACGGTTGGGCTTGCTACCCCTGCAATTAGTCCGTACCCGCCACGGTTAATGGCGCGGCGATAATCCTTCGGTCGGGTGCTCCCCCGTCGCGAATCGAATTGAGCAAACCAGCTTCCGGCCCCGCCGGATGCTGGTTTGTGTTCAGCACTCAATTCGTCTGCCGACCCCGACCCTCATCGGGCGATTCCGAGGTTGAGGATGGCGGACACGCACGCGTAGCTGGCGCGGTGTAGGTCGCGGAGGGCGCTGGGCCGATTTGTCACCACGATCTGGGCGTCACTACCGGAACTCCGAGGTGGGCGGAGAGTCGGGCGGCGACGTTGCCGAGCCAGCGGTGGATCTCGGTGTCGCTGGGCCGCGGCCGGCGAGTCCTCGCCCATGCGCGACTCCCCCGCATGTAACGACCCGAGTTAATGTTGACTTCCCACCTGTTGGCCGCGCGGTTCCAGACGATCTCACCGCTGACCCTCGACTGCGGAAGGCCATCGATCCTTTGCCCCAGATCGCCGAACTCCACCGCGATCGTCGGGTGACCCTGGCCATCGATCGATTTTCGGAATTGCTCGAGTTGTTCGGTGCTGGGCAGCTGCCCTTGGTGGTGATAGCGGTACTGCTCGGTGAGTTCCTCCACGGAGAGCATCGCGCCCAGTTCTGCACTACCGATGCGGATATGCCCCTCGGCGTCCACACCGTAATGCCACTTCGCATCGGTGTGGAACAACAACACCTCAGGCGGCATATCCGATAGCCGATACCAGACCGGGTTGATCCGCGGCGAATCCGTCTGCCCGTCCTTCTCACCCGGCTTGACCCACGAAGCCTCCACCAAACGCCCATATTCGTAATCAAGGTCGACGTCGACCGGCAACCGATCCGGAACCCGCGGGACAGCACCGGCCAGTGCGCCTTCGTCCCGAACCTCACCGGCGACGCGGCCCGTGATTGGGGTTTCCGCGTGGGGGGCAATTCGGTCGGGTTGCCCGGATTGCCGATGCGCGGACGGCCCCGAAGGCACATTGCGCGGTGCGTGCGGGCGTGTTGAAGCGTTCGCGCCAGCACCGGCACCGGACCTACCAAGACGCTCACCGGATCCTGCCGGCGGCGGGCCGGCCGGGCGTTCATCCGGACGCTGCGTGCCGCCGCGGCGCACGCCCAACCCGGTGACGGGAACAAAATCCCGGATGGAGTCGACTTGGTCTGGGATGGCGACTTTGCCCGGCGCGTACTCGTCTTGTAATAAGCGCCGAAGTTCTTGTGTTTGCTGGAGATCGGGATTTGTTTTTCGTTTCTCCCGCTGGCTGGCCTTGAAGGTGTTGTGATTATCGACTTTGGCCCTGTAACTGTCTGGGGTATGAATCTGGACGGTGAAATGGTATCCCTCCTCGGTGGCCAGGACGGCGCTCACACCACGGAAGGTAGGATTTTTGTCAAGGAAATAGTTCTTGACCCGCATTTTGGAGAAGCCGGCACGCTGCAGTTCTTGCAAAGCTTCGCGGGTGCGTTGGGTGAAATGTTCCAGCGGGAAGACTATGACGTATCGGAGGGCATTGCTTACCCGGTGTTCTGCCCTATTGTTAGCCGTGTCGCCCATAGCAGCCAGATCATCCCGCATGGAACCGATGCTTCGCAGTTGTTTGTTTTGGTCACGCAGCTCGGTTCCTAGTTCGTGAGCCACCTGAGCCACGGTGGGGGTAATGTGCGGCTCCTGCTGTTCGGCTTGGCTGTGCAAAGCCTGCGCCAACGAGTGGGCGTTGGCGTGTTGGCCGGCTATCTCGATGGGGTCTTCGGGCGCGGCTGGCCGGGCCAGAAGATCGTGCTGGTCGGCGAGGTCCAGGCCGGCCTCCATGACCCCGGCGGCCAGGGTGGGATTGTCTTTGAGGATCTCGCGGTCGGTGTGCGGATCGAATTTTCCGGCGTGCAGCCGGCGGGCGGCGGCTTTGGCGTAGGGAACGCTGTGCACGTTGGGGGCTTGCGCGAAAAGGGCTGCCAGGCGGTCGGCTTTCTGTTTGAAGATATATGCGCCGGTATCGGACTTATAGGCGTCGGTGCCGACTTTGATGCCCAGGCTGAGGAAATTCTGCAGGCTCTGTGGCAGGTCATCGGGATCGTAGCCTCTGGAGTCGAAGTGCATGCGGTTGGGAAACGCGTTGAGGATCGCCTCGATGCGGTCGACCGGGGTCCGCGCTGCGTTGACCTCCTCGAGTTTGGGGAACAACTCCAAGAGCCGGGTGTCGTCGATCTGCTGCCGGACGGCCAATTCGCTGCCCTCTTGCTGTGTCTGTTCCAGGGTTTCCAGCCGCTCAGCGACCTGGGTCGGGCCCGCAAGCGATGACGGAGGAGGTTCAGCAGTATCGTCCCGGGTGGGCGCCGGGTCGTCGCGCCACGCCTGCAGCTGATCGCGCAACAGACCGATCACCGTTTTGGTGTCCGGGTTGTGGGCGCGGTCGAACTCCCCATCCAAGGCAGCCATCAACTGTTCGGCGGACGTCTGCCGTTCCCCCTGTTCTAGCGCTTGGCGAAATTGTTGTTTGAGATGGGGGTCGAGCCCCTCATAAGTCCCGAACACGCTGCGTTCGGCGATCCAGCGGCGGGTGTCTGGGGACTGCGCCAGATAGGCGAGCAACAGACTGCTGTAGCGCTGCAACGTGCCCAGTTTGGTGGACAGAATTTGCCGGCCACGTCCGAACTTATAGTGGCCGCTTTCCTGATCGATCGCCGGGGTGTGGGATTTGGGCGGCTTGAGAGAGGGTAGCGGTTTTAGTTCCCGCTCAAATCTCTGCACGTGGTCGAACAAGGCGGGCCGGTCGCCGATGATAATCACGGCGTCGCCGTCGAAATCGCCGTCGAGTTTCTTTTGTTCGTGGGGCGGGACCGCGGCCAATGATCCCGGGCCGAACACCTCGGTGGCTTGCAGAATGCCGGTCGCGACCATCTCGGTGTCGCTGGTGTTCCGGTCCTTACTCGCGAGCCAGTCGGAATGAGTCTTGATGTCCTCCGCCGAGAACACCACACTGCGATCCGCGTAATCGAGCGGCCATTTCTCATCAGGCACCAGCACGAGAACACCCTTGGCGAAAAACAGCCGCTGGTGTGGCTCCTGCTCGGCGGCGGGCTCAGCGGCGACGAAACTGTATTGGATCGCCGTAGCCTCGGCCAAAAATGACGCCGTAGCATCCTCTCGCTCGCCGACCTGGCTGCGGTCGATCGGCCGTAAATTCGGCTTGTCATAGGGAGAGCGCCCGATCAAGACGCCGGCCGCGCCGACCCCATCCCCGCTCTTGCGGGGGGGCAGATGCAGCTTGCCGTCGGAAGCGGGGACGGCCACCCCATGCCGGCCCCGGATATCGCCGGTGGTCAACGTGCGGAACAACTCCTCACCGCGAGGCGCAGTGCCACTGCCGGCGGCCAGGGCGGGCCGCAGCTTTTCCACGACTTCTTCGACCACCTCACGAGAGCGCGGGTAGTGCTGCAGCGCGTGCGCAGATAGTTTGGCTGGGCGCTCCCCAAAAATCGGCAACTTCCCCCGAGCTTTGTCGAAGAGCCCCATTTTGTGGGCGACCGATTCCTTGATGAACCCCGTCCCGTCATGCGGACGAAGTGCAATCCCTCCCCGCAGCTGGAACGGGTGGACCTCATCGGGGTGCCGGTCGGGCAGGATTGCAATAGGAAACGAGCCCTCCAGCACGTAATCGTGAGGCCGCAGGCCAGCGATGCCCGGTGGAGACGCCAGCATCATGCGCTGGAAGTAGTAGAAACTCTCCTGATTAGGCAGCAGCTTCGCCATCAATCCGGCAAATGAACTGTCATGCCGCGTGTCGGCTAGCGGGACGGCCACCAATCGCCCCTCATTAGCGGCCTTGAACTGTCCTGGCTTCCGCGCGAAGATCGCCTCCAGGGTTTCGGCCTCGGTTTTCATCCCGCTGCCCCCAAACAGATCCATCCGGTAGGGAACCCCATCCACATGGAGCGTGCGCCCCAACATGAAACCGCTCAGCTTGCCCGGCAACTGCACACCCACCGGCTTGATCGTGCCCTCTGTCAGACGACTCAAGATGGAATACCGCGGCGTATCCGATCCCGGATGTTCATCCGGGATCGGGGTGCCCCGCAAATCGACCTTCGGCAAGCTCAGCAACCCAACATCGGCGGGCGGTGGTCCCGGCTCATGGCGCATCTGACCCAACACCGCAGCCATGTCGAACGACGCAGGCACCCCGGCCACCTGACTGTCGACCTCACGCTGGCTATCTGCCCGCAGCCACTCATCAAGCGCATCAAGCGGATTTTCGACCTCCAGCTGCGCAATCAAATTCCAGCTGCCGCTCGATAAATCGTCCTCGATCAACTTTCGGTTGTCCCGCAACGTCGCGTCGAGCCACGCTTTGAGGTCGGGTCCCAACCGCGCATCCCCAAACTCCGCCGTGCCCCGACGACGCTCCGCCCGTGCCGTCATGTTGGCGACGACGTGGTAGGTCTTCAAGATCTGAAACACCGTTAACGCGGGATTGCGCGTAGCAAACCTCTCATCCGGGTGCGCCAAGTCTCTGGAATGATACAAATCGAGTTTGCGCGCAATCAGCGGCTGCAGACCCACCAAATAACCCAGTGTTTGTTCTCGGAAACGGCGCAATTGCGGACTGCGCACCAACGGCAATAACGCCACACTCAAATTCCCCAGCGTTTCCAAATTCACGCCACTGAGATCATCGTGTTTGCGCAACTGTGCCAGCCGTCCAACCCCGGGCGAGGCCAGCGCCCGCAAATCGTCGTACAGCCGCACTTTGGCCAAAGCCTTGAAAAGGGTAGCAATCTCCAACACCCCAGCCTGCTCTAGCCGACGAGGATCCTCCCCCCAATGGTCAGCCAGCTGATGCAACCGCTCAGTAAACAACGCTTGCGCGTGCACATCTCCGGCCGCCATCTCGCCGCGTGCGAATGCGTTGGCCAATTGACCAAGACCCGCCTGAGTGAAACCCCCAAACCAATGGGCCCCCCTACCCACCTTCTCAGCAATCCACGCCAACCCCTGCGCCGCCGTGGGACTCGCGTCGAGATCCAACTTGCTCAACGCATTGGCCAAATTCGCCAGCGCTTGCGGGTCGTAGTCGTGCAGATCGGCGGCGACCACCGTTTTGGCGATATTTTCCAAGCCCTCCCTCACCGCTGGGCTCGCCTCGACGTCCAGCTTGCTCAACCCATTAGCCAAATTCGCCAGCGCTTGCGGGTCGTAGCCGTTCAGATCGGCGGCGGCCACCGTTTTGGCGATATTTTCCAGCCCCGCCTTCGCCGCGGGACTCGCGGTGGCATCCAACTTGCCGATCGCATTGGCTAGATTTGCCAATGCTTGCGGAGCGTGGTCATCCCAGTTGGTCTCGGTCACATGTGTGGCGATTTTACTGAGCCCGCTTATCGCGGCTGGGTTCCGCTCGAGATCCAGTTTGCTGAACGCGTTGGCTAGACTTGCCAGATCTTGCCGTGCGTACTTACTGACATCTGTGTCGGCTACATACGTGGCGACTTTGTTAAGCGCCTCCGTTGCGGCTGGGTTTTGGTCGAGATCTAATTTGCTGAACGCATTGGCTAGATTCGCCAAATCTTGGGAATTGTACGTGTCCAGATCAGCCTCGGCAACTTGCTTCGCAATCGTTTCCAGCGCCCTCCGCCCGACCTGGCTGGTGATCGTCAGCTTGCTCAATGCGTTGGCCAGATTCGCGAAGTGTTGCGGGTGATAGTCGCTCAGGTCGTCGGCGCCGACCACCTGCGCCGCAATCGCTTCCAGCGCCCCCCGCCCAACCTCGCCGGTATCAGGGCTCAGCTTGCTCAATGCATTGGCCAAATTCGCCAAATCTTGCGGGCTGTAGCCATCCAAATCGGCGTTTGCCACATGCGCGGCGATCTTGCCCAGCCCACGTGACGCGGCTGGGCTCTGGTCAAGATCTAGCTTGCTCAATGCGTTGGCTAGATTCGCCAAATCTTGGGAATTGTACGTGTCCAGATCAGCCTCGGCGACTTGCTTCGCAATCGTTTCCAGCGCCCTCCGCCCGACCTGGCTGGTGATCGTCAGCTTGCTCAATGCGTTGGCCAGATTCGCGAAGTGTTGCGGGTGATAGTCGCTCAGGTCGTCGGCGCCGACCACCTGCGCCGCAATCGCTTCCAGCGCCCCCCGCCCAACCTGGCCGGTATCAGGGCTCAGCTTGCTCAATGCATTGGCCAAATTCGCCAAATCTTGCGGGCTGTAGCCGTCTAAATCGGCGTTTGCCACATGCGCGGCGATCGTGTCGAGCCCATGTACGGCAGCTGCACTCTGCTCGAGATCCAGCTTGCTGAGGGCATTAGCTACCATTGCCAACTCTTGCGGCTTGTAGCCCTCTGAATCGGCGTGTGCCACCACGGCGGCGAGCCCTTCGAGCCCCGTCTTCGCCGGCAAGCTCGCCATGGTAGTAAGCTTGCTGAACGCATTCGCCAGGTTTGCCACGTGTTGGGATTCGTAGTCCTTGAAATCTTCGGTTTCGGCCACCCGCGTGGCAATCGCCTCCAGCGCCCACCGCCCAACCTGGTCGGTATCAGGGCTCAGCTTGCTGAATGCGTTGGCCAAATTCGCCAAATGTTGCGAGCTATAGCCGTCTAAATCGGCGTTTGCCACATGCGCGGCGATCGTGTCGAGCCCATGTACGGCAGCTGCACTCTGCTCGAGATCCAGCTTGCTGAGGGCATTAGCTACCATTGCCAACTCTTGCGGCTTGTAGCCCTCTGAATCGGCGTGTGCCACCACGGCGGCGAGTTTTTCGAGCCCCGTCTTCGCCGGCAAGCTCGCCATGGTAGTAAGTTTGCTGAACGCATTCGCCAGGTTTGCCACGTGTTGGGGTTTGTAGTCCTTGAAATCTTCGGTTTCGGCCACCCGCGTGGCAATCGCCTCCAGCGCCCACCGCCCAACCTCGCCGGTATCGGGACTCAGCTTGCTCAATGCATTGGCCAAATTCGCCAAATGTTGCGCGCTGTAGGCGCTCAGGTTGTCGGCGCCGACCACCTCCGCGGCAATCGCCTCCAGCGCCCACCGCCCGATCTGGTCGGTATCGGGACTCAGCTTACTGAATGCATTGCCCAACTCAGCCAAGTCATGCGCGTTGTAGCCGCTCAGATCAGTACCGACCACCTGCGCGGCAATCGCCTCCAGCGCCCACCGCCCGACCTGGTCGGTATCGGGACTCAGCTTGCCGAATGCATTGCCCAGCTCAGCCAAGTCATGCGCGTTGTAGCCGCCCAAATTGGCGTTTGCCACATGCGCGGCAATCGCCTCCAGCGCCCGCCGCGCAAACTGGCCGGTATCGGGACTCGGCTTGCTCAAAGCATTGGCCAGATTCGCCAAATGTTGCGGGTTGTAGCCGTCCAAATCGGCGTTTGCCACATGCGCAGCGATCGTGTCCAGCCCGCGTGTCGCCGCGGTACTCTGGTCAAGATCCAGCTTGCTCCAAGCATTGGCCAAATTCGCCAAATGTTGCGGTTCGTAATCGCCGTTCACACCAGCGGTAGCTACATGTGTCGCAATCGTCTCCAGCGCCCGTCGTGCAATCGGGTTGGTGCCTGTGGCTATCTTGCTGAATGCATTGGCTAGGTTCGCCAACTCTTGGGATTTAGAGTTGTTCAATCGGTCGTTGCCGATCATCGCGGCGGCAATCGATTCCAGCGCCCGCCGAGCAACCTCGATGGTATCTGGGTCCAGCTTGCTGAGTGCGTTGGCGAGATTCGCCAAATGTTGCGGGTCGCTGGCGGCGTTCAAACCGGCGGTCACTACATGTTCAGCGATCCTTTGGAGCGCACGTCTCGCGGATGATCCTGGGTTGAGACTCAGTTTGCTGATCCCATTGGCGACAAGCGCCAGACCTTGCTCTGTGTAGTTCCTCAGATTGGCGTGGATCATCATATGTGTGGCGATCTTGACAAGTCCGCGCTCCGCGGCAGTACTGGGGTTGAGATCTAGTTTGCTGAAGGCGTTAGCCAACAATGCAATATCGAGGGCGCGCACTCGCCGCCCCAACCAACGGGTTTGACTAAACTTCGCCGCAATTTGATTCAACGCGTCTCGCGAGTCGTGGTCTTCCAGATTCTTGCTCAACTCGTTCGACAGCCCGGCGTAGCCAGAGAGCTCGTATTCAAGTATCGGGGCATCGTCACGTGACGCCAAAAACCCTTGCGCATACTCCGCGATTAGAGCCTTTTGCAGCTGCGAATAATTCCCATTTGTTCCTTTTTGATCACCCCCGCCCCCTAGCCTTCTTAGCCTTTCTTTTAGCTCTCTGGAGCGGTTTTCGGCCTCATACTTCGCCTCACTTCCCCACGTCGTTGTCGCCCACCGCGTTGCTTCCCGCGGCCGGGGCCGGTAATTTCCCGAATCCCTTTCAGGAAAATCGCTGCCGGCTCTTCTCCGCTTCCGGGAACCCTCGGCCTCATCTCCTTCCCGGGGCCGCTTTGAGGATTCTCCTGCCCGCTCTGAACGTCGCTCAGGTGCGTCGTGCCGAGAACTTCGTCGGGAAACATGCTCGTGGCCATCCCTCGGCCCATGCTCTCCTCGCGGCGCCCGACTAGCGGCCCGGCCTACCACCGAACTGCTCGCGTTCACCGCGGCCTCGGTCTCGCGACCCGACGCTCTACTAGTACCCGCATGAGCGCGCGATGCGACCGGCCTTTCTCCCGATTGCGCGAGCCCACCCGCACCTCGCGACACGGCAAATGGGAAACGACCAGTCCCTGGCGTGATGGGCTCCCAGCCGACTGCCGACGCCGATAGCGACGCCCGCGGTGCTTCCGGCTCGATGCCGTGCCTTCGTGTCTGCCCTGGTGCCTGAGAAGTCGCCAACCCCAGCTCGGCCCGTCGCCTAGACCCGCTGGAGGAGGCGCCCTGGTCAACCCAGCCACCAGGCTCGGGACGTAGCGGGCGGGCATCTCGGTCGCTGCGGTCGACAGATCGACTCCGATCAGCCCCGCCAGCCCCGAGCACCGGATCACCGGTGCGCACCAAGTTGGCCACGTACTGCGCGACCTGGAGGTGGTTGCCTTTTTGTTGTCGATCGTCCAATCGACCGTAGGCCTGCCGGATCGTGTCCTCAAACGACATGTCGTCAAACTCAGCCTGGGCGTGAGCGCGCCGCCTGGCCGAGACCCCGTCGCGGAACGATCGCAGCTCCAGTTTGGCTTGAGCCATTACGTCGGCAGCGCGGCCAGAGTCACGCTCGGCCAGCACCTGCCATGCCTCACCGGGCACTCTTGGCCCAAACGATGGGCGAGAAAGCGGCACCGGGTCGGGCCCGGCACCAAAAGACGGCATCCCGCGATCCGCCGCCACCGCAGTCATCCTGGTGTCAGTGCCCGTGGCCGGATCGGATCCTCTGTTGGGACCAAAGTCGTTAGCCCCCAAATGATCTTGCCCCGCCCGCCGCCGGACAGCGCCATCACCCGACGGCCCATTGTCGCTATCTGACGATCGCACACCCAAAATCGGCTCGGACTCCACGTCCCGCGCCGCCGTGTCCGCAGAAGATCTCGTGATGGCCTGACCGTCAGGGCGGGCCACAGACGGCGAAGGCTGCCGCAGGGACCGAGAATCGGCCAACTCAAAGAACTCCGATTCTCCGAACCGGGCATCACCACCACGGACATCTCCAACTCGCACCGATGACTCGTCGCTGTCCGGATGGCGCCCGCTCGACGGCGATAGAGCGTCGTGGCTGGATGGTGCGAGGGCTGCCAAGGCGGGAACGGCAATCGCCGAAGGTTCGGAGGAATCGGTCGTGGTCACGGTGTCTGGCACGGATTGCCCCATCGACCGCTCCGCAGTTTCGACGGGCGCTGTCGCGTCCGCGGCATCCCCCTGATGGTCGCCAGTGCCTATCGGCTCGCTGTCACGTCCGGCCGTGTCGGGTGCTGGGTGCCCATCAAACGGGTCCGACGGCTCAGTGGGCTCGGCATGGGAGCGCGCGACCTTGAGTGGTTGCGGCGCAGGGGTAACGTCGGCTCGCACCGGCACTGTGGGCTCGGACGAGGATGACCGCTCGGCGGGTGAAGCGCCCACGGGAGGAATGCCCGGCTTTCCCGTCGGCACCGCGCGGGACGCACCTCCGCTAGCATCCGTGCCCGGGTGCCGCACCCCGAGTGTGCTCTCAGATGCGGCCGAAGACGACGGCCCGTTCGCTGAGTCTTGTGAGGTCGCCGTGATGCTGGACTGCGATCTGCGGGCCACCGCGGTCTGGTGGTCTGTCGAGCCGGCGGCACCGGTCGAGCTCGGCGATGGTTTGGCCCGATCGGCCAGTTTGCCTGGCGCCGCCCCCTGCTCGCCATGCCCTTGGCCGGCGTCCGATTCCCCTCCACGCGACCTCTGCCCTTCGCCTGTCCCCCCAGGCGTCTCGTCGGATAATCCGCCGGCGGGCGGCGTCGCTGGATTGCCTGAACCGGAAGCAGCCTGTCGGGCGATAGTGGTTTCCGGCGGGGATTCCTGCGCTTCGGTCTCGGTGCGGATTGTCGACGG
This sequence comes from Mycobacterium sp. 050134, assembly GCF_036409085.1. Taxonomy (NCBI): domain Bacteria; kingdom Bacillati; phylum Actinomycetota; class Actinomycetes; order Mycobacteriales; family Mycobacteriaceae; genus Mycobacterium; species Mycobacterium sp. 050134. The sequence continues at coordinate 64,299 of NZ_JAZGLV010000007.1, forward strand.
CGGGACACTTTCGTCGTTGAATGACGGATTGCCGTTGGCGCCGCTGACTTGAGGCGCGCTCGGCCCTGCTGAATCATCCGATCCGTCAAGCGAAGCGACCGTATTGCCGACGCTTGTTCCGCGTCCCGGCGCGGGCGGTTCCGCACCCGGAGCAACATCGACGTCATGCGGACCGCTGTGCGTGCCCGCAGGTTCGCCACTCGGAAAGATCTTGACGTCGTCGCCGCCCGAATCGCCGTTTGTATCCAGAGATCCGTCCGTGCCATCGACTGATTCACCGTCGTCCCCGTGGGCCCCATCGTGCCGATGTTCGGTGCTACCGCTGATACCCCCCGAGATCGCCCCTCCACCGGCACCACCGAATATGTCCGCTGCGTCCATGCCGCCCCCGGTGGCGACCCCACCGGCGACATTTCCCACCACCCCCGTGCCGAAGTGGGTGACCGCGCCCTTAACGAGCTTCGAGGCGATATCGGTGGACTCCCCGAGCGCTGTCCCGATGGCTGCGTGTGCAAGAGGGCTTACAACCCCGCCGATAACGGCGCCTAAGGCGATTTCGAACGTCTGCCCCCAGTCGATGCCACCATCGCGGAACCCGTGCTGGACTTGCCATTCCTGGATGGCGAAGTCTTGGACCACCGATAACCCGGCACCGATGGCCGCGCCCTTGGCCATCTCCGGGGCCAGCTTCCGCGCCGACAATGCGGCCTTCGTGGCGAGCTGTTGCAGCCCCTTCTTTGTCAACGTTTCGGCCAACAGTGTCGAGATCCGGCGTAGCAACGTTGTGACCAGCGCGCGGACCATGGCCATCGTGATGGCTTCAACAGGCGGAATCCAGGCCAGCGACGCGCCAAAAGTCCAATCTACCGACGCCAATGCATAGGCAATTTCCGCGGCAGCGAGCGCCAGTGAGCTGAGAATCTGCAGCTTCGTGTACTGGATTTCGGTACCCGTTTGCCGGGCAAGACCGCCCAACGACGACATCTGGTCGGCCAGATTCTGAATGGACGAGTCGCCCGACAGCAGCGACTGGAATTGTGCCGCAACCGCACTGGCCGTCTGACCCGAGACCACCGACAATGTCTCCGACTGAACCGGTTCGAGCGTGGCGACGAGAGCCGACATTTGTTGCGACGAGTTGATCCAGTCATTACCGATTTGAAACATTGCGGTCTCGTCGCCCTTGGGCCACGCTTCTCCGGCGAGATATGAAACCCATTGCAGCCCAGGCGGAATCTCGATCCCCATCTCAAAATCTATACACCCGCCGGCCGTAGACCGCCATTCGGTCAGAGATCACCGCGGGCGGATCCTCGTTGCTGTGGGCGGCATATCCAATCATGCGCGGAGCGAACCGTCTTTGATTTGAGCGGCCGACATTCTAAGGCGTTACTGAATGCTGTAGTCGGACTGACGATTCGGGCAACCGTCCTCCGCCCCCCGCATTGGCAGTCGCATACACGACTGTCTGCATCGCTTTGCCGCGGCCAGCCGCGAATGCGCTCGAGAATCATTGTGACTGGCGGACCTGCCAAGCCTCCGCGGCTATGGGCCGCCATCGTGGCCAGGGTGATGCGCTGCGCTAGAAGTGGATTGGCCAGACGATAACCACCAAATCTGTTGTTGAACGATAATTTTGAGGATTCTACCGATGCTGACCCAAGCGCCAGCCCGGTAAGGTCGATTCGCTCGTTACCTCGAACTGAGCAATCCGCATGCGTATCAGCGCAAGGAGGAGTCCGGTGCACGAGATCCGCGGTCGCTGTGCAGAATGCTCCCGGCGACAGCACCGCGCCACGCCACCGCACCGCGGAGCGCCTGGTGGCCAGTCATGATTCATTCGGGAATTGATCGAAATAGGCCACTATGCGGTTGGAGAACGCGTCATTGATCGCGCAGAGGTAGAGCTTGCCCTCTTGGGCGCCAGGCTCGGTGAGTCGCTGAACCACAATTGTTTTGGCGTATCCCCGATGAAGTCGCGCTCGATGAGATCGTCTCGCGCAGGCGGGCCCACCGTGTGAAGCGGGTGTTCACCCACCATAGACAACCCACTTCCGATTGCAGCCCGGGGCCTTCGGCTTCGAGTCGGCCCCCGTACCGTCTAGCTGGCGCGCTTCAACTCGCTGAGCGAGCTACGGAAGGCGCGCAGTGCGTGGTGCAGTTGACACTTCACGACGGGTTCGGTGACGTTCAGGTCGGCGGCGATCTGGTGCGTCGCCCAGCCGAGGTAGTACGCCCGGTGGATCACCTTGCGATGCGATGGGTGCAACCGAGCCATGGCTTCGGTGATCAGCACGCGCTCGAAGAGCTGGTCTGACCCGTCGGCTCGGGACGCGTCGGTTCCCTGCAGCCCGCCAGTCTCAGCTCGCGCTCTCATGCCTTCGGTGCGCCTTTCATGACGGGGTCTCCGACGTCCGCGGCCCGACGGGTGAGGCCGGGCCCGCGTGCAACCCGGTCAACGGATCGACGTTGCCGCCGGCCGTTGCCTGGTTCTCCAGCAGGTAGGTGAGGATGAAGTCGTGCGAGGTCGCCAGGTGCTCGCGGACCAGCTGCGCGGCCAAGGCAGCGTCGCCGCCCTCGACCGCGGCCAGGATCGCGAGATGTTCCGACACCAGGTGCTCGGTCTGCCCGATGACCTCGAGATGGACATATAGATAGCGGTCGGTAAGACACCGCAGTCGTTCGACGAGCTCGATCATCCGCGGCCGGTTCGCCCGCTTGTACACCGCCGCGTGAAATGCGGCGTTTGCGGTCAGCCACACGCGGGGGTCGGCGTGCTGTTCCATGACCTCGAGCTGCTTGCGCATGGTGAGCAGGTCCGCCCGGCCGACGTTGGGAACGGCGATGCGGGTGGCGAGCGGCTCGACCGCCTCACGCATCTCGTACAGCTCCTGCAGCTCGGCGACCGACATCCCCGTCACCGCGGCGGTCGCGTTCGACATGGGGCGGACGAGCCCCTCGCCCGCGAGGATCTGCAACGCGTCCCGCACCGGGATGCGGCTCACGCCGAACCGGGCGGCGACGCTGTGCTGCGAAAGCCCCGAGCCAGGCGGGATGACACCCTGCAGGATGTCGAGGCGCAGCTGCGAGGCCACCCGTTCGGCCGCCGTTTCGTATGCCATAACGCCTCCATGTATACCAGCAACAGCAATGGTATATAGCATCGCCCTTAGCTGCGAGTCGGGGCCGAGAATTGTGAGCTCAGCGCCAGCACCGGGCTGACGGGTTCGACGCGGCTTTTTGCCGACGCCGGGTCGGGCGCTAGCGGCCGGCCTTAAGCGCCAGATCGATGGCGTACTGATTCACGAAGGTGCCCGCCGGCGGGTCGCCCTTGCCGCACGTTCCGTCGGACTCGCCGGGGCGTTTGATCCACAGGTACGCATCGGCGTGGGCGCCTGCGGTGGCCGAGGTGGGCGGGACGCCGAGCGCGCGCCCGCTCGGGTTGCACCAGTTGAGCTCGGAGTCCGGCGCGGGTCCGACGCCGTTGCGCGACGTGTCGATGACGTAGTGCGAACCGTTCGTCAGCCCCGAAATCGCCTCGCCGTAGCCGATTTCGTCCTCGGTGGTGAAGAAGTTGGCCGTGTTGACACTGAAACCGCGGGCGTGCCCGATGCCGGCCTGGTTGAGCCTGGCGGCCATGTCCTCCGGGGTGTGCCAACGCAGGTGGCCGGCGTCGACGTACACGGCCGCGTTCGGGTCCCGGCTCAGCGTGTCGACAGCGTAGTGGATGAGATCGTAGCGTTCCTGCCGCTGGTCGCCCGAGAGGCAGTCGGCCATGGCGAGCGCGTCGGGTTCGACGACGATCGCGACCCGCGAGGCGCCCAGATCCGACGCGATGCCGTCGATCCACGAGCGGTAGTCGGCGGCCGACCCCATGCCGCCCGCCGCGAAGCTGCCGCAGTCGCGGTGCGGGATGCCGTACAGCGACAGCACCGGGATGGCGCCGGCGGCATTGGCGTCGCCGGTGTACTTCCCGACCGTGGACGCCGACGAGCCCGGGACGATCCAGTAGGCCTGCGGAGTGTTGGCGACGGCGGTCAGCTGGGGGCTCGGCGGGTCGGCACTCTGTGCGGCGCGCATGGCCGCGGACGTGGGGTTCACGTAAAACGGCGCCCCGGCCAACGGGTTGGCGTCGCTGGCCAAGCGCACCCCGCGGGCGGGGCGGACCGGCGTGGCACCGGTCGGGAAAACCATGCCCGCAACGGCTGCGACGGACAGGAATGGGGTGATCCACCGTGCGACAGCACGAGCAGCGGAGAACGTCACGTCAGGAAAACTAGTGCCCCGGCAGATCGAGCGCCAACTGCCCGCTACGCGGAGATCCGGGCCGCGCGGCCACGCGGGTTCGCACCGCGCCACGAGTGCACCGCGGCGATGGCGGTCTTGAGCCCGCGGCGCCGCCCCGTCACGCCGTCCGTCGCGGCAAAGCCTGGCTCGAGTTGGGCGAACATCCGCTCGCTGCGGGTCTCTGGCGCGTCGTCGGCGGAGTCGCGCAGGAACCTGTTCGGCAACGACAGCTTGGCGATGGTGCGCCACGTCTTGCCGTACTGCGCCAAGAACGGGCCGGTGGTGTAGGGCAGGTCGTATTTGTCGCAGACCGCGCGCACCCGCACCGAGATCTCGTGCAGCCGGTTGCTCGGCAGGTCGGGAAATAGGTGGTGCTCGATCTGATAGCACAGATTGCCGCTCATGAACCGCAGCACCGGCCCGGCGTCGAAGTTGGCGCTGCCCAGCATCTGGCGCAGGTACCACTGGCCCTTGGTCTCGCCGATCATGTCGGTCTTGGTGAACTTCTCGGCGCCGTCGGGGAAGTGGCCGCAGAAGATGACGGCGTTGGCCCACACATTGCGGATCACGTTGGCGACCGCGTTCGCCTTCAGCGTCGAGGTGTATGTCGCGCCGGGCGACAGCGCGGTGAGCGCCGGGAAGGCGCCATAGTCCTTGACCACCTGCCGGCCGGCCTTCACCAAGAATTCGCGCGTGCGCACGGCGGTGATGTCGTGCTCGGGCCCCGGCTCGAGCAGCTTCTCCAGGTCGACCGTCTGCAGGCCGATCCCCCACTCGAACCCGAGCGCGAGGAAGGTGTTGAACAGCAGGTTGCCGACGTTGTAGCGCTCCCACGGCTGGTCGCGCGTGACGCGCAGGACGAAATAGCCGACGTCGTCGTCCATGTCGAGGATGTTCGTGTACTTGTGGTGCTGGTTGTTGTGGGCGGAGATCCAGTGTTTCGACGCCGCACTCATGTCCCACTCCCACGTCGAGGAGTGGATCTCGGGATCGTTCATCCAATTCCATTGGCCGTGCATGACGTTGTGGCCGATCTCCATGTTTTCGACGATCTTGGCCACACCCAGGGTCGCGGTGCCCGCCCACCACACCGAGCGCTTCGCGCTGCCCGCCAGCAGGAGCCGGCCGACGACCTCGAGGGCCCGCTGCGCGGCGATGGTGCGGCGGATGTAGCGGGCATCGCGCTCGCCGAGCGACTCTTCGACGTCGCGCCGGATCGCATCCAGCTCGACGGCCAGACACTCGATGTCGGCATCCGTCAGGTGGGCGAAGGCCGGTACGTCGGTGATCGCCATGGTTTCCTCCCCTTAAGCCTTGCGGACCTCAACGCCGAGATCCCGTCAACGATTCAACGACGCCGGCGACCTCAACGTTCCGCCGTGGTGGCGGACTTAAGTGCTACACAGGTCCGAGATCGGTTGCACCCCAACGGGGTTCGTTGATCGGGCGCCATACCGCGACGAGATTAGCGACGGCTCAATACAACATAAGCGCTAGTTGAGCGTTGGCGCCGGCAGCCACATCGGCGTGTCCTCCGACCTACCACCCTACGGGTTGCGCCCGTTACCGCGCGGATCGTCGTCGTTGCGTGCGGTGCCCGCCCAGCACGTCGGAGTTCGCCAGCGTCTGCGCTTCGGCGGCCAGCGTCGATGCCCTGTTCGCGTAAGCGATCGCGTCGGCGTCGTTCGTCCCTTCGGTGCCGCGGGCGGCGTCGAGGTACCGTTTCGCGCCTTCGACATGGGCCTTTGCGTCGGCGCCGACGCTGTCGGCGTGCCTGGCGACGTAGTCCGAGATTTGGCGCACCCGGCCGTCGGCGGTGGCCAGCGCCTGCGTCACCGAGGTGGTGCCGGCTTCGAGGTTCGGTTGCCCGCCGCCGGGGTCGACCCGCCGCGCAGCGCGCCGCCGGCGGTAGAGCGCGACGATCGCCAGGAGCACGACCACGGCGGCGACGGCACCGATTGCGATCAGCAGCCACCTCCGCTTCGACGAGCTTGCCGAACTGTCAGGCGCCGCCACTTTGTTTAGCCCGTCGGCCGCCGCGACCGCGGCACCGCCCCAATCCTTGGTGGCCACCGCCGGGTCGATCTGTCGCGTCCGCAGGCTGCCCACCTCGGCGGTGGTCAGGCCCTGGATCCCCGGCGGCACGCTGAACGCGTAGAGCTTGGTGTTGGTGGCGACGGCCAGCAGCACGTCGTGATCACCCAGCCCGCTGGCGCTGCGGGTCTTGTCGGCCCAGTTGTCGGGCCGGAACCGGGAGAAGTTGTCGACGTAGACCACCCACAGCTGGATGCGGCGGTCGCGGTAGAGCCGGTCGATCGCCGAGCTGACGGCGACCCGTTGGGGGTCCGTCAGTGCGCCGGTGTTGTCCGTGATGTGGTCGGTCAGCGTCGACGGCGGTTGCGCGCCGGCGGGGGTTGTCAGCAGCAGGCCCGCGGTGAGGATCGCCAGGACCACACCGCAGAGGCGAACGACACGCATACCGGCAATTTAGCGGTTGAGGTGCCGGACGGGCGCCGTCGGCGGCCGAAATGATCGCGCCGAGGCGAACGCTGGTCGGCCGCGGCCCGTGCTGGCAGGGTGGCCTTCGTGCGGGTGTGGCTGAGCGGCTAGGCAGCGGCCTGCAAAGCCGTATACACGGGTTCGAGTCCCGTCACTCGCTCTTGTTGTTCAGGGTTGGGCCTGCGGGGTCACGAGGAACTTCTCTCCGGTGGCTCGTTTGACGTACGCAGCGAAGGCGTCGGGAGTGAGCATGCCGGCCAGTGAGACCTCGCGGGTGTAGCCACTCGCGAATGTCGTGGTGAGTTCCGCGGCCACCCGGGCCCGCAGCCGACCGATGGTCTCTCCGCCGGCGTTCTGCAGGAAATAGGTGAGCAGCCACCCGCCGACACCCCAGGCCAGGCCGAACCTCCGGTCGAGCACGGTCGGGCCGGTGTCGAGGGAGCCGTAGATGTAGACCTGCTTGTGGGTGCTGGACCCGTAGCGCGAGTATTCGGTGGCGGTCGCGTTGGCCGCCTTCTCCATGCCGTTGAGGATTTGGCTCGCCAGCGTGCCGCCGCCCGTGGCGTCGAACGCGAGCGTCGCCGAGGTCTCCTTGAGGGCCTCAAACAGGTCGTCCTCGAACGACGGTGTCGTCGAGTTCAGGACGTGGGTGGCGCCGAGTGACCTCAGCAGTTCTACCTGCTCGGGCTTGCGGACGATGTTGACCAGCGGGATGCCATCCTTCAGGCAGATCTTGACCAGCATTTGCCCGAGGTTCGACGCCGCCGCGGTGTGCACGAGCGCCGAATGTCCTTCGCGGCGCATGGTTTCCGTCATCCCCAGCGCCGTCATCGGGTTAACGAACGACGACGCACCATCCCGCGCCGTCGCCCCCTCGGGCAGCACCAGGCAGGCGGACGCGTCGACCGCCCGGTACTGCGAGTACATCGCGCCGCCGGCGATCGCCACCGTCTTCCCGAGCAGGGCTTGGGCCGCGTCGGAGGAGCCGGCGGCCACCACGGTGCCCGCGCCCTCGTTGCCGACAGGGAGCGACTCGTCGAGCCTTGCCGTCAGCGCCGGCAGCGTCTCCTTCGCGACCTGGGCTTTGACGACGGGCCGTTCGGGAGTGCCCGCGACCGTCGCCTTGCTCAAGTCCGCGCTGGCGATGAGCAGGCCCAGGTCCGACGGGTTGATCGGCGAGGCTTCGACGCGAACCAACACCTCGTTGGTTTGCGGCTTTGGCACCGGAACCTCCTGCAGCGAGAGTTCGAGCGCGCCGTCCGAGGTCACCAGCGAGCGCAGTTCGAGGGCGGTGTCGGGCAGGTCTGCGGTCATGTGGGCGTGCCTCGTTTCGGTTGCCGGTGCTTTTGGCTAATTAACGCGCGATGCGGTCATCCGTCTTCCGGCCTTCCGGGTCGACGTAAAACCACCTGCCTGCGCGGCGCTCGAATCGGCTGCGCTCGTGCAGGCTGCCTGCGCGGCCCTCGGCCTCGAACCGGGCGGTGAACTCGACCTCGCCGCGGTCGTCGTCGGGCCCGCCCGCGACGGTGTCTTCGATGCCGAGTCCTGTCCAGGTGATGGCCGGGTCGACGGTGACGTCGGCCGGCCTGGTGCGCGGGTGCCAGGTGCGGAACAGGTAGTCGGCGTCGCCGCGCGCGAACGCCGAGTAACGCGATCGCATCAATTCCTGGGCCGTGCGGGCCTGACGCTCGCCGTGGTGCAGCGGCTGGCAGCAGTCGCGGTAATCGGCGCCGCTGCCGCACGGGCATGGCGGTGCGGCGAATTCGGTCACGTTGATGTGGGTGTCAGTTCCCGATCGGGGGCCGCGGTTTACCGGCCAGCGGCGGGAACGGCGCCTCGCCCTGTACGGGCGCGGCGTCGCCTTTGGGCTTGCGTTCGGTGTCGTCGGTGATGTGGTCGTGCCCGTCGTCGTGACGTTCGGTCATCGCTGTCTCCTTCGTAGGCGTTGCGGAAGCGATACCCACGTTTGCTTCGTTGCCACGAACTTATGAAGTGAGATTTCGGCGGCGTACGGCTGTGCCGATAAGGACTTCCCCACAACGCCTTTCGATGTGATCGGCGTTGCTCAATGCGCCGAAGGTATTACCCAACATGTGTGGGCCGGCACCGATTAGGTTCGCTTGGACCGCCGGACCGGGACGTGGCCCCTGACCCGGACCTCGACCGCGGCTCCCGCCCCGACCTCTTTGACGGTGAAGATGTACAGATCGCCTAGAGGGCTGCCGAGGAGAGGTTCCGACTCCTCCTCGACGTACCACAACACGCCGGGCTGATCGCACGGCGGCTTGATCGCCCTGTTTTCGTCGACGACCCATTTCACCCCCGGGTCGTTGGCCGGGAACTCGATGTTGTCGCCGCGCTTGATCTCGTCAGCGCGAATGGTGTCGAACTGCTGATTCGTCGTCACCGCTACGAGGTTAGTCATGCGGACGCGGTGCCGACAGCGACCGATTCCATATGAGCGGCGCGAGAGAGGTCCATCGGCCTCATCCCGATGCGCGTTTCGCAACTTCGAGAATTCAGCCATCAACAACGAAACCCCCCGGCATCCATCGCGCCCCCGGCTCTGAGTGTTAATAAGCCATAATCCCGATCTACTGCTTGCCGGCGACATGGCTAGAACAGCTGATCGGAGTCTTTGCGTGGTCATATACTCAAGGCGAGCGTCTCCTGCAACCCAGATTGGAGTAAGCGATCCTCCATGAATACCGTATCGCGAACGAAGTCAAATCCCAAACGATCGATTTTGACCTCCTTCAAAGAAGTGTTCAAACCCAACGCCGTCAATTCGCTGTTCTTCTTTGCAGTGATATTGGTGATATTAGCAATCTTCGTGTTCGGCCCAAAAGGTCGCCACCCAAATGCAGACTGGGAAGACGTAATACGGTCGGTCGGGATAGCAGTTCTCGCCGCAATGGTGACATCTATCATCGATCGACAATACTTTCTGGGACACATCGAAGAGCGGATTAGTATCGATTTTCGAGAAGCCGCCGGTGTCGCGAAGTCACTAACGGAGCTCGGCATATACACTTCTCACGATCACTTCGATTTCAGCACAATATTCCGGGAAGCGAATAAGGGAGAAACAGTAAGCTGGTTAGACACATATTGCCCTTTGCAAAATGCTTTCCTGAAAGCACTGGAAGCCGCGTCTGCACGCGGGGTAAATGTCCGCATGTTGATTATTGATCCGAAGTCAGAAACTTCAATGTTTCGCAATGAGGAGCTGGCCAGCAGTTCTGAGACAGGCATGGCATACGAGACTGGCCTGCAGGGCTTCATTCTAAGAATGACTGCCATCGCGGAACGAAGCGGGGGAACATTTGAGATCCGCTTCTACTGCGATCTGCCATGCATTCCTATGTACCTTGTCGGAGATGCCCCATATGCCAGAAAAGGATATTTTTCGCTGTTCTTAACAAAGCCGACTGCCGAATGTCAACACCTGGAGGTCCACTCTGGAGAATGGCTCACCGATATGGCGAAGTATTTTCAAGAGAAATGGGATAGACAAAAGTCAATTCCCGCTACGCCACCACGGCGGGCGAACTGAGAAACACCCGAAGAGGGTCTCGCCAAGATACGGCGGACTACTGGGAAAGTCTGTCACTGTAGATACCCACTCTGAACTGGCATGCCGACGGACCCACAACTCTGCAGCACGCGGGTTCTCAAGATTTCGACACGTTATGAACTCCACTCACCGGGCCAGTGGTGGTCGGAACATGTCACCGGATGGCCGCGTGTAATTGACGAGCGCCACCGCGGCGACCCCGCTCGTTAGCGCCTAGCGCTAACCCCCGAAACCGATCCTTCGCAACGCCGCAAATGCGATCTGCCAGAAGCGGAGAACTGGCGCGGCGGGAGATTCAGCGATTGGATAGATTTTTTGCGCTCGCCGGGTATCGTGACATTAAACGACTAAAGTGGGTAATCTAACTGCATCGCTCAACAGGCGGAACAGACGGTCACGGCAATGACGAAAGGTAGTTCGTCTCGGTTCGTAAGCGGAGCCGCCTGAATAACGCTAGGACGGCACTGAGATGTTCACCTACAACATCGTTGACACTGTCGGGATGACAGCGCAGACAATTTTTCTGGATGCGATCGCGGCAGTTGCCGGCGCAGCGCTCGTCATCATTGCTTTCAGCACTTATCGAACCGGCATCAGGGCGAGGCGGAAGGACACGCTGGACGCCTTGGGTCAGTGGGCGAACGATACCCGCGAAGCCCGCGGCGACGTGACCAGAGTTCTCGTCAACAAAGATAAAAATGAGGTCACCGCGGAACAAGCTCAGGCACTTCTCGGCGGTCCCGACGGCAAGCTAACGGACAAGTACGGCACCGCATTGGACGAGTCGGAGCGCAGGAAGCTTGGCGATCAGGTACGAGACATCTTGAACGGGCTCGAAACGATCGCCCTCGGCGTTCAGCAGGGCGTCTACGACCGAGCAGTCCTTCGTCGAATGGGGAGATCAGTCATTGCTCGGACCTATAAGCAGTTAGAACACTACATCAAATGTATGCAGAAGGAAGAGGCGGAGAGGGCCAAGAGGCGCCGGTGGACCGAAAAACGCCAAGCTCATCCGTTTAAGGAACTCGATGCCCTATATGTCAAGATTGACGGGCCAGGCCTCATCGAGACCTTGGAGGCAGAGCGGAGCCAGCCCTGAAGTCGTCTGCTGACCTACTCTGAGGCAAATAGCGAATGCTGATGCTCATGGCTCTTGCTGCGAGATATCTTGAGCCTCATGTCGTCAGCTCCACTTGCCTTGGGGTATCATCACGCTTTTTCAGATTCTCGATAAATGCGCCTGCTTCTTCTGCCGCGGCGGGCCCTTGCGTCTTAGAATGCTGGACGTAATCTTGGTAAAAGTCGGGCAGCTTCTTCCATCGATCAAAAACCTTCCAAAAATTCTCTCGCCGTTCCCTGCGCGCCACCTCGAGGTTACACGCTTTCGGGTCACCCTCCTCGTAGCCGGCCGCTTTTAGTTCAGCCTTTCCCTGCTGAACGCACCAATCCACGTAGTCATCAACGGTGGCCGCGGCACGCCTGACTATATCTTGGAACTTTTCATTCTCATCGTCTGGCCGAAGATGCATAAGGTCGGCATTATGATTCTGATTGCGGGCCCTATCATACTGACCCCAGAGAGCAGCACCAACGGCCGTCACGTCTTTGCTCATCCAGCCATTAGTTCGGCGACCAGCCTGATCAGCGGCCCAGTCGCGGTACCGAGGGGGCATATCGCGTACCTTATTCCTTAACTCCTTCTGCTCATTTTTCCAGCCTTCGACGATGAGATCGAGCCGCGCAGCCTCGTCGGGGCGGTCGACGAGGAGGCTAGCATCGAAGCGGCCTGGTCGCCGTATCGCTATATCAACGTGGCTCAGGAAATTTGTGCCGAGAAAGAATACGACACGGCGCGAATTGTGCAGTTCTTGGAGTTTCGGCAGCATCGAGGCTGTAGCGAATGAGAGGATGTTACGCCCCTCACTACTTTGTTCGGAACGCTCCCGAAATAATTCGTCACATTCATCGAAAAATACGACGGTGTGGTCGAGGTTCATTAGATGGGTGAAGATCTTCGCTGCCGTCGATTCGATATCTTCCAAACCGCGGCGTATGAAGTGGCCAGGACTGAGCGCGAGCAGCGGCCAGCCGAGCGTCTCGGCCAATTGCTCCACCATAAAAGTCTTCCCGCTTCCGGGAGGGCCATAAATTATGTACGAGACGCCGTTCTTATCGGGTCGACAGATCGGGGCACCGCGCAACCGTTCATTCTCTAGCGGCGTCACCACTTCCGTTAATAGTTTGTTGACTGGCCGTAACACGTCGTCAGGCTCGATCATCTTGCCCAACCGACGAGATGTATCACCCGCACCGCTGTTACCATTCGTCGTCATGTCAGCGGTCGGTGGGGCCGGGTTGCGTGGAAAATACTTATCAAGGATCGCGGCGCGGCGGCGCGCCCGCTCGGCGAGCGACATCAAATGGAAGAGCCGCGCCGCATACGACGTGACCCAGGTTTCGAAGACGCCCGGGCGGCGTGTGCGATCGCTTACCCATCCGGAGAATTCACCCACTGTCTTGTGGGAGACGGCGAGGAAATTCGCGGTCTTCTCAAGGGCCCCAAATGCCTGGTCAAGAACTTCGATTCGGTCGGCGTCATAGAGGACAAGCAGGTCATTATCGAAAACCGACTCCCCGAGGCACAGCGCCACCTCGACGCTGGGCTGCTGGATAGTGCTGCCGTCGTCCTGGTACGTGACCGAGACACCATCGGGCCAGCAACCGTCCGCGTGTTGTCCTGCAGCCACTGCTTCCACCGCTGCGCGGAAGAGCGGTGTGCCGCATACTTGTTCGCCGAGTTCGTCGAGCCCGCGAATGGCGAAGGCCAGCGACGTGGGGTCGTACTCCGGATCGAACGGGAGATGCCTGCGTGCCATCAGGCGATCAACCTGTCGGACGAAGTAGTCCCTTAAGCTCTGCTTGAATGCGCCGAACATGGCGCGGGTGGCGGGCGGTCCGTCATCGAGCACGAGTCCCTTACCCGCGGCAAACTTGAGGATCTTCTCGCGCTCACTGAGCGCTATCGCGACATGAAGCAGATGGTAGGTCGAAACCTCCCGAAGTTCGGACAGCTCCGCCTCGGACATGGCACGATCGGGTGCGTCCTTCGGGTGCGTCAGCTCCGCGAGCCGCCGGCTGGCTTCGGCGAAGCCCCGGCAGAGTTGCGTCGTGAGAGTTTTCCGGTCGCCGTCCGCGGGCTTGCCTTCGGGTGAAAAGGTCTGTTTGGCTGGCGAATTCAGCGGCAGCGCGCCAGCATCCAGCAGCAACCGCAGCGCGTGGAATAGACTGCCGATTACCAACGCAGGCTGGAACAGCGTCGCCTTCGAGTGGCTGTGACTGGATTCGTCGATCCGATCTCCCGCCCAAGTGTCCGAGGAGCCGACCAAAGCGACGAGGATATCGCGCGCAGACAGCGGTTTGCCGTCCTTGGTCTTCACCGCAGACTGCAAAATGCCGCATTCGCCCATCGCGACGATGGCCTGAAACGTGGCTGTCGGGCGGTAGCGTCCGTCGTTGTCCTTTGAGCTGCTGCGCGCGCAATTCCCCCCTGGACGCCAGAGACTGAGTATCGAATCTAACGCTATTTGGCGCCATTTGTCGCTATCAACCATGTTTGGCTCTCCTTCGAGGGCGAAGTGTGCCAAGCTAGCCGACGCTAACATACTCCGCGAGAGCTGATCTGTGAACGCATTTGTCAATGCTATTGAAGATATTTTCAGCAGCACGCGCGTCATGGCACAGCAAGCACCGAGACAGAGTCGGTACTGGCGCGAATCAGTCATGCGCGTGGCGCATGTGCCACACTGCGACGATCCTAGGCGGTCCCGAAGTCAGACCAAAAGGAATGCCTTGAAAGGCTCAGCGTCGCGCACGGCGAAAGATACTGTGTCGCCGCCGAATCCACGCGGTGCACGCTGCTTTCGGCATGAGCGGCGACCGCTGCCATGGCCGCCGCGCGTGGCGGCCCGTCGCGCATCGCGTGTGGTTCGCGGGTAGACGCGCCTGACCCGACACCACGAACTCTGCGACGCGGCCAAGCCGGGTAGGTCTGATCCGTCCTCGGTCATTCGTGACGACAAAAGTGTCGCCTTCACATCCCCGGATTCTTTAAATAAAGTTAGCGGTCCGAGCCACCCCGTTGGAATTGATGGGAGTCGCAGATGTCGGCTTTCCTGATCGCAGCACCTGAGGCCTTGACCGCGGCCTCGGCAGATTTGAGCGGAATCGGGGAGGCGATCACGGAGGCCGCGGCGTCGTGGGCGCCGCCGACCACCGGGATTGCGCCGGCGGCCGCCGATGAGGTGTCGGCCGCGATTGCGCGGTTGTTCAGCAACTATGCGCAGGCCTATCAGGCATTGGGCGCCCACGCGTCCGCGTTTCAGCAGCAGTTCGTGCAGGCGTTGACTGGCGCCGCGGGCTCATACGCGGCCGCCGAGGCCACGAGCGCCGCGTTTCTGCAGCTGCCGAACCTGCAAACCATCGAGCAGAACCTACTGGACACGGCGAATGCCTACAGCGTGGCGTTCACCGGGCGCCCGCTGATCGGCAACGGCGCCAACGGAGCCCCCGGGACGGGGGCACCCGGTGGGGCCGGCGGCTGGTTGCTCGGTTCTGGCGGGGCGGGCGGGTCCGGCGCGGCCGGTAGCGGTGGCGGGGCCGGCGGGGCCGCGGGGCTGATCGGAACCGGCGGGGCCGGTGGGGCGGGCGGCAGCGGCGCGGCCGGTGGTCCGGGCGGACACGGCGGGTGGCTGTTGGGCAGCGGCGGCGCCGGCGGAACCGGCGGGTCATCGTCGACCGGGACGGGTGGGATCGGCGGGATCGGCGGGGCGGGTGGGTTGTTCGGCGGCGGTGGGCCGGGCGGGGTCGGCGGGTTCTCGTCGACCGGGACCGGCGGGGCCGGCGGGGCCGGTGGGGCGGGTGGCCTGCTCGACGGGCTGGTCGGCGCCGGCGGCGGAGCCGGCGGGATCGGCGGCGCCGGGGCGACCGGCGGTGCGGGCGGCGCCGGCGGAGCCGGCGGCATGCTGGCCGGCGCCGGTGGCGCGGGCGGCACCGGCGGGTTGGGCGGCACCGGCGCCGGCGGGGCCGGCGGGCCGGGCGGCGCCGGCGCCCTGCTGGTGGGTAGCGGCGGTCCCGGCGGTGTCGGCGGCACCAGCTTTGGCGGCGACGGCGGGGCCGGCGGTAGCGGCGGCCACTCCGGCTGGCTTCTCGGCTCCGCCGGCTCGGGTGGGGCCGGCGGCAACAACTTTGGCGCCGGTACCGGCGGGCACGGCGGGGCCGGCGGTGACGCGGGCCTGATCGGTTTCGGCGGGGCCGGCGGGGCCGGCGGTTTCGCGTCGAACGGCGCCGGGGGTGCCGGCGGGGCCGGGGGCACCGGCGGCCTGCTGGCCGGCGATGGCGGTGCCGGTGGGGCCGGCGCACAGAGCGCGGCCGGCGTCGCTGGCGGTGCCGGCGGGGCCGGCGGTCGGGCCGTGCTGCTCGGCATTGGCGGGGCCGGCGGGATCGGCGGGATCGGTGCGCCGGCCGGCGGCAACGGCGCCATGGGCGCCAACGGGATTTTGTTGCCGGCGACGGCGCTCAACGTGATCAACGCGCCCAGTCTGGCCCTGACCGGGCGCCCGCTGATCGGCAACGGCGCGCCCGGCGCCGCGGGCAGCGGGGTTGGCGGGGGGCCCGGCGGATGGTTGCTCGGCGACGGCGGGACAGGCGGGTCCGGCGCGAACGGCGTGCCGGGCGGGCCGGGCGGCCCCGCCGGGCTGCTGGGCAGCGGCGGTGCGGGCGGTGCCGGTGGGCTCGGTGCGTCCGGCCCCGGCAGGGCCGGCGGCATGGGGGGCCACGGCGGATGGCTGTTCGGTAATGGCGGTCCCGGGGGCGCCGGTGGGGTCGGTGCCGCCGCGGGAGCCGACGGAGACGGCGGGAGCGGTGGGGCCGGCGGGGCCGGCGGCCTGTGGGGTTCCGGCGGGGCCGGCGGGACCGGCGGAATGACCGGTCAGTTGACCAGTGGTTTGCGACCCGGCGCCGGCGGGGCCGGCGGAACCGGCGGGCTCCTCAGCGGGTTGGTCGGCGCCGGCGGCGGAAGTGGGGGCGTCGGCGGATCGTCAATCCAAGCCGACGGCGGGGCCGGTGGGGCCGGCGGCAGCGGCGGCCCGCTGTTCGGTCTAGGCGGCGACGGCGGCGACGGCGGCGCCAGCGGTAGCGGCGCCGGTGGGCCCGGCGGGCCCGGCGGGCCGGGAGGCGGCCTGTTGGGCGGCGGCGGGTCCGGCGGGGCCGGCGGCTCGGTTTTCCAAGCCGCGGTGGGGAGCGGCGGCGGCGGACTCGGCGGCGCCGGCGGCACCGCCGGCTGGGTGGGCTCCGGCGGTGCCGGTGGACCCGGCGGCACCGTGGTTGCCGGCGTCGGGCCAGTTCCCGGCGGACAGGGCGGCCCCGGCGGCAACGCGACCTTGCTCGGTAACGGCGGGGCCGGCGGGCCCGGCGGATTCGCCGCGACGGGCCCCGGCGGGGACGGCGGCCATGGCGGGAATGGCGGGTTGCTGTTGGGCAACGGGGGTCCCGGTGGGCCCGGCGCGGATGCCGCCCCCACCTTCTCCGGCGGGAACGGCGGGAGCGGTGGAAGTTCGGTCCTGATCGGCGTCGGCGGCAACGGCGGCAATGGCGGCAACGCGGGCGCGGGGCTACTGGGCGGCCCCGGCGCGGGTGGCGCCGGTGGGCTGCTGCTCGGCCGAAACGGTCTGCCGGGATTACCGATGAGCCCCAACCTGCTGGTCAACCCCGGCTTCGAGACGGCCGACGCGTCGGGGTCGGGCTACAGCGGCGTGACCATTCCGGGCTGGACGGTGACCGGGACACCGACCATCATCGCCTACGGAACTCCGCGCGGTTACCCGGGACCGTTCGCCATCCCGGGCCTGTCGGGTCTCCTAGGCTTCCCGGGTACCGCGCCCCCGGGCGGCGGCAACAACTTCGCCGGCGGCGGACCCGTGGCCACGTCCACCATCAGCCAAACCGTCGACCTCCTCGCCGCTGCAGGCAAAATCAATACCGGCACAACGCCGTACACGCTGAGCGGACTGCTCGGCGGCTACCTGGGCGACCCGTCGTCGGCGTCATTGCAGGTCACCTTCCTCAATGCCAGTGGGGCCGTTCTGGGCACCGGGTCGACGGGGTCGGTCACCGCGCTGGATCGCCTGGGAATCACCGGGTTCCAGGCGCGGGACGTCTCCGGGACGATCCCGGTGGGCACCACCAAGGCCGTCGTGACCGCGACCTTCGCCGACCACAACCCGGTCCTCGGCAACTACAACGACGCCTTCGCCGACAACCTGTCGTTCACCGTCGGCGACCCGAACCTCACCCAGCCGACGCTCACCGTACCGACGTCCAACGTCGGCCATCTCGATCACGTGTTCCTCATCTACATGGAGAACCACGGCGTCGGTGACATCCTCGGCAGCCCCAACGCGCCGTACATCAACGCCCTGATCAACAGCTACGGATACGCGGACAACTACTACGCGCTGGGCCACCCCAGCGACCCCAACTACTTCCGGATCCTGGGCGGAACGGACTACGGCATCGACGTCAACCCGCCGCCGAACGTCATCAACGGAACCAACAACCTCATGGCAAAAATGGATACTGCAGGCGTCACGTGGGCCGGTTACGCGCAGAGCATGCCCGCCCCCGGCACCATCGTCGACTCCGGTGACTATGCCGTCGACCAACTGCCGTTTGCCATGTTCAACTACGTCTACGCCAACCCCAGCCCGACCTACCTGACGACCCACTTGCTCCCGCTGACGCAGTTGGGTCCGAATCTGCAGAACCCAAGTACCGCACCGCAGTTCGCGTGGCTAGCCGCCAACGAATCGAACAACATGGAAGGCCCCGTCAGTTTCCCGACCGGCGCGCTGAACTTCCTGGGCAGCCAGCTCACGACGCACCAATACAACATCGCCGCCGGCGACCAGTTCGTCCAGCAACAGGTGTCCACCATCATGGGCTCGCACACGTGGACCGACCCGACGCAGCACGATGCGATCATCATCACCTTCGACGAGGACTACAACAACCTTTCGCTGGGCATCGGTAACGAAGGCAACAACGTCCCGATGATCGTCATCCCGAACGCGGGCGCCGTAAACGCCGCGACCGGTGCGATGCAGTCCGGCCACTTCATCGCAACCGGCCACTACGACCAGTACAGCCTGATGGCCACGATTGAAGACGCCTTGAGTCCGTCGCCCGGAGCTCTGGGACCGCTGACCGCCAACGACATGTACGCCCAACCCATGAATGAATTTTGGAAATAGCGGTAGACCCCGGTCAGTACGTCATCGATCCGTCGCGCGCGGCGGGCCAGCGGGAGCGGCACGCATCTGTCCCGGCCGCGTGATGCGGGAATGTGCCGGTCACTCGCGGGCCCCGTCGTCGCCAGATCCGCGGTCTGTGAAAAGCGTTGTCGTGGTGCGCTTTCGGACACTACGGCATCTTCGCCGCAGCACGCCAATACGTGCAGGACGGCAAGGCTCAGGCCGGAATCGGCTGACCGGACAAGCACATCCGCTAGATGCCTTTGTCGATGTCGGTCACGACTTCAAGGGTGCCCGACCATCCACTCATTGCGCCCTTGTTGCAGCCGCCCACGATTCCGTCCATCTGCACGTCGACCGTGTGATTGTTTCCGGGACCGTGCGCCACTCTGAAGAATTGCGCCGGCTGTCCCGGCGTCACCTGGGAATGCCCCTCCTCGACCCCGTCGACGAAGATATGCACCTCCCCCGGGGCGCACGCGTGAGGATCCCCAGTAAATCTCGTGAGGATCCCCAGTAAATCTGATGAAGTAGGGGGTCCCGCTGCCGCCTACTTGGATACCTTGCCTCGGTGTGCACGTCTGGCTGTACGGCTGTGGACAATCCACTGCGAGGAATTTGGTGTAAGTATTCGCCGAAGCCGGACCCGCCAACGCCACCGCGGTAAGTGCGACCAGCGTCGTTGTTGCTGCCGTGGCTGTCAGTGTGCTCACTGGATGGCTCATGTCCAAAGCCCTTCGATGCGGGTCGTGTATTGAACTCCGACTGCACGGACGCTGTTGCGCGCGATAACGAACAACTTCGGGATCAGACGCTATTGCGCGGGCCGCCCTCGGCGCATCAGGGTTTCCCCTACGGTTTCGGGGGCGATGGTCCGGTCTCGTGTCCCGCGCGATGCACCGACCGCTTTTGGAAGGAGTACGTCGGTGGCCGATGTCGGTAGAGGTAAGGGATGGCACGGTCTGCGCGGCGCATCAGGTGGCAGTCTACCGTCGAACTTCTTCTGCGAGTTGCGGGGTGGGCGGGCTCGAACCCGCGACCAACGAATTTGCAAAAGCGAGTTCTTGTTCTCCCCAAGTATCGACTATATGCGCTTGTGACACAACAAGGTTGACCATAGTAAGTACCGCCAAAACCCGGTGATTTGCACCGATTCTCGCTTACTTTGCGACGAGGTGATCGGTTGTGCCGTCGCTGCACATTGATTTCTCAACCACTGGGATCGCCGCCGCCGCGCCTTCCGAAAATCCGCGTTCGTACAGGCACCACAGTTGAACCAATTGCTCGGCATCACGAATGCTGTTGATTTTCACGAGATAAATTCTCTCCGATCGACGGAATGTTGGACTGAGATACCGCGGCCAAAAGGTGCGCATCACCGATATTCGCCGGTTCGAAGATCAGGGGCCAGCCGGACGACGCGATCGCCGAACCGAATGAGAGCTATCACGCGGTAAACGAGCGCAGTTCGCTGCGCAAGTGGAGCAGACGATCATCCCGACAATTTCTTTGCATGTCCCACCCAATAAGAGGCTATTCCGGTGCAGAACCGAGGCGTGACACGCTCCAACCCGACTCCGGTCGGGCTTGCATATTGTCGATAACGTCGCTGGGGGCACGCATCGTTCACGGCGAAGCGTGGCCTAACCGA
Organism: Mycobacterium sp. 050134; assembly: GCF_036409085.1. Lineage (NCBI taxonomy): Bacteria > Bacillati > Actinomycetota > Actinomycetes > Mycobacteriales > Mycobacteriaceae > Mycobacterium > Mycobacterium sp. 050134. The sequence goes on from NZ_JAZGLV010000007.1 coordinate 84,619, forward strand.
GCAGAATTGGGAATCCCCCGTACGGTCGAGTCTGGCTGGCCGCATGGACGGAGTCCTCACCTTCAAGTGACTGCCGCACTCGTGCCGGATGGATATTTCAACGGATTGGCCGTTAACGGAGATTCCGGTTCTCAACGATGCGCGACGCGGGGCTCAGTCGACCGAACACGGTGCGCCCGCAGTTGGCGAGATTTGGCATCCAGTTGGCTGAATGTTGGGTCGGCCGATGAGCTGCGTCCGCAGTTGCGAGTACCTTCACCGCAGAGGCTATCGGTACGTAAGGAGGAGGTCCCGTCTCGTGATCAGTGTGGTCATTGTTGATGACGAAGCCTTGATCCGGTCGGGCTTCGAGTTGATCCTGTCAGCGGCCTCGGACGTGGATGTGGTCGCCACCACCGATGGTGTACACGCCGTGGATCTGATCGCCGAACACCAACCCGACGTGGTGTTACTGGACATCCGGATGCCCGGAAAGGATGGTTTGGCCGTGCTGGCCGAACTGATGGCCGCAGACTGGTCGCCGGTGGTGGCGATGCTGACAACCTTCGACGCCGATGAATACATCGCCGCGGCGCTGCGTCTGGGCGCCGCCGGATTCCTCTTGAAAGACACAGATCCTATTCAACTTCCCGGGATGGTGCGCAGCTTGGCCTCCGGTGGGCTCGTGCTCTCGGACAAGGTCAGCCCGAAGGTGATCGCGGGTTACCTAGATAACCCCGTCGATCGGGTCGCCGTAAGCAAAGTTGGCAGCCTCAGCGGACGAGAGGTCGACGTGCTGCTGCTTGTGGCGCGCGGCCACTCCAACAGCGAGATCGCCGCTAGGCTTTTCTCTAGTGTTGGCACCGTCAAAGATCAAGTCAGCTCGATCCTCACGAAACTCTCGGTCAAAACGCGGGTGGAAGCCGCAATCATCGCGCAACGTGCCGGCATTCTGGACCGTGATCCGGCGTGACTAGGTGGCTCCCGTTGGTGACCCGTCAACACGCGATCAACGGCACCTTGCTCGTACTGGCGGCCGCTGACGCCGCGGTATCGATCCTGACCAGCGAGGCCCATTCTCCGGGCTGGATCTTGGCCGCTGTTGTCGCCATTGTCGGCTTGTGTTTCCGCAACCGTGCTCCGTACGTGGTTTTCGCGCTAACGGTTCCCGCGACGGTGATCGGTTACGGCGTGCTGGCCGCCATGGTCGCTTTGTTCACGGTAGCGGAACGACGACCGGCCCGAAGCGGGCTAATCGCGTGCGCACTAACCGTTTTCGTCTGCTATTCCGCGCCGTGGAGAGAGGAGGAGTCCTACTGGAGTCTAGGCACCGCGTGGTCCGCCCTCTACGGCATCATTTTCGCGGTCGCACCGGTGTTGCTCGGCCTGCTAGTGCGAGCCCGTTCCGAGCTGTCCAGCAAGCTGGCCGAGATTGAGCGCGCCCACCGGCATGAAGAGGAGTTGCTCGTTGAGCGTGCGCTGGCGCGAGAACGCGCGGATCTGGCCCGCGAGATGCACGACGTGGTGTCGCATCAAGTCAGCCTGATCGCGGTGCAGTCGGGTGCGCTGCAGGTCACCGCGCCCGACGATGCCACCGTGCGAATAGCTGAGACAATCCGCGCACTGTGTGTGAAAACCCTCGACGAGCTCCGGCAAATGGTGGGAATACTGCGCGCGGCTGGCGGCAGCACCGCCGCGCCGACACCGCAACCGGGACTCGATGACGTGGCCACGCTCGTTGCCGAATCCGGTGTGCCGGCGGTGGTCAGGACGCGTTCAAACGCCTCCATCACCCCTTCAGCGGTGGTACAGCGTGTCATCTACCGAGCCGTGCAAGAGGGCCTGACCAACGTCACCAAGCACGCCCCCGGCGCCACCGCCTGCGTCGAGTTGTCAATCGACCGACGATGCGTGGGGTTGACACTTACCAACAGCAAACCCCACCGGTCGCCAGACCAGTTGCCCAGCGCCCAGCAGGGGCTGCTCGGCTTGCGCGAGCGCGCCGAACTACTCGGCGGCAGCCTGCACGCAACCCACCTCAGCGACGGCGGCTACCAACTACAGATCAGGCTGCCCACCCACGTCTGAGGCACGAAGTGGCCGGTTGGGCGCCGCGGAATAGCCAGTTGCCCGATGCCGCAATACCGTTGGATCCAGCACGATTGCATAGTGTCTGGATTAGTTGGCGAACCCATCGCCGTCGGTAGTGACGAGTCTCAACCATCCGTTGCCGGTCGGATAACCGGCGTCGACCTGGCACGGGGCCTAGCGGTATTGGGAATGTTTGCCGTCCATTTGGGTCCAGATCCTGGAGCGGGCGGAGTGGCGGGTGCGATGGTGTACGCCTCGCAGGGCCGAGCCTCGATACTGTTCGCCACCTTGGCCGGTTTATCTCTGGCATTGGTGACCGGTGGCCCGCGTACCGCTGGTCAAACCGTGCCCGCTGTGCTTAAGCGGCGGGTCGTGGTGCGTGCCGGCATAGTCTTCGCAATTGGCACGGGCCTGACAATATGGGGCACGGCGATACCGGTGATCCTGGCGTATTACGGCGTCCTCTTCCTGATCGCGTTGCCGTTCTTGCGATTGCGACCGGCCACGAACATTGGAATCGCTGCGTTCCTCGCAGTTCTGACTCCGATCGTGTCGCTCATGTTGCGACACCCGGCCGTCATCACACCTCTCAAGGCGGCCGAGCGGTTCGATCCCCTCAGTCGGATAGGGGGCGACGGTCTGACGAGTCTGTTTCTCACTGGTGGCTACCCGGTTCTCACGTGGACGGCATTCGTAATCGGCGGGATCGCGCTCGGTCGGCTCGAGCTACAACGATCGAGTGTCCGCCGGGTGCTGATTGCAGGTGGTGCTGCGGTCGCCGTGCTCGCTTACGGCGGCGCGTGGGTTTTGGGCAAGACCGTCAATGGTGCCGCGGTCGCATCATTCGACGAGTCAAATGAGACAAGCGGAAACTCAGGGGCGGATGTGCGGTGGACCTCGTTGCTGAACGCCGAGGGGCACACCGGCACACCATTCGAGATTCTCGGCGGTCTAGGTACAGCGATCATCGCTGTGGCCTGCTGCATCTGGGTGGCGAATCGGATCCCGCGCACTGTCGCGGCCCTGGTCGCTATGGGGTCGATGTCGTTGACCGTGTATGTCGGCCACCTCATCGCCATACAGGCACTCGATTTGGCGGCGCGCGATGGCGGATCCACTCCACCTCCGACGAGCGAATCAGTACTGAGCTTTTGCATATTCGCCGCTATTGCCGTTGCTACCTCCGGGATTTGGATGCGATACTGCCGGCGCGGTCCCATTGAGGAATGTATTCATCGCGTAACGGCGCGGGTCTCGTGATCCATCGATGCGACGTGCAAAAGAGCGTTCCGCCAAAACCACCAGTCGGACGTCGTAGCCCCGGTGCAGTGCACCTGGAGCTGAGCATCGACCGGCGTCGTCACAACCTCCGCTGATCTGAGTCCTCTTCAATGTCGAAAAACCATGTGGCCGCCGCTGGCCCAAATTGCGGCCGAACACGATTGGGATTGCTCTGGTCGTTCACCAGTCCCCATCGCGGTGCGCTCTTGGCCGGCCTCCTTCTCGGCCTGCTGGCTTCAACTGCGGGACTGGCGACGCCGATGATCACCAAATCGGTTCTCGACACCCTCGACGGCCATGCATCACTGAGGGGTCCGGTGGCGGCACTTGCCGGGTTGTTAGCCCTCAGCGCAACGATCCGGTGCGTCCAGATGATACTGCTCGGCACCGTGGGCGAGCGCATCGTGCTGGACGCGCGAAAGTCGCTGGTGCACCGACTCGTTCGGGCATCCGTGCCGACTCTGGTCAGCCGACCAACGGGTGAGCTCGTGGCCCGGGTCACCTCCGACTCCGTACTGCTCCGCGAAGCCGCTTCTGCGAGCGTGGTTGCCCTGATCAACGGAACCGTGGCAATGGTCGGCACCCTAGTGCTGATGGGCGTGCTCGATCCAGCGCTGCTGGTGACAACGGTGACCGCAATCGCCCTGGCGGCAATGCCGTTCATGCTGCTCATGCCGGGCATCGCTGCCGAGGAACAGACGACACAAAGCCATCTGGCGCGGGCCGGCGGCATATTAGAGGGCACGCTTCGAGCTATTCGCAGCGTGAAAGCCAGCCGCGCAGAGGACCGCCAGGCTGATCGCGTGATCGGGGCTGCTAACGAGGCCTGCCATCATGCAATCCGCGCCGTGCGCAGGAAGGCGATTGCCGAGACGATCGCCTGGGCCGGGGTGGATCTCGCAATCATCGTCGTTATCGCCGTGGGTGCATGGCGGGTAAGCGCCGGTGCGATGACACTCTCCAGCCTCATCGCCTTCCTGTTGTACGCGTTTGGCCTGATGGATCCGGTTACCGAACTGTCCGTCAATGTTTCGACACTACAATCGGGAATCGCTGCGGCGGGTCGCATGTTGGAAGTCCAAGCACTCGACACGGAGGCCGATTCCACCTCTCGGCCCCTCGAAGGGGGCATGGGCCGCGTCGATGCGCCGCCGCTAATCGAATTTCGTTGTGTTACGGCGGACTACGGTGGGCACCGAGACATTGTGCGGGGTCTCGACCTGGTCATCCCGCGTACCGGACAGCTGGCGATTGTAGGCCCCTCGGGTGCCGGAAAGACGACAGTCTTGTCGTTGGTCATGCGCTTCCTGGAGCCGCGGGAAGGCGAAGTGCTATTGCTGGGCGAGCCCTACTCTCGGTATACACATGCCGAGATCCGCCAACGCATCGCCTTGGTCGAGCAGGAGGTGCCGGTCATACCGGGAACCATCCGCGACAACCTCACCCTTACCTATGAAGATGCGTCCGAATCCGAGTTGCAGACGGCGCTGACGAAAGTTCAACTTGTCGAAGACATCGCGGCGCTGGAGCACGGGCTTGACACCGACCTCACCTCCTCTGCACTCTCGGTCGGCCAACGACAGCGCATCGCTCTCGCGCGCGCAATCATCCGGCCCTCAGAGATATTGCTGCTCGATGAGGCAACCGCACACGTCGACGGGCTGACCGAAGCCGCTATCCAGTCATGCGTTCGTGAGCGGGCACGCAAGCAGATGGTCATCACCGTGGCTCACCGCCTTTCGACGGTTATCGACGCGGACACGATCGTCGTGATGGACAACGGCCGAATTCGGTCACAGGGTAAGCATCCTGACTTGCTCTCCACCGATGATCTCTATCGCGATCTCGTCAACTCCCTGCGCATTGCCGAGAAGTGATTGAGGGGACCCAATCCGGTAGTCCAGTCGCTATGCGGCTTGGGGTTGGCGGGGCGTGGTCCACTGTAGGGCGAATTCGGCGGGGTGAGTTCGCCGTGTGCGGAGTGGGGTCGGTTGGCGTTGTAATCGCAGCGCCAGTCTTCGATGATCACCTGGGCTTCCAGCAGCGGGTCGAAGCGCCACGAGTTGAGCAGTTCGTCGCGGAGTCTGCCGTTGAACGATTCGATCCAGACGTCCTGCCACGGTGAGCCGGGATCGATGAACAGTAAACTGGCACTGTTGAACCGGCACCAATCGCTCACGGCGTGAGCCACGAACTCCGGCCCGTTGTCGAAGCGCACGTAGTGCGGCGCTGCGTGGGCGAGGGCCAGTCGATCCAACACCTCGACGACGCCATCGGCGTCGATGCAGCGACCGAGGGATGTTGTCAAGACCTGTGGGTTAAGTAGTTTCAAGCGGCCTCTGTACCGGTTGATTCGGTGTCGGACTTTGCGGGTGCGGTGTCGACCAGTGCTCGCGGTTGGCGGGTCTCAAAGGCGGGGCGTCGTTGTGATCGCTGTTGTCGGATCCCCCAGCAGTGTGTCGAAATGCCGCACCGTGGGGAACGGGTCATAGAAGTGGTGCAATAAGGTCTTCCACTGCTGGTATTCGGTTGAGCCGCGAAAGCCTTCGGTGTGGTCCTCCAGTCGTTCCCATTCCACCAGCAGCAGGTAAGTGTTCGACACCTCCCTGCAGCGCGACAGTGACAGCTTCCGAAATCCCGGCATCGCAGAGATAACGTGCGTGGCTTCGGCGAATGCGGCTTCAAATGCCCCGGAGCAGCCCGGGCGGACTGGCAGTAGCGCATGTTCAATGATCACCGGCCGATCTTTTCATCGGCATACGAGCACACCCTCAAGCAGGCGACGCAGGCCGCCGATAGGGCCTGAGCCGCTACCCAGGTCGTGTGCGGTCTGACGTGGTGAGCATGCCTGGTCAGGCAACTGGAGGAATTCTCACTACCGGTAGATCGGGTGTTTCAGGCGGCTTCCGTTTCGGTCGACTCACCGGCCTTGGCGGGTGTGATGTCGACGAGTCGTTCGAGGAGTTTGCCTTCGTGGAAGACGGCGCCGGCGCGGACGAGGGCAACCAGGTGCGGCGCGCTCACCGCTCGCCAGCGTTTCTGCGCGGCGTCGATCAGCTTGTAGGCCATGGCAATTCCCGCGGCGCGAGATCCGGGTCACGGCCGACTCCTGACCCCGGAGCCTTCCTGGTAGCTCCAGTGGCGCAGTTGTGCTGCGATGTCGCCGAGATCGGAGAGTGCGCCGGTGGCGACCCCAATGACAAAGTCGAAACGCTCGTCCTCGGATGCACTAACCCACTGAGCGTTGATCGCCAGGAAAGTCCGGCAGGCCGTCCACGCAAGTCGCTTGTTACCGTCCGCCAGCGCGTGATTACGTGCCAACGAATGCAGTAGAGCGGCGGCCTTGAGGTGAATATCCGGGTAGGCATCCTCGCCAAACACCGAGGCGCGGGGCCGCGCCAAAGCTGATTCAAGCAAGCCAAAGTCGCCGACCGCGACATCCCCTCCCACGGCGACTCCCGCGATTTCGAGGAGATCCTCGAGATCCAGGTGGTCGGTCATGCGTCGTTGAGGCGCTCCAAGACCCCGGCCTCCTCGCGGACGACGCGCTGCAGCGCCGTCGCGACCTTGGCCTGATGCGTCCGCCGGGCGATGTATTCGTCGATGGCCGATAGCGCAACAGCTTGCATCGATCGGCCCTCGGTAGCAGCCTGCCGGCGCAGCGCTTCGGCCTGCTGCTCGCTGGGGCGCAGAGTCATTCCCACGACCCAGATGATACCAGATTGATACCATCGTGCTGTGCCTGTTGGCCGTGGCCCTCAACGGTAACGCGCCGGCAATGGCTATTCGGTCTGCGGTCTGGAGCAATATCCGCAGAAAGGTGCCAATAGGCCCTGTTTCTGGACCACCGTGCGGGAGCAGTGTGATTGCACCAAGGACGATTTCATCCCTACGATTAGGAACATCAAAAATGGCTTTACAAGACCAAACGAGTGACGATTATGACGTGGGTTCCGGCAACGAACCTGACACAGCGCATGGCTACCCCCCATACTCCCCGCCGCCTGAGGTATCAATTCACCAAAACCCATACTATCCACCAGCTCAGCCCGGGCCGTCTTGGCCTGCAGAGGGTCCTCCCGAGCACGCAGGTGAAAATGAGCCGCCGGATGCCGAACCGGAACCCGAACCGGTGGAAGGACTGTAGCCGTCGTCTGGGTCAGGAGAACACTGAACGGGTCCCTGTGCCGCGATCGTGAGATGACCCGGAAGGAACTGCACGGGCTTTGACGACGCTGGCGTATAGGCAATTGATGGTCAAACCGCAACGAGCGGTAGAGAGCTCTTTAGGCACCGACGGATCGGGGAGGGCGAGCAATGGGCGCGCCCGCTTGATTAGCCTGCTTCCTCTACATTGATGAGCTTACCTTCAGCAGTAGCTCCGATTACCTCAACAGAGATTTGGTTGTACCTAGTATCCGTTCTTTCTGTCCAATTGACGTTTAACTCGGTCATCACTTGCGCTGCGAATCCCTCGGGCGGCGTGACAACAAGATCGAGCATTAGGATCGTCGGGTTGAAGCCCTGGGGTTTGCGCCGCTGTAATGCGGCTTCCCATCCTGCCGTCGGAAAGCAGCACTTCCCGGTAACGTGAAGCGTCGGCGCGTTTCCTGGCATCCGGTCATGCCATGCCTTCCACTCACCACAAAGTTGCACAACAATTTCCCTGCCAAACTTGTTGAATCAGTTGGCGGCCTGCTTGTTGGTCGCTCGACGCCAGCTGAGCCCGAGGGCTCACGGATTGCGGACCATGCCCGCGTTATTGGTTGCTGCGCAGCAGTATCCGCACGGCAACGTTTGCCTTGAAGCTGCATGCTGGTTCTCCGGTGGCGGGGCCCGGCCCCCGAAACTCCGCTGCGATTGTGGTACTACCCTCACGTAACGCCTCGAACGTCCAGACATCGGTACCCTCGCCACCAATAATGGGCCCCGGCGGGGGTACGTATTCGCAACTAGAATTCTTCAGCACGGTGGGATCACCGATCTGTAAATCATCCCAGCTGTACCCGGTACTGCCACTCGTCCCAGCTAACCGCAGTATCAGGCGGTCGCTGACACCAAGGTCAATGTCACGGGTGATCGAAGCCTCTGTGGGGGAAATCTCGACAGTTATTGTCTCCGGCCCCAGTCCGTGATCGTCCATTTGCTTCTCCTAAAGATCATCCCTGAACGGCGGGGAAAAGCTGGTTCTAGCGGAGCATGCTGCAAGAGTCCGCCTTCGACCGATGTCACGGCTAGGGCCATTGGTCCATCAACGCGCTCGAAGATCGCAGCGAGTCCTGGCTGCTTGCTCGTCGTCGGACCCCTCAATTGTTCGTCAACCACTGCTGAACGCCATGGTGGCCAGAGCAGGTGCCCGAGTGGTGGGTGCTGAACGAGTACGAGCCGTCGTTGCAGAGCGCCGTAGCTCCCGGTGGCGGCGCACCGCCACCGACGAGGCCGGGAGCGCCACCAGAAGGCAAGCCCGATTGTGGATCGGGTATGCACTGCCCGTCCGAATTCTCGTAATAGCCCTTGCTGCATGCGAATACTGTCGTGCCGCTCGGACCTATTAGCGGGGCAGCGCCAAACGCTGCCGCACCGACCGCCGCGACGAGAAACAGCGAAACACGAATGCGCACGTGCCATCCCCAACCACTATGGCCCGCTACGGCCCCAACATTCGGCAGCAACAGCTTATGGTTCCGTGAGCTGAATCACAATTGCTTGCATCCGGCCACTTAACAGCGTCTTGATGTCGCGTTAGAGTTGCCGCTGCTGCACACCAATAACCAGGTGTCCATCAACCCGGGGCGATTCACATTGCCGCAGCTGGAATGGCGACTACGTGACCGATTTGAAGAGGACAGAGGTATGGGATTCGCCTTATGAACTTTCACAAGCGCATGAAGCCCAGCATGCAATTTCGAAGCCGACGATTCGTGCACGCATTGGGGCGCCACGACGTGGTCGGCTCCATGGGTCGCGTCGGGGCCGCCGGTGCCAATGCCGCCATGGAATCGTTGTTAGCCTGCTGCAGAAGAACGTGCTCGATCGCCGTCGCTGGGACACCCGCGAGCAGTTGCCCATCGCGATCGTCACGTGGATCGAGCGGACCGATCGCCACCGCCGCCGACAGGTCGGTTTGGGTAGGTTGACCCCGATTGAATTCGGCGCAATCTTGACCACGCCGGCCAGTCAGGCCGCGTAACCGAAACTGTCACCTATCCGTGCAGCAGACCCCAACGTTGTGGGGCGGGCGGGGCTCGAACCCGCGACCAACGGATTTGCAAAAGGCACTTCGCGTTCCAACGTGATAGTTATCGTCTTTGCTTGTGTCGCAACGGGATTCGCTGCTATCCGGCAACGATGGGAACCTGATAATTTCCATCGATTCCGATTCATTTGCGGGGAATATTCGGTAACTGAGCTAGCCGCTTCAAAGGAGAGCGGTGTCACGGGGCTGGCTCGAGCGTTAGGCCCCAGGGCGTGGTGACGTTGGTGAGCGGTCCGGGCGCGGGGTCGGTCAGCGCGATGGGATCGCCCGCCGCGCTCGCGGTTCCGCGCCCCTCGAACAGCGCGACACACGCGCTGCCGTCCAGGCGCGACGGAAAACGCACCGCGCCGGCGCCCCGGTCAAAAAGATCCGCGGCAATCGTCTGCGTGATGACGCGACGACTGGTGGTGATCTCGTGTAGATCAAGGTGCCGCAGGTCATGCTCCAGCAGCAGCTCGACATGGCGATCCTCGACTTCCTGACGGGTGGACACGTCGGTGAGATCAATCAAGGGAACGCCAAGCTGCAGGACCGTGGGAACCAGAACGTGCTGGAGGCGCCATTGCGCGGTGACCGGCTGCGCAACGAAGTCTTGGGCGGCCTCGGGCCCGTAGCGCTCGACATGGCGGCGCAGCGCGCCCAAGTTCGGCCGGAAGTCGGCCAGCACCTCGCGCAGGCATGTTTCCGCCGACTCGGCGCAATACAGCGTGCGAAAGCGCCGGTGGATATCGTCGAAGCGATGACCGAACTGGTACAGCTGCAGCGGGGTGAAGCCGAGCGGATCAGCGTAATAGCCGACCCGCCAGAGGATTCGCCCCTCCTCGGGCGTCGCGATCACGACTGGAAGCTGGCAACCTGCCGTGCGGCCCTTACGACCATCGCGAAGTCTGCGGTGTCGGTCGCCGCACCGAGCACCTCGATCGGCGCGCGGTCATCCAGGCGAGTGTTGGTGCCAAATAGCCACGCCCGCGCCGTCTTATCGTCATAGGTATCGACGAGCATCCTGACGACCTTGTAGCCCTCACGTAACCGGCGTTCGGTTATGCCGTGGGGTTGCGGGCCTCCTTTGCGCGCGTAGCGGCCGATTTGCTTCGCATCGGCTAAGCCCGCCATCGCCGCCGCGACGCGCTGGCCGACAGCCTCTTGCAGATACGCCGCGATCTCGCGGATCGAAAGCGTCGTGGCCTCATCGTCGAGCCGCTGGGCAGCTGAGACGGTCAACACCGGCATTTCGCACCTCCACCTTCTGGCTGATCTACCCGGGATACTACCAGATAGCTACCCTGTAACGCACCCTTAAACTACACCAGGCACGCCAAGGCAGCCGCGATTGGCGAGTCCCCGATACCAAGCCCACCCGGAATTAGAGTCGGGTTTGTTTGATCCAGATTCAGTTGATCTCGCAGGCCACTGGGGTGTGGGTGCACCTGCATGCGGCAGCGTACTCGGCCGGCGTGCGGTAGCCCAGCGATGAGTGACGATGTCGGTGGTTGTGGTCCTCCTTGAAGTCGCCGATGACCACGCGGGCCTCGAGCAGGGTGTTCCAGTGGTTGCGGTTGAGGCACTCCTTGCGTAGTCGGTTGTTGAACGATTCGATGTGCCCGTTGTTCCATGGCGTGCCCGGCGGGATATACGACATTCCGGTCTTGCCGTCGCAGAACTGTTGCAGCGCTTGAGAAATGAACTCAGGCCCGTTGTCCATCCGCAACACCTTCGGCGGCCCGCCCGCGCCGGCGAACACCTTCTTGAGTTCGGCCACGAGCCGCTCGGCGGTGATCGACCGCTCCACGATATTGAGCAGCGACACCCGGGTGTGCTCATCGAGCATCGACGCGATCTTGATCGCCTTGCCATCGATGGTGGAATCGAACTGAAAATCGATCGCCCACACCACGTTCGGGGCATCAGCCTCTATCGGCGGGATCGAGGACACCCCGGCCCGCTTGCGCGGACTGCGAATCTTGACCTGCAGGCCCTCCTCGCGCCACAGGCGGTGGATCTTCTTCTTGTTGACCTCACGGCGTTCGTCGTAGCGCAACGCCGCCCAGGCACGCCGGAACCCATGGCACGGGTTCTTGGTGGCGTAGCAGCGCAACCAGGCCCGCATCTCGGTATCGGGATCAGCGGGGGTCTGCGCCTGAGGAAGGCGGCGGCGGGTGGAGCGGGCCAGCCCAACGGCTCTGCATGCCAACCGTTCCGACATGCCCAACGTGGTGGTGAGCATATCGACGGCGCGGCGCTTAGCAGCTGGGCTCAGAATTTTCCCTTGGCGACCTCCCGCAACGCGTCTTTGACCAGCTCAGCCTCGGCCAGCAGCCGCTTGAGTCGGGCGTTCTGCTCACGCAGCTCTTTGAGTTCCTTGGCCGCGTCAGTGTCCATCCCACCGTAGGAGCGGCGCCAGTTGTACAACATCGCCGGCGACACCTCCAGCTCAGCAGCGATCTCCTCGCCAGTCTTGCCCTGCGCGGTCAGCTCGTCCGCTTGGCGCAGTTTGCGCACGATGTCCTCCGCGGAATGCCGCTTCCGACCAGCCATACGTCTCATCGTCCCTTCTGGCCCGATATCGGGCTACAGGACTCTAAAACTGGTTGGACTCATTCAGCGGGAACACGCCAGTCAGGCTGTCCAGGTCCTCCCCCTCGCCACGGGTGATCTCAGCCTCGGCCTTCGCCAAGGGCACGCAGCGCCGCCGAGTCGGACAGCATGGCAATCGTTTCCTCAAGTGATTCCAGATCGTCGACGGCAAGAAGGACCGCTGTGGGACGTCCGTGCACCGTTACCGTGATCCGGTCGTGCTGCTCGCCCACACGCGCCACCAACTCGGACAGATGCGCCTTCACCTCGGCCAGTGAGCTGACTTCAGACATAGTCATAAGTATGACTATGTCTTGCCTCTGTCCACCAAGCTCCAATGGACTCTGCCTAGGACGTTGCGACGCGTCTGAATACCTCAATATCCCGGTCAACACGCTCCGCTGGTACGGAACTTCGGAACCGGCCCGCGGTCGTATTCCCTTGGCGGCAAGGTGTCTACGACACGGCCGACCTTAATGCTTGGGTGGCCACCGAGAAGGCCGCGACGGCCCGGGGTGGCTGAAACCTATTCCGCCACGCGCGCGGCCTGATCCATCGCCTTTGCCCGATTGTCGAAGTCATCCGGAAGCATGTGGCTATACAGGTCCATTGCCGTCATCGGCCCGCGCTGATCATAAGGAGGCTCTCGACGGTCGAGGCATTGTTTGGGCCGCCGGCGGCCATCATAATGGCGTGTGCCTGGTCTGGGTCGGCATGCGGCGAAACTACCAACAGGACGATTTTGTTGCGATTGAGTCCGAGGACTTCGACGGTGTTGACCGGCTGGAGGCGATACCCGTCGAGTCGTACCGTTCGCCCCGCGGTCGCGAACTTTGCTGGTGGCTTTGCCCATTCGTTCACGTTGTAGATCACGCGGCCAATCGGCCCGAGTCGAACTGACAGCACCGACAGCAGATCTGGCAGCTCTGCCGTGAGGTCGTCACTGTGCGGCCACCACGCACCATCGACATACCCGCTCTCGGGCGCCTTGGGTTTTAGCCTCAAACGCGGGGTGTGCACCGGTGGGGCATGCCGGCGCGCGGCATCCATGTGGTTTCTTTTCAGCGTCATAGCGACGCTCCCGTCTTGACCGCGAAACCGGCCAAATCATTCGCATCGGCGACGACATGGCTTTGAACAACCAGGTACGAGATATCGCCGATGGTTCGTACACTACTCGGGTGGCTTGGAACTAACCACGGCGAGCGGATTTTCCTAATCAGCCGATTGGGCGCGCGTTCTCAGCGGATGGAAACCAGGTCATCGATCGAATCCGCGGGCAAGTCGCCGTCAACGACCGCGGTCACAACCAGCTGGTTGAGCGTGATCTCTCCCTTGTGGTTATCGAGGAACGCGGTGTCGGAGGCGTCACGACCAGTGGCTATGCGGACCAGGCTTTGCCGCGGCGCTAGCAGCGTCGCATCGACTACCCGCCATTGCCCCTCGACAAAGGCCTCGGCCACCGCGTGAAAGTCCATCGGAGACACGCCCGGCGCGTACACCGACACCAGGCGGGCCGGGACGTTGACTGCACGTAGCAGCGCCACCACCAGATGCGCGTAGTCGCGGCACACACCTTCGCCGGCGAGCAACGTTTCCACTGCCCCGTCGATCGGATCGCTGGAGCCAGGCACATAGTTCAGCCTGGTGCCCACCCACGAGCTCACATTCTCTAACAGAGTCGCCGAATCACCGTAGGTGCCGAATTCGGTTGCGGCGAAACCATAGAACTTATCGGCCTCGGCGTAGCGGCTGGGGCGCAGATACATCGACAGGTCGTATTCGGTCACCGGAGCCGGATCAGTCTGACCCACGATCGTCGCCGCGTAGTCGACTGTCAGGTTGCCCACCGGTGCGTCAAGCTTGTGGATACGGTTGCCATGCACACCGCTGATTTCCACGGGATGGACGGGCCGTCCGTTTAAGGCGAAGCACAGCGACTCGAAGACCTCGGTGCGCGGATGCGGAGCAACAGCAATCTGAAACTCCAGCGTCGTCGGCGCGACGATTTCAACTTCGATCTCGGCGCCCACTTCTCGTCTCATAGCGCGATAATGCGCCAACCGTTGCGGATTCGCCAGGCATGCGACGGCGCCGGTTCCCAGTGGCGTGTCCCCTGCCGCGCGTAGCAGGGGTAGGATGAGTACGCCGGTCAAGGTAGCGATGATGACTTGGGTCCGCGTCTTGCGCTGCCGTCGAAAACAGAACTGGTCGGAACAACCATCGCGCCCTCATCGCACCCGGGTGCTAGATCCCGAGGGTGCAGCAATGCTCGACCGCAGATCCAAAATTACTCCCGCAGAATTTGCAGGCTTCATGCCCGCCGTTGAGGCGCAGCTCCGCCGGGACTTGCGCACCTATGCCGTCGAGTTACGGCAGCTTGCCTACACGGTGCCCAACGGGGTGGGCGAGCACGATTTTCTTCAATTGTCGGGTCGGATGCGCGTTACTGCCGATCACGTGGAACGTCAGCGGAGCTGTTGATGAGGGGTGATCACGTCATGCGGGGCAGTCGCCTCGGAGCCGTGAGCTACGAGACCGCCCGCAACCATGACCTGGCGCCGCGTCAGATCGTGCGGTACCGCACCGAGAACGGCGAGGAGTTCGACATGCCCTTCGCCGCCGACGCCCCGGTCCCCGGCACCTGGGCGTGCCGCAACGGCATGGAGGGCACCCTGATCGAGGGTGGTGACCTGGCCGAGCCCAAGAAGGTCAAGGTGCCGCGCACACACTGGGACATGCTGCGGGAACGCCGCTCGATCGAGGAACTCGAGGAACTGCTTCAGGAACGCCTCGAGATCATCCAGTCACGCCGCCGGGGCAGCTAGCTTGCTACGAAAGTTAGGCACTGGAATGACCGACAAGGGATTACTAGCCATTGACCTGGTGTGCCCCGAGGGACACGTCGCAGGCCAATTAATCCGGAACGTTGAGGACCAGGCCAACGAGATCCAGGTGCCCGACAGGGCGCGCGAGGAGTGGCCGCGGGGTGGTGACAGGGTGTACACACTCCTGTTTTGCCATCGCTGCGATCGCCGGGTGTATGGATCGACGGACGCGATCCAGGAGCGGGCCACTTGGCTGTCAGAGAGCGAGTCCGAGTCGAAGCGCAGACACTCGCTGCGCTACATCTAGGACGGGCTAACGGGTGATGCCCTCGCCTAACGATGTCGAGTTCGTCGGCTGCGGTTAAAGCGTTGGCAGCAAGCTCATGCAGTGCGGCGGCGTGTGAGATCGACCGTTCTCCGAGCCGGGAGCGTTCATCCAGCAGCGCATCCGTCTGGTCTTTTGGGCCGGGTTGAGCTCGGGTGGCGCTGGTCGTCGGCGGGCAGATCCGGTCAGATTCCAGAGCGTCGTTGCTGGCTGTGGTGGATGGGGCTAGAGGCCGAGGCGCACGCCCTGACGGCGCGGCTGCTGCCCGGCCGGAGTCGCGGCACCGTTAATCTCGCCCGCGCACGCTTGCGAGTGTGACCGCGACAACGCCCGCCGTGTGGAGTAGCGTCAGTCACAGCGGTAAGGCACCTTTCCTCGAATAGCGCCACGCTCTTTGCGGGCTGAAGATGGCACCAACGAGGATGTTTGCCACTGCGGTCAGCGGGTTCGTCGCCGACCTGGAGATGCGGGGCGGAGGAGCCTCGGCAGTAGCTGGGCACGGATCGACACGATTCGCCCAGCGGACAGGCGTTCTCGCACCACTCGTTCTTGCGCCGTCGTCGGCGCCCATGCTGTGTCTGGAGTTTTGTGAGCTGATGTTGATTCCCATGTCCCCGACCAATTCGATGTTCCTACTGGCGGAGTCCGAGAGCTGTCAGATGCAGGTGGGCGGGCTGGCGTTGTTCTCCCCGCCTGAGGGCGCGCGCGCTTCGGATGTGCGTGACATGTTCGCCGCAGCCATCGGCCGCGACAAGGTGGCCGACGTGTGGCGCAAGCGGGCTCGCAGGTCGGTGACATCGCTGGGGCAGTGGGGCTGGGATTCGGACGCCAAGGTCGACCTCGATTACCACGTGCGGTATTCGGCGCTACCGGAGCCCGCCGGGATGGCGGAGTTGTGGGCGCTGGTGTCCTGGCTGCACGCGGCCCCGCTGTTCCGGGACCGGCCGCTGTGGGAGATGCACCTGATCGAAGGTCTCGCCGATGGCCGGTACGCGGTGTACATCAAGCTGCACCATGCGCTCGTCGACGGGGTCTCGGCGATGGGGATGTTGCGCGCGGCGTTGAGCGAGCACTCCGGCCAGCGCGGGGGCCCCGCGCTGTGGGAGCCGGTCGGACCCGCACCGGAACCCGCACCGGACTCGAGGCGGGGCGGTCTGGACCTATTTGGGCTGCCGGGTCGGGCGGTGGCGACGGCCTGGGGCGCGGCCCGGGAGGCCGCCGGGCTGGTGCCTGCGCTCGCCGGCGCGCTCGAGCAAGCGTTGTGCCGCCGCGGTGGGCCGCTGTCGCTGGTCGCGCCCCGCACGATGCTCAACGTGCCGATCGATGGGACCCGGTCGTTCACCGGGTGCTCCTGGCCATTGGAGCGGCTGCGGCTGGTCGCCAAGAACAGTGACGCCACCGTCAACGACGTGGTGCTCGCCATGTGCGCCGGGGCGCTGCGCAGCTATCTGAGCAGTAAGGGGGCGCTGCCATGGGCGCCGCTGGTGGCGATGGTGCCGGTCTCGCTGCACGGCACCCGACCCGAGGACGGCCCGGGGGCCATCGCGGATGCGGGGAACAAGATCGGGTCGTTGACGTGCACCCTGGCCACCAACCTGGCCGACGCGGGCCAGCGACTCGCGGCGGTGCGGGCCGGCATGCGCGAAGGCAAGGGCGCGCTGGCCTCGCGGAGTCGACTGCAGGTACTCGCAATGAGCGCACTGGGGGCCGCACCGCTGGCGCTGGGCATGCTAGTCGGTCATCATGGGCTGCTGCGCCCGCCAAACGTGATGATCTCCAACGTGTCCGGGTCCCGGGTCCCGCTTTACTGGAACGGCGCCCGCCTCGACGCCCTCTACCCGCTGTCGATTCCGGTTGACGGGCAGGCGCTGAACATCACCTGCACCAGCACCGACGATACGATCGCGTTCGGGCTAACTGGCTGCCGCCACGCTGTCCCCGGCCTGGCCGCGATGACCACGCACCTTGACGACGAACTCCGCCTGCTCGAGCGGGCTGCGGGACTCTGACGGCTCGCCGCCGGGACGCACACCACACGCAATTCAAACCGCACACTGGCTGGCCACATTACGGTCAACCCCTCCACCATGGGCGACCGTGGTGGATCAAACGGGGTAGCTGCATGCCGGTTCGCCTACTCAGGCTTGGCCAGCTTCTTCGCGAACTGATGGCCAAGCTGCTTGAGCTGCGCCGGTCGCGGCCGTATTGGGGCCCGCGGCGGTTGGTGTTCGAGCTCGCCAAGCGCCGGGTGGCGCCGATGCCGTCGGAATCGGCGGCGGCCCCCCTTGACCGCGTTGGCGCCGAACAGCGTGCCGAGGCCCATCACCGCGCCGTGACCAGGACGTCAGTTCCCCTCACGGACTGCCTCTGTCGTGCTGCGTGGACGTCGCGGGCGAAGATGTGAGCCAACCCGTCTAGTAGGGTCTGTCACGCCCACGATTTGCCGGGTGTGATGCCATCTCGGTGACCACGGATCGGCCTCGCCCGCGGGGAGACTTCTCGGCGGCCGCCACCAAGACGTTGACCGCGTGTACGATTCCGCTCGCGATGTCGTCGACCCCGGGCACATTGTCGGGACACACACAGACGCTCACGTCCACGTCCTCACCGCTGGTGGTCAGTGCGACGTTCAACCCGCTTTCCTCCGACAGCGGCGCCACGACGTGCACGCCGACGACCTTGGCGCCCGCACAGTACGCCGGCACCGGTTCGAAGGTGATGTTGGAGACGCTGCCGTGATAGAGCGGTTTTAGCCGGCGCCGCAACCCCGACCGCGTGTAGAACTGCATGCCCAGACTGGCCACCGAAGGCGGGATGAGCGACGCCATCGCATCGAAATCGCTCGCTGTGTAATTATTTCCGACTTGTCGACTGCGAAGTGCGTTCAATCTCTCGGTGGCGGTATGGAGGTTGGCGAGAATGTGTACCGCGTCGTCGAGCTGTACGGGGATGCGAAGCCGGCCGGTGGTCAGCGCCTTGCCAGCCTTCGGCGCCTCGGTCGCGGGCAGCTCGAACGGCATCCGCATCAGCAGCGGATTGGCCGGCAACTCGTCGTGCCGCTGCAGCCACGCGCGCAACGACAGCGTGCAGGCCGCCAGGACGACGTTGGTGATGCTTCCCCCGAATGCGCTGTTGATCGTCCTGAGGTCCGCCAGCGGGATCGAGGTAAAGGACACGGCGCGCCGCCGGGTCAGCGGCGCGTTGAACGACGTTTGGGGCACCCGCCCGGTCCTCGCCGACCGCGTCTGGGCGACCGGGTCCGGTCCACCGGGGTCGGACAACCGCCGGCTCACGGCGCGCAACACGTGAGACGCGGCCTCGGCGATCAGCCACCCCCCGGTGATGTGGTTCCCGACTATCTCGCTCGCGAGATCAGTGACCAGCCCGGCGAACGAGGGCGCCGCGCCCAGGGTCGGCTCTCTGGGCAGCCTCGACGCCGAGTCGACGCGCGGCCCGCGGGTGAGTAACCGCGGCCATAAGGACGCCGCACCCGCGGCGCCGTCGTTGAGGGCAGGCGACATCTTCACGGCCAGCGCCCAGTTGCCGCCGGCCAGACCATCGATGCTCCACGCTTCCCACAGCCGGCCTCGCTCCATCGGACGGGCGGTTAAATCGCCTATGAGCAAAGCAAATTCGCGCCGCCCGCCGGGAGAGCGGACCGTCGCGCGATGCATGTGGGGCGTGGGGTCGAAGCCGTCGATCTCGCCCCACACCGGCTGCCCCGCTCCAAACGGCTTGGCCACCAGCCGGCTGCGGAAGCGTGCCATTTGCGGCAGTGACGCGGCCAGCAGTCGGTGCAGCGTGGAGTGGGTGAGCTTGGTCTCGTCATCCTCGATGATGACCAGCGTGAGGGTGTGCGCGGGCGTCGTAAAACTCTGGGTGTGCACCGACAGGGCGTCGGCACCCGCCAGTCGGGTCATCATCAATGCATCCCTTCCCCCGCGAATCTCAACAGAGACCCAATCCTCCTCGGCGACAGGCTCTTAACTTCTCTTTCCGGTTGCCGCTGTTCGATACTCGACGAGCCGGAACACTGATCGAACGGCACGGAAGAGGGCGTGAAGCGTCGCGACGGGCGCTGGGACCCGCGACAGTACGCTGATTACTGGGCATTCGGAAGAGTGGTGCTGCGTTTGGTTACACAGCGCATTTTCGACGGCGGCCGGCTTGGTGCTGACTGCTTAACACCACAGTTGCGCACCAACGGCCGTCTAGTGGCGAACGCTGAACGCAACCTACCCAAATCCGCCATTACCTGCCAGAGTACGCCACCGGTAGGGCATAAGACGGGTGGGCGACGGCACGACCAGCTTGCTGCCCTCCGGACTGAATCGCCCTAGTGGTAGCCGAACGGTGCGGCTCGACGGATACCGTCTTCAGCCGGTCGACACAGTCGAAGTCTTTGGGGCTCAACCGCCCCGAGATCGTCCTCCTGGTCGTGTCACCGCGCGCCGACCCGGACCAGGCCCACGCGATCATGATGACCGCAGCCCACCCGAGCGATGCTTCGACCGTCGAAACCCTCGTGTCGGGTAGCGAAAAGCGTAAAGCCGCGCATAACACGCATCGCGGGGTGAGGGCCCGTCAGAAGCGCTGACAGCCAAAGGGGCCTTAGCGGGTCACTTCTCGGGACCTCGAGGTGTGGTTGCGAGATCAGTGCGCCGCGAGCGGTGTACCTCGAACATCTGCTCCCCGCGGGCGACCCGGACGATGCTGTCCGCCGTCTGGAAGGCGCGCGAATCGCGATGGGCCTCGACGACGGGCAGGCCTGCCGCCCGGCGCAAGACCATGAAGGCCAGGGCCGTACCGGTCTTGTGCGGGACGATGAGAAGCTTTGCCCGTGCGTCACGGCCGATGACGGTCATGACGTGCGGGCGCACACCCTGCCACCAATCCCAGTTCCAGTCGTGCTGACGCTGCAGGGAGGTCCAGTTGATGTTGATGTCAATGACCTCGCCCAGACGCACACCGAGGACGGAGACCAACTCGGCCAATTCCTGCGAGATAAGCCCGGTGCGGGGCCACCAGGCTCCGTCGATCTTGTCGCCCAGCCGACATGCCAAAGTGAGCCGCACGGGACTCACCGGCCGTCGCGCCCCTTCCGACCTGATAGTGCGGGGATCGGGTGTCGGGTTCGGTTGTGGTGCAACCACACTGGGTCTGATGCGGACCACTTGCAATCCTTCGGTTCGGAAGTATCAACCCGCGAATGGGCCGATGGAGGAATTGCATTGCCTGTGATCTCGTGGGTGACGACTTTCGAGGCCAGCGCCGGCAACGAAACGACTCTCCAGCGACGTTACGCCACTATCTGGCCGGTTGCCGCCACCGGTTGGTTCGCCCGCGGGGGGGAAGCGATCTCAGCCGGCGCTCTCGCTGCCCATCGTGCGCAACCGATGGACACGGAATTGATGCATCGAATCGCCCGAAAATGGGCCTTGGTCGCGTAGGTTCGTCGGGGCGGGCCCGCCGGCGGCAACAAATGCGCGATCGTCCGCGAATCGTGCCGACGGCGCGTACACTCGGGAAACCGGGACCGCCACAGGCCCCCACGTCAAAGGGCCCGCATTGTCTGATAAATCGCCCCGGCAAACGATGACCAAGAAGTCCGGTAAATCCCTGAAAGAAAAGCGGGCCGACAAGCGCGCAAAGGCCACCAATCTCTCGGCCAAGGAGGCCTTCCCCCTCGCGAAGCGACGTTGAGGCCTGAGCCCGACGATTTTCGGCTCGACGGGGCGCGCCCAAGGCCGGCGTTGCCGGGCCGGTCTGAGACGAAAACCCTGGCTCACAGCATCGTGGGTCTCCGCGGAGTCCCACGTGGAGAAGAGAAAGTCGCCATGACTGAGGGAACGGTTAAATGGTTCAACAGCGAAAAGGGCTTCGGCTTCAACGCCCCTGACGGCGGTACTAAAGACGTTTTCATTCACCATTCCGAGATCCAGGGCGACGGGTTTCGTTCGCTGGAGGAAAATCAACGAGTGCAATTCGAGCTGAGCCAGCGGCCCAAAGCTCCCCGGGCGGTGCGAGTAACCCTTCTCTAGCGGCCCCGGGGTGAAAGTCGCGTCGGCGACCGGTTTGGACCCTGGTCGTTCGCCGACCGGTTCTGGCCGCTTCAGCGGCCGTCTTTCAATCCTCACCCTCCCGCCCCTGAGCTATGGTGGTTACCACGGTTGACTCCCCAGCCGCCCGGAAACGTCCGGCGGCGACCTCCTAAGAGGTCCCCGCCGAAACGGCTCTGCATTGCACGGCTGAACCGACGGTAACTGGGTTCGTGCTTTCGACCGATAAACGGTGGAGTCGTACGTTGTGCCGCCAGTTCGTCTGGACGGTTCGACACCGCGCTTCGACCGAAGCGACGGCCACCTGAAGTGGCGCCGTCAAGGGGGCAACGCAACCGCCGCACTCATCCGTCAGCCGCGTACCAAGCCGGCGGCAGCCCCGCCGCCGCGACACCCGGCGGCGTTGGCGCTCGGCCGATCTCGCTCCGGGGTCTCGCGGCTCGACATCAATCTCGACGCTCCACCCATGACGCATGTCCGCTGCTGCACCGTTCGACTGGCAGTCGAGGAACGGAAACGCATTGAGCAAATTCACCGAAACCATCTATGGCAGTGCGCATGCCAGCTTGAAGGGAATGGTCACCGGGGAGCCGGACCGCCCCGTCCGGCTCACCTGGCGGGAGGTGCACGAGCGCGCCCGTCGGGTCGCCGGCGGCCTGGCCGCCTCCGGCGTCGGTCCCGGCGACGCGGTCCCCGTGCTGGCGGGTGCCCCCGCCGAAATCGCGCCCACCGCGCAGGGCGTCTGGATGCGGGGCGCCAGCCTGACCATGCTGCACCAGCCCACACCACGGACCGATCTTCAACGCTGGGCCGAGGAAACCACCGCCGTCATCAAGATGATCGGCGCCGCCACTGTCGTGGTATCCGACCCGTTTCTGGCCGCGGGCCCGCTGCTGACGGAGCTGGGGGTCCACGTGCTGACGATCGACGAGCTTCTCGGCGGCCGGGCGATCGATCCGGTCGACGCCCACGACGACGACATCGCGCTGCTGCAATTGACGTCGGGATCCACCGGTTCGCCCAAGGCGGTACAGATCTCCCATCGCAACGTCGCGTCCAACGCCGATGCGATGTTCACCCGCGCGGAGGTCGACCTCGACACCGACGTCATCGTCAGCTGGCTGCCGCTGTTCCACGACATGGGAATGACTGGATTCCTGGCCGTGCCAATGTATTTCGGGGCAGAGCTGGTCAAGATCACTCCGCTGGACTTTCTCCGCGACACCTTGCTGTGGGCCAAGCTCATCGACAAGTACCACGGCACCATGACCGCGGCACCCAACTTCGCTTACACGCTGCTCGCCAAACGGCTCCGAAAACTCGCCCGGCCGGGCCAGTTCGACCTCTCCAGCCTGCGGTGGGCACTGTCGGGCGCGGAGCAGGTCGAACCCGACGACGTAGCGGAATTCTGCGCAGCGGGAAAGCCGTTCGGCCTGCGCCCGGAGGCGATCGTGCCCGCCTACGGCATGGCCGAAACCACGGTGGCGGTGTCGTTCTCCGACTGCGGCAAGGGCCTGTCGATCGACGAGGTCGATGCCGACCTGCTCGGCGCACTGAACCGGGCGGTGCCGGCGACCAGGGGCAAGACCCGGCGACTGGCCACGCTCGGGCATGTCCTCGAGGGAATCGAGGCACGCATCGTCGACGAGGACGACAACATCCTGCCCGCCCGGGCCGTCGGTGTCATCGAGGTGCGCGGCGAGCCCGTGACCCTCGGATACGAGACGCTGGCGGGCTTCGTCACGGCCCAGGACCGCAAGGGGTGGTACGACACAGGCGATTTGGGCTATTTCACCGAGACCGGCCGCCTCGTCGTCTGCGGCCGAGTCAAGGACGTCATCATCATGGCCGGACGAAACATCTATCCGACCGACATCGAGCGCGCCGCTGCACGCGTGTCGGGGGTGCGCCCTGGAAGCGCCGTGGCGGTGCGGCTCGACGCGGGACGATCGCGCGAGACGTTCGCCGTGGCCGTCGAGTCGAAGGATTGGCAGAACCCGGCCGAGGTCCGCCGTATCGAGCAACAGGTGGCACACGAGGTGGTCGCCGAAGTCGAAGTCCGTCCCCGCAACGTTGTGGTGGTGGAGCCGGGGATGATTCCCAAGACGCCGTCGGGCAAGGTTCGGCGCAACCACACGCTGGCGATCGTCGGCTAGCCCCGGAGGCACGCAGCGTAGATTTGTCCTGCACCACGGGCGCACCGGGAGGAGGGCACGTTGACCGACTTCGACGCGCAGCCCGGTCGGAGATCACCGCCGCACCCCGAGCTCTCCGCGACCGAACTCGAAGCCGACGAGGCCGAGCTGTATGCCGGGCTCAGCCGTGTGGCCGGGCTCGTCGCCGGCGCACAAGGGATGATGGACCTGTTACGAGACGTAGCGGAGTTCGCCGCCCAGGCGATTCCCGGCGTAGAAGGGGCGGGCGTCGCGCTGATCGATCCGCGCCGCGGCGTTACCAGCGCCCAGACGTGGGCCGCGACCAAGTTGCTCGTCCACGACATCGACACCATCCAGTACGACGAGCTGCACGAGGGGCCGTGCATCACTTGCATGCAGTCGGGACGACCCACCGTCAGCGGATCGCTGGGCAGCGACAGCCGCTGGCCCCATTTCGGGGGGCGGGTGGCCCGCATGCGGATCCACTCCGCGATGGCGCTGCCGTTGATCGTCGGTGATCAAGTGATCGGCGCCATCAACGCCTACGCGAAGGCCCGCGACGCCTTCGCCGAGCACGCCGTCCGACTGGGATGTCAGTTCGCCAAACCCGCTGCGGTGTCGGTCTACAACGCGCAGGTATTGGCCAGCGCGCACGAACGCTCGATGCAATTGCAGCGCGCGCTGGACAGCCGCGCGGTGATCGACCAGGCTATCGGCATCATCCGCAGCCGCTCAGGCTCCAACGCGGAGGAGGCCTTCCAACGCCTCTCCCGCATCAGCCAGGCCGAGAACACCAAGCTGCACACCGTCGCCGAGCGGCTGGTCGAGGAGGCCGTGCGGCGAGCCCGGGCGCGGCAGCGCTGACGAGATTATTGGCGCAGCCCGGCGGCCAATTCGGTCAGATCGGCGAGCAACGTCGGCCGGGAAGCCCGATCGGTCATCAATCGGCTCGAAACTTCGGTCAGGCGCTCGTGCCGGGTCCGCGCGTACGTGCGCAACAGCTCGAACGCCTCTTCCACCGACACATCCAGCATTTCGTGCAGGAAACCCTTGGCCTGCTCGATGATCACGCGGCTGGTCAGGACCGATCGCAGGTGGGGCACGACGGTGGCGGGGGTCGGTGGATGTTCCTGCAGGATCGCGACGCTCGCGATGTGGGTCAGCGTCTGTCCCACGAGCAGGTCGGCATCGTTGAGCTGGCCCCTGCGGGCGCCGAACAGTCCGAGTGCACCCAACACGAGGCCGGCTGCCCGCATCGGGATCGCGTGTACCGACGCGAAACCGCCGTCGACGGCAGTCGGAACGAAACGCGGCCACCGCTGTATCGCCCGTTGCACGTCGGCAACCGAGACCGGTTCGCCCGTGGCGTAGCAGTCCACGCACGGGCCTTCGTCGGCCTGCAATTCGAACAGTTCGATCTCGTGGGCCTGCCGCGAGGTCGCCGCCAACAGATGTAGCCGATGCAGAGGATCCGCCAGCAGGAACCCCGCCGCTTCGATGTCGAGCAGGTCCGCGCAGCGTTCAGTGAGCTCGGTCAGCAACTCGACCACGTCAAAGTCGTCCAGCAGGCTATCGACCAGCGAGACAACGGCATTCAGGACGCGGGTCTCACGTGGTGTGTCAGTCACGGGGTGCCTCCCATCAAACGTCTCAAGTTCACGGCGAGCGCCGATCAGCCCGGCTCGAGCCGCAACCGACCGTCGAGAATGTCGCGGGCGACCTCGGTGGCGCCATGGCCGGTGGCGTAGGCGTGGGCCCTTAGCCGGACTAACGCTTCGGCCGGCTCCACCCCCAGTTGAGCGACAAGCACGCCGGTGGCTTGGCTCACCTCGGCGCGGCTCAACGCGTTGAGCTCGGCCCATGCGTTGCTGCCGGGGTCGCTGGCGGCGGCATGCAGGTCTTGGTCCAACAGATCCAACAGAGGCACGGCGGCGAGTTCCGCGGCCGCGAACGCACCGGCCAACGCCTCGGCGGCCAGGGAGCCCGGCTGCGTCCGGAACAGGTCAAGCGCGCCGACGCATTCGCCGGCGACGACAACGGGTATCGCGTGGACGCCTCTGATGTGGTTGGCCAGCATCGCGGGGCCGTACGCCGACCAGCGCTTCTCCGCCGGGTCGGCGAGATCGGCGACCACGATCGGAACTCGCCGGCTGACGGAATCCAGGCATGGTCCCTCCCCGACGACGAATTGAAGCTCGTCGTACCTGCGGGCGGACTCGCTGCTGACGCCCAGCGTTCCAGTGCTCGCGCCGTCGAAAACCAGGGAAATTGCCGCCGCGTCGACGTCGAGCAGGGTCACGCAGGCCTCGCAGAGGCGGTTGGCCGCATCGACCCCACGCCGGCCTTTGACAATGGCAACCAGCTGGTCGTGGATCGCCACATTTAGCCGGACGACGTTCGGCCGGCTGCGGGCGTGCCGGCAGATCGCGGCGAAGGCGGCATTCCTTCACCCTTGCACTATTCGCTCGTTTTTACGAGGGCGCCGCCGCCACCGTCGGCGGGCAGGTGTGATTTGGCACAGGCTTATCCGGTGCCGAAGATAGAAACTGTTGTCGAAGCTCGGTCGGGGGGCCCTCTACCCTGGCCGCCTCCGGCAGCCCGGAGTTGTTGCCGCGGTAGATCACCCAGTTGTGGCCGTAACCCGGGGCCTGCAACAGTTGCGGGTCATTCCCCGCGATGTGCGCGCCGATCGGGGCCGGCGTCGCGAAATCGGGCGCGCAACGGCACGCAGAAAATCGACGGTGTCGCCCTTCAGGAAGATCAGACGTCAACCGCCACAAGCGCTGCGTCGCATATGCCCCGGAACCGCCCGTAGCCACCTTGGCTGAACGCGCAAAGGCAATACGCGCTGCAAGTGACGTCGATGTAGGTATCGACGTTGTGCCACGTCGCAGATCACCGTCGCACTGGTCGAGGCGACCGCCGAAGCGGTGATGCAAAGCGAGGTGCTAGATCCGCCAGAAGACGCTCGGTGGCTTCACAATCCGAGCCCGTATCCGCGGTACATACCGAGACTCCGTGTCCGAGCACAACGCTGCTGTGCAGCGGCGGCGAGGCCTTCGAATGCGGCCTCGCGGGCCCGTGCTTGGACAACGTATTGCTGCCAGGCCTGCCCGCGTTCGGTGCGGCGTTGATCGTCGCGGTCCAGGATGGCCGCGACGATCCCGGGCAACGACTGGCGGTTCGCGCGTGCGGCGACGGTGTGCATGGTGCGGGGGCGGTCGTCGTTAGCCAGGATCATTCGGAAGATATAAGCGGCAGCGTGTTTAGTGCCGCGGACCATCGGGTGGGCGGCGGTGCCGGAGTCGCCGTAGTGATGGTCGTCGGCTTCGTTGGTGCTTGCCGCGTAGATGGCGAGGTGGTTTTCGTCGCGGGCGCGGGTCATGCCGACGTAGGCCATGGCGCGGGTGGCGCGATCGGATAAGACGCTCCAGCAGATGCCGGGCTGGGTGTCGTTGCCGATGGTCATGCCTTGGGCGGCGTGCACGGTGCTGGCGTAGCCCAAGGTGATGTGTTCGCGGAGGTAGTCGCCCTCGAAGACGGCGCGAGCCGAATCGGTGAGCCGTTCGGCGCTGATTCGCTGGTGTCGGCCGTCGACGTCGATGACCCGCCAGCGGTTGCCGTTGCGGACCTGGTCGGCCTGGTAGCCGCAGCGGCGCTGCGTGGCACCGGATTCAACGGTCAGAGTGGCGTCATTGCGGCGGCTGATAATGAGGTCGCCGGCACGGACCTGTTGGTCGCGCGCCACGCGGACGCTGGGTGCCTGGGGGTGGGAGTAGTGGTCGTGGAGGCGTTGGTTGATGGCGTCGGCGAGTTCCCAGGTGTCACAGAGGATGGCGGCGTCTTTACCACCGGCGCGGGCGGTGAGGTAGGCGGTGGTGGCGTCGGCGGCCATGGCGACTTGATCCCCCGTGTGGAGCCGGTCATGGGTGCGGTACCAACCAACAGCCTTGCGGAGCCGGTTGCCGCCCGCGGACCGCAGCCCCAGCGAGGCGTCGCGTTCGGCGGGGTCGCGCATGCGCCATACGTCGGTGAGGCGTTGGGACCAGGGCAGGTCGTCACAGAGGTGTTCGAACATGCCGCCGCGGGCTTTGACCGGGGCCAGCTGGTAGGCGTCTCCGACGAGCACCAGCTTGGTGTGGGCGGCGGTGGCGGCCTCGAGCAGGCGGCGCAGTTCGGGGGTGCCGATCATGGAGGCTTCATCGACGATGACCACGGTGCGCTGATTAAGGGTGAGTTGGTCGGTGTCGAGGAGGTGTAGTGCTTTGGCGACGGTGTAGCCGCTGTCGCCGGCGTCGTCGCGGATCGCCTCGTCGACGGCTTTGCCGGTGGGCGCGAGCAGCAGGACTTCTTTGGCGCTGCGGTGCGCGGCGGCGCGCAGCGCGCGCAGGGAGTGGGTTTTGCCTGCGCCGGCCGGGGCTTGCAGCGGCTGCACCAGATACGGCGAGTGCGCGATCGCGGCGATCGCGCGTGCCTGCGCGTCGGAGAGCGCGTCGAGGTCCGCGGCGCGCGCATCCAGGCGCGCGCAGGTGTCGGCTGCGTCGACCATTTCGAAGATGCGTGCTTCTTCGGCGATGACCGCGTCCACGGTGAACATCTCGTGGCCTTCGCGGTGATGCGCCTGGCGCGGTGCGCTGATGCGCACCCCGACCACGTCGACGATCTGCTCGATCAGTTCGCGCGGATCTCCGGGCACATCGACCGGGAGCAGGGCGCCGACCCACTCCACCAGGTCGGCGCGGGTGCATGCCGCCTTGTCGATGTTGGCGACCAGGCGCGCCAATTGTGCGCGGTCGGTCAGCAGCCGCGGGGCGGCGCGCCGCGCGGCGCGCGCGGCCAGATGTGCGGCGCAGTCCAGGTGCAGACCGCGCGCATCAGCGCGCCACTCGGCTTGCAGCTGGGCCCAGGAGACCGATTCGGGCTTGGCCGGCCGGGTGGCTTTCTGCGCCGCGGCCAACTGCTGCGCACTCGGCGCACCATCGACAACGGTGAGGTTGCTGCGCGCCCACTCCCGCAGGCGGCTAGAGCGCCGCGACCACGCCCGGATCGACTCTCCACGGACGGCGGCGATTTCGGCCATCCCCGTGTGCGGGTCGACCGGCGCCCACTCCACGCCCAGCTCGGCGTGCAACTCGTGGCGTAGCGTGGCTTGGTAGATGACGCCGGCGGCTTTGGCTTCGTGAAACAGCGACTTGGAATCCGGGGACACCAGTACGCCGTCGGCGCGAGCCTGGCGGTTGGGCACGATCACGTGGGTGTGCAGGTGCGGGTCCCCGCACCGCGAGGTCTCGTGTTGGTAGGCGATGCCCACCAATCCCGGCAGCCGCTGCAAGTCCTTCATCCCCGTGACAGGGTTATGCACGCGGGTATATCCGGCATGCTGATGCAGATAGCTCATCGCCGCGCCGATCGCGTGCTGATGGGCGACCTGCATGACTTTCTCGCCGCGCTCGTCGGTCAACGCCCGCAACAGCGACACACTCTTGGGCGCTGCGAACGTCAGGTCGAACCCATGCACACTGCGCTTCGCAAGTGCGCGGCCGGCTTTTCCGTTGGGGGCGATCCCGTCATCAAGCCAGCGCCCCACCACCTCGGGATCGGCGGTACCGCCATCGACCGCGCGCCCGTCCAAGCCGACCAGCTCCGCGGTGCGGGCGGCATCCCCGGCAATCAGCCACGTCGGCGTCCGAGTGTCGGCCTCGGAGTAGTACTCCCCCAAGCCCCCGTTGGCCCGCTGCCGATCGACGGTGGCGTGTGCGGCTTGGCGGGCGGTGTCGTTGTAATAGTTGATGCTCCAACGCGATAGCCGCGAGATCGTCAACATCGGCGACCACCCCACAACCTCGGCGAGTGAAACCAGCTGTAGCGGCTGGGATCTGGGGATGCGCACAGCGCAGCCCCAGATCAGTATTGCATCCCTGTGCCAATGTGCCAGAGGCCTTTGAGATGTTATTGCTGGAATGTATTGCGGCGGAGTTTGTTTGGGAAGCGGCAGGGAAGCACGAGGCGGATTGGTGATGGGTTGAGACAGTTAGGGAACTGTTGAGAAGTATTAAATGACAGGTTTGATTAGTGCCTGTGCTTGCTGAGTCTTGACGACCTCTCGCTCCAAGTGAGCAAGCCCGAAGATGCTCGGTTGAATACCTACTCGGGAGTTGGCGACCAGTCATCGCGCAACCCATGCGTTCACGGCCGAACCTGACCATGACGCATATAGCCAATGAGAACTCGCAGGACGTGCGCCAGGCCGAGAACCGCGACGATCCTCGAAGATTGTGCACAGGGGCCTGTGGATGGCTGCCTAGAGTAAAAGCATGGCCCTCTCAATGCAGGACCCGACAAGTTGCTTGACCTGCCTGGCTTGTGAATAGCGATGACAGATAAGGGTGTTAAGGGCCGCGAGATGTTGCCGGCCGGACAAGTTCACCACTTGATGCACGTGCCCGTCTCGAGGCGCCACGACCCATATCTGTCGAGCGACGCGATCGGGCGGGAGCAAGAGCAACTTGATGAGCCAAGGCGCGACCCGGCATGACGGCCGCGCAAAGTTCGTCACTACAGGTGGTAACCCTATGTCCGACCGATTGACATTGCGACAAGCATCTGAATACCTCAATATCCCGGTCAACACGCTCCGCTGGTACCGAACCTGCGG
Organism: Mycobacterium sp. 050134; assembly: GCF_036409085.1. Lineage (NCBI taxonomy): Bacteria > Bacillati > Actinomycetota > Actinomycetes > Mycobacteriales > Mycobacteriaceae > Mycobacterium > Mycobacterium sp. 050134. The sequence goes on from NZ_JAZGLV010000007.1 coordinate 114,823, forward strand.
GACCGGCCCGCGATCGTATTCCCTTGGCGGCAAGGTGTTCTACGACAAGGCCGACCTTAACGCCTGGGTGGCCACCGAGAAGGCCGCGACGGCTCGGGGTGGGTGAAACCTATTCCGCCACGCGCGCGGCCTGATCCATCGCCTTTGCCAGGTTGTCGAAGTCATCCGGAAGCATGTGGCTGTAGACGTTCATTGTCGTCATCGGTGACCTGTGTCCCAACAGCTTCTGTACCGTCACCACAGATGCGCCAGCCCCCAATGCCAAGGACCCGGCGGTGTGCCGCAGGGTTTTTGGACTGATACCCGTCAAGCACACCTGGTCGGCGGCCTTATCGAAACGCCACCGAAACCAATCCAGCGGTATCGGACCGCCGTCGTGATGAGGGAATAAATACTCAGAGGGGTCTCGGTCCGCGATCACGTCGGCCAACGTGGCGGCCAAGAACTCGGTCAGGATCGGCACGATGCGGTCCTGGTGCGTCTTGGTGTCGTCCTCCACGTGCCCGTCACCCGTGACATAGGTAACCGATCGAGACACTCGGATGCGGCGACGCGTCAAGTCCACGTCCCCCACCCGTGTGGCCGCAAGTTCCCCGTAACGCATGCCGCCGTAGGCCAAGACGTACACCATCGCGCGGATCTCGGCGCGGGCCTCGGCGAGCCGGCGTATCTGGTCATGGCTCAGCGCCACATCCTCGCGTGACGACTTGCGGGGTTGTTCCACACCCTCCGCGGGATTGGCGCCGATGTAATGCTTCCGCACGGCATAGGTGAGGACCTGATCCACCACTTGGAAGGATTGAATTACTCGCGCAGCCGATAGCCCCACGGGCGTGATTTTGTCCTCGGCGCTTTTAGCAGGTCGCTGGCGGGCGCGAGGATCGGTAGCCAGCCACCACACCCAAGCCTGGATCGCGTCGTGATCGATGTCCTTGAGCTTGGTCTGACCCCATTTCGGCAACACCACTACGTCGAGTAACCGCCGATATCCCGCCAGTGTTTTTGGCTTCAACCGTTTGAGCGCCGACCGATTCTGTGCCTTTACCGCGAACCATTCTTCGGCCACAACGCTGAAGCAGACCGACGCCCGCTTCGGGTCGGCGTACGTGCCGGCGGTGAGCGCCGTCGTGACGGCGCCGATGTGGTTCTGGGCCTCGGCCTTGCGGTCGAATGCCTTGCTCCGCTCATTTCCGTCATGGTCGACCCACCGGGCCATCCATCGCTTGCCCTGCCCGTGCCGAGCGGTAATGACCTGCGTGCCGGCTGTCCCGTGTTTGGAGTTCATACACCAGCTGCCTGGGCTGGGGTCATCGCTGGGATACGGCACCCGCTCTCCGCGCCGTGGCGGACGGTGCCAGCGATCTTCTACACCTGCGCGCGCACTACGCCTCACCAGGCCAACCATACTCCTGCGGACTGTGTGCGGACTAAGAGATTTCAGCAAACTACGACGACGAACTACATATACGGTCTGAGCTGCATTTTATGTGTGGGGCGGGCGGGGCTCGAACCCGCGACCAACGGATTATGAGTCCGCGGCTCTAACCAACTGAGCTACCGCCCCCGGTGCAGACTCGCACGCTGCGTTCCGACGCTGAGCCAATCTACCCTGCGACGCGTCGGGCTCGGGCCTCAGCCAGCAGGGCCCAACCGAGGATGCGGGATCACCAGGCCGCCGCTCCTGCGGCGAGGATTCCGCATAGACGAATGCACGTCGCGTCAGGGACGGCGAGCAGCGGCGGTGTAATCGCCCGAATTACACAGCCCCAATTGAATCAATTTCGCCATTCCAACGGGCGGGCCAGGAATGCCGAATTTACCTCTGAGCCTTGGAATCTATACAGCCCGCTTGACCGAAGAGCGCGTCGGGCGCTCCGCACGAAGGATTCAAACGCGGAGTCCCGTGCACCTCGCGTCAGCTGCACCCGATGGCGAAGGCCGCCAGCCACCTCACCAGGCATTCCCGAGACCGCAACCACCCGCATGACACGCCTCAAGACGAAACACAAGAGTATTCTTCTTTTACTCGCCCGTTACGTCCGTTAGTGGCATTGCAGTCACATTCGGCGCACACTACGCACTTAATGCGCGCATTACCCAAGGTCAACGATGCCTGAAAGGAAATGTGTAATGGGCAGAATAGCGGTCGGTTGTCGACCTATTCCACGGGTCGCTTTCGCAGCGCTCTCCGTCGCGGCGATAGGCGCGGCGCCAATAGTGGCCTTGGCCGAGGCAACTCACCCGGCCAAGATCACGGTCAGCGCCGATCCCGACACCGATGTCGACTGGTACTACGTACCCGAGGGCGGCGGCGGGGGTGGCGGCGGCTAACTATAACTAGCAAGCGCTCAAGCGGGTCGCAGCCGGAAGATCCGGATGTCCCGCGGCGCGCACTGCTCCCGGTAGTTCTCATACCCGGCGTAGGAGTCGACGGCGGTCGCCCAGGCGGCGGCGCGCTCGCCGCCGGTCAGCAGCTCGGCCCGGTACGGCTTGGTCTCGCCCCTGAACTCGAGCGTGCACTCCGGATGGGCCAGCAGGTTGGCGCTCCACGCGGGATGCTTCTCGCGCCCGTAGTTCGACCCGATCGCGAGCAGGCCCTTACCGTCGTCGATCAACGCCAACGGCTGCGAGCGCGGCTGCCCGGACTTGGCGCCGGTCGTCGTCACCATCCCCACCTTGTCGACGCCCATCGTGCTCAGCCGCCCCTTGGACCGGGGTACCAGGGTCTTGTCGATCGCCGGCGCCAACCGCGAGCCGGCCACGTAGCCGACACGGCTCATGGCGAAGCGCTCGAACGCCACCTCGTCCCACCGCAACCGCCGGCCCCGAAGTGGGCTGAATCGTCTCAAGGCACCCTCCCCATCATAGGCACGCGGGTCAGCTGAACACCGTCTGGCCGTCGGCGCCGATCAGATACCGTTCGGTGCCCTCCTCGACGCGCGGGGCGTCGGCACCCAGGGAAACGGCGATTTTATTGCTGGCATTGCGCATGATGTCGAAGGTGAGTTCCACGGCCTCGGCCTGCGAGAACCCCGAGCGCACCTCGGCGACATCATCGGCGACGAGGTGCGCAGGCGTCCAAATTAACCCATCGGTGTAGCGAAGCGCTGCTTTAGCGCGGCCGTCGAGCACCCCGGATGTCTGAAATCGCTCGATTTCGCCGTACAGCGACTCCGATCCGCCGGCGTCCAGCGCGGTGCCCTCGCGCAGCGATTTGCACAGCCGACAGTTGTGCTGCGCGGCCCCGCGCAGCCGCACCAGCTCCGAGATGACCGGGTCGAGCGCGCGCATCCGCGCCACCGCCGGCAGGAAATCGTTGAACAGCGGGCCGGACGGCTCGGTGGTCTGGTCCCACTCAACCGGCCCGTCCACCCAGCCCAGGTGCTCCGACCCGACGCCGAGGGCCTCGAACCCGGCCCGTACCCGCGGTACGAAGTCGGCGATGAACATGAGCACCACCACGCCGAAGGTGCTGTCGCCCAATTGCCTATACAGGCGGGACCGCTGCTCGGCGGTGATGGCCGAGACGTCAGCGCTGAACTGCTCGGCGAATTCGGCGACGACGGCCTCGGCCTCCGATTCGGGCTCGCCGGCCTCGACGGGGGCGGGCAACGGCGGCAACGACATCGTCTGCGCGCACACCCGTCGCACCAGCGCCGAGACGCGCCCGTCGCCCGGGGACAGCTCCACCAACCGCGTCAGCATTCGTCACACGCTAGGACGCGGCCCCGCGCGGGGCAATCGGCTATTGCGCCTGGCTCACCGACGACATGTGGAAGTCGGGGATGCGCAGCGACGGCATGGCCGCCCGGGTGGCCCAGTCGCCCCATTCCCGCGGCAGCGTGGGCTCGCTGGCCCCGGCCTCGGTGGCCCGGCGCAGCAGGTCGAGCGGGCTCTCGTTGAACCGGAAGTTGTTAACGGCCGCGGTCACCTCGCCGTCCTCGATGAGGTACACGCCGTCACGGGTCAGGCCGGTCAGCAGCAGCGTCGTGGGGTCGACCTCGCGGATGTACCACAGCGTGGTCAGCAGCAGGCCGCGCTCGGTCCCGGCGATCATGTCGGCGAGGTCGGCCGAGCCGCCCGTCATCACCAGGTTGTCCGCGGCGACAGCGACCGGCGCGTCGAACTTCGCGGCGGTGGCGCGCGGGTAGGCCAGCGCGTTGATCACCCCATCGCGGATCCAGTCCACCTGGCCGATCTCCATGCCGTTGTCGAACACCGACACCGTCTCCGAGGAGCTGTTCACCGCGACGAACGGCGTGCACGCCAGGCCCGGCGCCATCGGATCGGAGAATAGCGTCAGTGGCAGGTCGGTGAGCCGCTCCCCCACCCGGGTCCCGCCGCCCGGCGCCGAGAACGCGGTGCGACCCTCCTGCGCGGCGCGCCCGGACATCGACCAGGCGAGGCAGATCATCATGTCGGCCACCGTGGAGGGCGGCATGATCGTCTCGTAACGCCCCGCGGGCAGATCGACGCGGCGCTCGGCCCAGCCCAGTCGCGTCGACAGGTCGTCGAGCAGCGAATCCGTCGGCACATCAACGAAATCGGGCGTGCCGACACCCGCCCAGGCGCTCGCGTCGCCGCGCTTGGCGTTGATCTCGACCGCGCCGGTGGGCTGCGTGTACCGCCGGCGCAGACCGGTCGACGACGCCAGGAACGTCGTCGACACGCTGTGGTGCGCAAAGCCGTACAGCCGGTTGGCGCCTTTGAATCCCCGGCTCAGTGAGTCGGCGACGTCGGCGAACACCAGCGGCCCGGTGCCCGGCACGGGCGCGTCCCAGTCGGCGGGCACCCCGGCGTCGGCCAGCAGCGGCGCGGCGTCGCCGGCCTCCGGCGCGCCGTGCGCGGCGTCCTGCGAGGCCGCCACCAGGCCGGGGATCACCCGCGGATCGACCTCGGCCGACACCACCGTGCCGATCTGCGCGGTATCACCTTGACGCACCACGGAAATCACCGCGATGCTGCGGTTCACCGACACCCCGTTGGTGGTCATCGAATTGCCGGCCCAGCGCAGCGTCGCCTCGACGCGGTCGGTGACCAGCACCAGGGTCTCGCTGGCGCCGCCGAGCTTGGCGGCCTCCTCCAGCACGAGGTTGACGACGTGTTGCGGGGTGATCATCGGCCGCCCTCGGTCCGGGTGTTGAGCACGTTGACGCCGCGGAACAACGCCGATGGGCAGCCGTGGCTTACCGGGGCGACCTGCCCGGGCTGGGCTTTGCCGCAGTTGAACGCCCCTCCGAGCCGCCAGGTGGACGGTCCGCCCACCGCTTCCATGGAGTTCCAGAAGTCGGTGGTGGTGGCCTGGTAGGCCACGTCGCGCAGCTGGCCGTCGAGGCGGCCGTCGCGGATGCGGAAGAATCGCTGGCCGGTGAATTGGAAGTTGTACCGCTGCATGTCGATCGACCACGACTTGTCGCCCACGATGTAGATGCCGTCCTCGACCCGGCCGATCAAATCGGCGGTGCTGATGTCCTCGGGCGCCGGCTGCAGCGACACGTTGGCCATCCGCTGGATCGGCACGTGGTGCGGCGAGTCGGCGTACGAGCAGCCGTTGGACCGCGACTGCCCCAGCCGCGGCGCGAACACCCGGTCCAGCTGGTAGCCAACAAAGATGCCGTCGCGCACCAGGTCCCAGCTCTGCGCGGCCACCCCCTCGTCGTCGTAACCGATGCTGGCCAGGCCGTGTTGCACGGTGCGGTCGGCGGTCACGTTCATCACCGGCGACCCGTACCGCATGGTCCCCAGCTTGTCGGGCGTGGCGAACGAGGTGCCGGCGTAGGCGGCCTCGTAGCCGATCGCGCGGTCATATTCCGTTGCGTGGCCAATCGATTCGTGGATGGTCAGCCACAGGTTGCTGGGGTCGATCACCAGGTCGGTGGGCCCCGCCGTCACGCTGGGCGCCTTCACCTTCTCGGCGAGGAACGTCGGCAGCTGCGCGAGCTCGTCGGTCCAGTTCCACACCTCGTCGCCGGCCAGCGCCTCCCAGCCGCGCCCCATCGGCGGCGCCAGCGTGCGCATCGAATCGAAGGTGCCCGCCGCGGCGTCGACTGTCACCGCCTCCAGCGACGGCAGCACCCGCACCCGCTGCTGGGTGATCGACGACCCGAACGTGTCCGCATAGAACGTCTGCTCCTTGACGGCGTGCAGCCCGGCCGAGACGTGGTCGACGCCGTCGGCCCCCAGCAGCCGGCCGGAATACTCCTCGAGCACGGCGATCTTCTCGGTCGCGGGGATGCCGAACGGGTCGATCCGGTAGTCCGACACCCAGATGGCGTCGGCGTACACCGGCTCGGCGGCCAGCTCGACGCGCTCGTTGTTCAGCGCCGCCAGCGTGCTCGCCACCTGCACCGCGCGGCGCGCGGTCTCCGCGGCGACCGACGGCGCCAGCTCCGCGTGCGAGGCGAATCCCCAGGTCCCGTTCACGATCACCCGCACCGCCAGGCCGACCTCGCGGCTGACGACGGCGGTCTCCAGCTCGCCGTCGCGCAGCTGAATGGTCTCGCTGCTGATGCGGTGTATGCGCAGGTCGGCGTGGCTGGCCCCGGCCGCGGTGGCCGCCGACAGCGCGGCTTCGGCGAGCTGATGGCGCGGCAGGTCCAGGAAGTCGGCATCGATCCCCCGGTTCAGTGTCACGGCTACACCGTAACCACCGCGTGTTACCGCCCGCTTTAATACCTCCATGGCCGGCGCCGCCCGACAGCCCCGCTCCCCCGCGCTGGGCTACGCCCTGCTGGCCCCCAGCCTGTTCGGTGTGCTGGCCTTTCTGCTGCTGCCCATCCTGGTCGTGGTCTGGCTCAGCCTCTGCCGCTGGGACCTGCTCGGTCCGCTGCACTACGTGGGTTTCGCCAACTGGCGGTCGGTGCTGACCGACGCCGGCTTCGGCAACTCGCTGCTCGTCACGGCCGGGTTCGTGGCGATCGTGGTCCCGGCGCAGACGGTGCTGGGGCTGGCGGCCGCGACGATGCTGGCCCGCCAGCTCCCGGGCACCGGCCTGTTCCGCACGCTGTACGTGCTGCCGTGGATCTGCGCGCCCCTGGCGATAGCGGTGCTGTGGCGCTGGATCCTGGCCCCCACCGACGGCGCCGTGAGCACGGTGCTGGGCCACAGCATCGAGTGGCTGTCCGATCCCAGCTTCGCGCTGCCGCTCGTCTCGGCCGTCGTCGTCTGGACCAACGTCGGCTACGTCTCGCTGTCGTTTCTCGCGGGGTTGCTCGCCATCCCCGACGACATCCATGCCGCCGCCCGCACCGACGGCGCAACCGCGTGGCAGCGGTTCCGGCGCATCACGCTGCCCATGCTGCGGCCGACGACGTTCTTCGTCCTGGTCACCGGGATTGTCAGCGCGGCACAGGTTTTCGATACGGTCTATGCGCTGACAGGCGGCGGCCCGGCCGGCAGCACCGACCTGGTGGCGCACCGCATCTACGCCGAGGCGTTCGGGGCGGCGGCGATCGGGCGGGCGTCGGTGATGGCGGTGGTGCTGTTCATCATCCTGATTGGCGTCACGGCCATGCAGCAGCTCTATTTTCGGCGGCGGATCAGCTATGACCTCACCTAGCCGCATCTCGAACGCTTTGATCTACGTCGGGCTGACGGTCGGCGCGCTGATCACGCTGGTGCCCTTCCTGCTCGGCCTGCTGACGTCGTTCACGTCGGCGCACCAGTTCGCCACGGGCACGCCGCTGCAGCTGCCCCGGCCGCCCACGCTCGCCAACTACACCGATCTGGCCGGAGCCGGGTTCGGCCGCGCGGCGGCGGTGACCGCCCTCATGACCGCGGTGATCCTGGTGGGACAGCTGACGTTCTCGGTGCTGGCCGCATACGCGTTCGCGCGCTTGGAGTTTCCCGGGCGCGACGCGCTGTTCTGGGTGTACATCGCGACCCTGATGGTGCCGGGCACCGTCACGGTGGTGCCGATGTACCTGATGATGGCGCAGCTGGGCCTGCGCAACACCTTCTGGGCGCTGGTGCTGCCGTTCATGTTCGGGTCCCCGTACGCGATCTTCCTGCTGCGCGAGCACTTCCGCATCATCCCGAACGACCTGATCAACGCCGCCCGCCTGGACGGCGCCAACACGCTGGACGTGATCGTGCACGTCATCATCCCGTCCAGCCGCCCGGTGCTGGCGGCCCTGACGCTGATCACGGTGGTGTCGCAATGGAACAACTTCATGTGGCCGCTGGTGATCACGAGCGGGCACCGGTGGCGGGTGCTGACCGTGGCGACCGCGGATCTGCAGTCGCGGTTCAATTCGCAGTGGACGTTGGTGATGGCGGCGACGACGGTCGCGATCGTCCCGCTGATCGCGTTGTTCGCGGCGTTCCAGCGTCACATCGTCGCGTCGATCGTGGTGTCGGGGCTCAAATGAGTCGCGCGCGGGACGCCCAAATTGCGGTGAGGGCCGCGAACTCCCACGACCCACGACCACCCCGGCGATCTCGGCGCACACGGTGAGCAGGCCACGCTTTTCCACGATGGCCGCCGCGGCGGTCGCGCTCGTCGCCGCACTGCTCGCCGCCGCGGCGGTGCTGCTCGACTACTCCGGCACGCCGCACGGCAAGACGGTGGTGACGGTGCGCATCTGGGCAGACCAGATCGCCGCCGCCTACCGGCAGTCGTTCGAGGAGTTCACCAAGCGCCACCCGGACATCGACGTGCACGTCAACCTGGTCGCCTACTCCACCTACTTCAACACCCTGCGCACCGACGTGGCCGGCGGCAGCGCCGACGACATCTTCTGGATGTCCAACGCCTACCTCGCCGCCTACGCCGACAGCGGCCGGCTGATGCGAATCGACAGGGCGCCGGGCTGGGAGCCGGCGGTGGTCGACCAGTTCACCCGCGGCGGCGCGTTGTGGGGGGTGCCGCAGCTGACCGACGCCGGCATCGCCGTCTACTACAACGCGGACCTGCTCAAGGCGGCCGGCGTCGACCCCGCCGAGCTGAACGACGTGCGGTGGAGCCCCGGCCCCGACGACACGCTGCGCCCGGTGCTGGCCCGCCTCACCCTCGACGAGAATGGAAACGCCGCGGGCACAGCCGGTTTCAACCCGGGGCGCGTCCGGCAGTGGGGTTACAACGCCGCCAACGACCCCCAGGGCATCTACCTCAATTACATCGGCTCGGCCGGCGGAGTGTTCCAGCGCGGCGACCAGTTCGCCTTCGCCAATCCCGGCGCCGTGCAGGCCTTCCGCTATCTGGTGGGCCTGATCAACGACGACCACGTCGCGCCCCCCGCCTCCGACACCAACGACAACGGCGACTTCTCCCGCAACCAATTCCTGGCGGGCCGGATGGCGCTGTTCCAGTCCGGCACCTACAACCTCGCGCCGGTGGCCCGCGACGCCCGCTTCCACTGGGGGATCGCAATGATGCCGACCGGCCCGGCGGGCCGAGTCAGTGTCACCAACGGCATTGCGGCGGTGGGTAATTCCGCGACCAAGCACCCCGACGCGGTGCGCGAGGTGCTGGCCTGGATGGGCAGCGCCGAGGGCAACGCCTATCTGGGCCGTCGGGGCGACGCGATTCCGGCGGTGCTCGCCGCCCAGCCGAGGTACTTCGACTACTGGGCCGGTAGGGGCGTCGACGTCACGCCGTTCTTCGCGGTCCTTGACGGCCCGCGCATACCGGCGCCGGGCGGCGCCGGTTTCCCCGCCGGCGACACGGCCCTGCAGCCGTACCTCGACGAGATGTTCTTGGGCCGCGGCGACATCGCGACCACGCTGAGCCGGGCGCAGGCCGCGGCCAACGCCGCGGCACGACGCTGACCTCATTCGTTTCGACGCCGAATTCGACACCACCGTGTGGCCCACTCGCGGTTTTCCGCGGCAACGTCGATCTCGACGATGGAACACGGGCCTCGCAGCCACCGGCTAACCCGGCAGCACCAGCACAGGCACCGGGCTCTCGCGGATGATCTTGCCGCTGCGCGAACCGAGGAAAACCCTGCGGATGTCGCCACGAGGCCGGGTGCCCAGCGCCAGGATCTCGCCTTCCTGCCACTCGGCCGCCGCGAGCGCCTCCTGCCAGCTGCGGCCGGTCACCACCTGCAGCTCGACGTCGTCGCCGACCATGCCGTCGGTCTTCAAGCGCTGCAAGATCTCTCGCGCCTGCGACGCCCACGCCTCGAGGATCGCATCCTCGACGCCGAGCCCCACCTCGGGCGGATACATGGTCTTGCCGCGAACGGCGAAGGTGACGATCCGCATGGGCACCGCGAATTGCCGGCAGAACTCGACGCAGCGCCGCACCACGTCGAGTGTGTCGGGGGTGGCCGAGTAGGCGCAGGTGAGCCGCGCCAATCTGCCGGCGCCCGAGGGATAATCGCCGGGGCTGATCGCCACCGGCACGGTGGAGGCGTGCAACAGCCAATCGGCGGTGGAGCCGATCACCACTTGCCCGCGCCCGCCGCTGGGTAACGCGCCGAGCACCAGCGCGTCGGCGCTGACGTCCGCGACGACCTCGATCAGTCCCCCCGACACCGACCGGTGCGCCCGGCTGACGTAGCCGACGTCGATCCCCTCGGCGACGCCGTGCAGGTGGGCCGCCGCCTCCTTGGCCGACTTGGCGGCCAGGGTTTCCATCCAGCGCTCGTAGGGCGTGTCGCCGCGTCCGCGGGACGGTGTCAGCCACGGCTTGGGCACAACAGTCGCCACCGTCAGCGACGTACCCAGCGTCCGCGCCACGCGCAGCGCCAGGTGCAATCCCGACAACCCGACGTTTCCGGCCCGGTAACCGACGACGACGGTCACGGCACTTCCTTCGGGCGATCAGCATCATTGAGGGCGCTGTGGTGACGACCCCACAGCAAGTAAAAGACCAGCGCCGCAAACAGCCAGCCGCTGAACGCGATCCAGGTGTACCAGTGCAGGCTGGCGAGGATGTACCCGCAGGCCAGGACGGAAAGGATCGGCGTCACCGGGTATCCCGGCACCCGGAAGCCGCGGGGCAGGTCGGGCTCGCGCACGCGCAGGACGACCACCCCGATGGAGACCACGGTGAACGCGGTGAGCGTGCCGATGGACACCATGTCCGTCAGCTTCTGGAGCGGGACCAGCGCGGCCAGCCCGGAGGCCGCGATGCCGACGATAATCGTGTTGTCCACCGGCGTCATAGTCTGCGCGTTCACTCGCGCGAAGCGCGAGGGCAGCAGCCCGTCGCGGCCCATCGCGAACAGGATGCGGGTCTGGGCGTACATGCTCACGAGCGTGACGCTGAAGATCGAGATCACCGCCCCCGCGGCCAATACGGTGCTGGCCCAGCGGCCGTGGGTGACGTTCTCCAGAATGGTGGACAGCCCGGCCTCCTCCTGGCCCGCGAAGGCCTGCCACGGCTGGGTGCCCAGTGCGGCGATCGCGACCAGGATGTAGACGGTGGTGACGGTCACTAGGGTCGCGATGATGGCGCGCGGCATGCTCTTCTGCGGATCCTTCACCTCGTCGCCGGCGGTCGACACCGCATCCATGCCGATGTAGGAGAAGAAGATGGTGCCGGCCGCCGAACCGATGCCCGCGGCGCCCATGGGCGCGAAGTCCTGCAGGTGGTGCGCGTCGAACGCGGTCGACGCGATGATCACGAACATCACCAGGACGCCGAGCTTGATCACCACCATGATCGCGTTAATCCGGGCCGATTCGCTGGCGCCGCGGATCAGCAGCAGCGCGCACATCCAAATCAGCAAGATGGCCGGCAGATTCACGTAGCCGGGTTCAGAGTCCCAGGGCGCAGCCGACAACGCGTGCGGCAGCGCGAATCCGAACAGGTTGGTCAGCAGCTTGTTGAGGTAGCCGCTCCAACCGACCGCGACCGCCGCGCACGACACCCCATATTCCAGCAGCAGGCAGGCTGCGACGCCCACCGCGACGACCTCACCCATCGTGGTGTAGGCGTAGGAGTACGACGAACCGGAAACCGGCACCGCCGAGGCCAATTCGGCGTAGCAGATGGCCGCCAGCCCGGCCGCGACACCGGCGATCAAAAACGACAGGATCACGCCCGGCCCGGCCTCCGGCACGGCCTGCGACATGACGAAGAAGATGCCGGTGCCGACGGTCGACCCGACCCCGAACATGGTCAGCTGGAAGGCGCCGATGCTGCGCTTGAGCTGGTCGCCCCCGTCGGCGCCGGAAGCCGGACGGCGCCGCAACATCTGCTCGGTCAGGCCGATCGACGTCGCTGGCAAGTACCCCTCCTGTTGCTGGACCAGCTGATTATGGGCCAGCCTCCCACAACACCGCAGCGAACTGACGAACGGCCCAGTCGATCTCCTCCCGGGTGACCACCAGCGGCGGAGCGAACCGCAGCGTCGAACCGTGCGTGTCCTTGACCAATACACCACGGTCGGCCAACCGCAGGCTCATCTCCTTGCCGGTGCCCAACGACGGATCGACGTCGACGCCCGCCCACAGCCCGAAACCGCGGACCGCGACCACGCCGTCGCCGATCATGCCCTCCAGCCGTCCGTGCAGGTGCGCGCCCAATTCAGCAGAACGAGCCTGGAATTCCCCCCGCTCCAGAATCGAAACCACGGTGCTGCCGATCGCCGCGGCCAGCGGGTTGCCGCCGAACGTCGAGCCGTGCTCGCCGGGCCGCAGCACGCCGAGGATGTCGCGGTCGGCCACCACGGCCGACAGCGGGACCACCCCGCCGCCGAGCGCCTTGCCGAGCAGGTACACGTCGGGGACGACGCCCCACCGGTCACAGGCGAACGTGTGGCCGGTGCGGGCCAGGCCCGATTGGATCTCGTCGGCGATCAGGAGCACGTCGTGCTCGCTGCACAGTGCGCGCACGGCCGGCAGGTAGTCGTCCGGCGGGACGATGATGCCGGCCTCGCCCTGAATGGGCTCGAGCAGCACCGCCACCGTGTCGCCGTCGATCGCCCGCGCCAGCGCGGCGGCGTCGCCGAACGACACCGACCGGAAGCCCGGCGTGAACGGGCCGAAACCGCTGCGGGCGACCGGGTCCGAGGAGAAGCTGACGATGCTGATCGTGCGGCCGTGGAAGTTGTTGTTCGCCACGATGATGTTGGCCCGCCCGGCGGGGACGCCCTTGACCTCGGCGCCCCACTTGCGCGCCACCTTCAAAGCGCTCTCGACGGCCTCGGCGCCGGAGTTCATCGGCAGCACCATGTCCTTGCCGCAGAGCCGGGCGAGCGCGGCGCAGAACGGCCCGAGCCGGTCGGAATGGAACGCGCGGCTCACCAAGGTGACCGTATCCAGCTGCGCGTGCGCGGTCGCGGTGATCTCGGGGTTGCGGTGGCCGAAGTTCACCGCCGAGTACGCGGCCAGGCAGTCCAGGTAGCGCCGCCCATCAACATCGGTGATCCACGCGCCCTCGGCGCTGGCCGCGACCACCGGTATCGGCGAATAGTTTTGTGCGGCATGCCTTTCGGCCGAGGCGATGGCGGCCTCGGTTGCCGTGTCGGCCAGGATTGTCACGAATGCACCTCCAATGTGCAGCACTTCACCGACCCGCCGCCCTTGAGCAGCTCGGACAGGTCGACACCGATCGGCTCGAACCCGGCCTCCCGCAGTTGCACCGCGAAACCCGTTGCCGCGTAGGGGTGCACGACGTGCAGGCCGTCAGAGACCGCGTTGAGCCCGAACGCGTATGCGTCGGCGCTGGCGACCACGATGGCGTCCGGGAACAGCCGCTGCAACCGACGCTGCGCCGACTGGCTGAAGGCGGGCGGGTAGTAGGCGATCGTGCGGTCGTCGAGGACGGCGAGCACGGTGTCGAGATGATAGAACCGCGGGTCCACCAACTCCAGCGACACCACCGGCATCCCCACCGCCGCGGCGATCTCGGCGTGCGCCCGCGGATCGGTGCGAAAGCCATACCCCGCCAACACCGTTTCGCCGACGAGCAGCAGGTCGCCCTGGCCCTCGTTGACGTGCCGGGTGGACACGGGTCGGTAGCCGGCCGACGACATCCACCGCGCGTAGGCCGTCGACTCGCCGGACCGCTCGGCGAACCGGAAGCGGGCGACCACCGCCACATCGTTGGCGATGAAGCCGCCGTTGGCGGCGTAGACCATGTCGGGCAGGCCGGCCACGGGCTCGACCACGTCGACGGCGTGGCCCAGCCCCACGTAGGTCTCGTGCAGGTGCTGCCACTGTGCGGTGGCGAGGTCGACGTCGACGGGTGTCGTGGTGTCCATCCACGGGTTGATGGCGTATTCGACGGCGAAGAAGAGGGGCGGGGTCATCGCGTAGCGGCGGGGGCGCGGCGTCCGACCGGGGCGCTGCCGCTCCGGTGTCGCGACGGCGGCGGGATGGAGGTCCGTCATGAATCAACGATATTTTGGGCCATCAGAACAAATCAAACGACGCCTATTGCGTGTCTATACTCGATCCATTGCGCTGAACTCAAGAATTCAGAGATCTATTGCGTGAGTGCGGGGAGGATGATGGAACGGCTCGACGAGACCGACGAGCGCATCCTGGCAGAGCTGGCCGAGCACGCGCGCGCCACCTTTGCTGAGATCGGCCAGCGGGTGAATCTGTCCGCGCCGGCGGTGAAACGGCGCGTCGACCGGATGATCGACGACGGGGTGATCAAGGGTTTCACCACCGTGGTGGACCGCAATGCGCTCGGCTGGAACACCGAGGCGTACGTGCAGGTGTTCTGCCACGGCAGGATCGCACCCGACGCGCTGCGCGCGGCCTGGGTGGACATCCCCGAGGTGATCAGCGCCGCCACGGTGACCGGAACGCCCGACGCGATCCTGCACGTGCTGGCGCGCGACATGCGGCACCTCGAGATCGCGCTGGAGCGGATCCGGTCGAGCGCCGACGTCGAACGCAGCGAGAGCATCGTCGTGCTGTCGAACCTGATCGACCGCGCGCGGCCCTAGCCGCGCAACGAACGCCACCAGCGCCGCAACCGCGACGGGTCGGGCGTCGGTGGCCGCCGGGATGCGTAGGCCCACGGCCGGTTTCGCTCCGGAACCGCGGCGGCCCGGGCCTGCTTGAGCTGCATGCGCAGGTGCTGCCGCAGCTCGTGCAGAGCCGGGTCCGTCCACCGGTTCACGGCCTCCACCGGATCGGCGGTGAGGTCGTAAAGCTCCCACTGGTCGTCGAGCGGGGATGTCCGATACGCCTCTCCCCCAAGGCCGTTGGCCGCCAGTTGTCGGACACCCGGCTCGGTCCAGGTGCCCGGGTCGTCGAACGTGCGCACCAGCTTCCACAGATGCCCGGCGCCACCGGGGACGTCGTCGACGCGGAGCACCAGGCCCTCGAAGTTGGACGCCGTGTGAGCCGGGATCCGGATCCGCAGCGGCACGGGCGGATTGACCGTTCGCTTGAGGCGGCGCGCCAGCCCCGAGGCGCCGGTGTCGCCCTCAAGCACGTTGTCACGAGTCATCAGGTAGACGGGCCGCGCCTCGTCAGCGGGCCCACCCTCGACGATCGGCATGAGGTTGCGGCCCGGCAGCTCGTGCACTTCCGAGAAGGACCCGGCGAGCGTCGCCGCCACCGCGTCGACGTCGATACCGGCGGCCCCCAGCAGCGTCGGGACCAGGTCCACGTGCGACGTCGGCGCCGTCACGACCCGCGGCTTGGTGGCGCGCGGACCGATGCGGGCGATGACGAACGGAACCCGGGTGGCCTCGTCGTACAGGTTGAACCACTTCTGGTGCAGGCCGCCGTGCGCCCCCAGCAGGTCACCGTGGTCGGCGGTGCGGACCAGCAGCGCGTCGTGCGACCCGCTCTCGGTGACGGCCCTCCTGACCCGGTCGATCGGCCCGTCGACCTCGGCGTGCAGCCGGTAGTAGAGGTCGCGGTAGCGCTGCGCGTTGCGGTCGTAGGCCCGGTGGATGGCCGGCGCCGGGCCGTAGCCGGAGTAGTAGGCCTCGCGGAACGCGATCTGCGCTGCCGGCTTGGTCGACAGGTCTTCGTCCGCGGTGGGCGCCGGCGGCACCGGGGGCGGGTCCACGGGCGACGGGCCCAGCGGTCCGCGCCGCGACCACGTCGGAAACAGCACGATGTCATGGGGATTGACGAAGCTGGCCACCAGCAGGAAGGGGCGCAGCGCGTCCGCGTCGCCGGCGCGGCGGCGCGCGTAGCGGTCGGTCAGCCAGTCCACCACCCGGTCGGCGATCAGGGGGTCGCGGCGGACGCCGGCGTCGGCCAGCAGCGCCCCGTGCGGCTCCGGCCCCACCCATCCCGAAAAGCCGAACGGCCGCAACGGATCGGCGTCCAGATAGCGCCGCACCGCGGCGTGGTCGACGGCGCCGTCGTCGTCGTTGGTCGCCAGCGGGCGACTTGTCGCCGGGTCGATGAGGTCGGCGTGCGAGATGTGCCACTTGCCGTCGTAGTGGGTGTCATAACCCGCCGCGCGGAACCAGTTGCCGAGCGTCGGCACCTCGCCCTGCCGGAGCCAGCGCATCCGCGAGTCGTCGGCCGTCTTGCCGAGGCCGTCGGTCTGGGTGACGCCGTGCAGGTCCGGGTAGTGCCCGGTGAAGATCGTCGGGCGGCTCGGCACGCAAGCCAGCGAGCCGGTGTAGTGCCGGGCGAAGCTGACCCCGTGATCGTCGAACCACTTGCGCCCGGCCAGGATTCGATCCCGCCACGCGCGCACCTCGGGCGCCTCGTAGGGAGGCATCGCCCGTTCCTCGTCGGTCATGATGATGATCACATCGGGCCGGTCAGACACGGGCCTGCTCCAATCGGTTCGCGAGCCCGGCGAGCATCACGTCGGACTGTCGGGCGAGGTAGCGGCACAGCGCGCGTTCGACAAGCCGCTGCAGCCGGTGCGGGCCGATGTCGACCGCGCTCGTCAGGGTCGCCACGGCCGAATCGCCGGGGCCCGGCTCGACCGTCCAGCGGTTCGTCACCCGGCGCAGGAGGCGGGGCAACCCGTCGATCTCGTAGGCCAGCGCGCGGGGCGGGTCGAACTCGGTGATGCGCTCGACGAGGGCGTCGCGGCCGACCTGCACCCGGCGGGCCGTGCCGACGGGGCCGCCGCCGGGACCCGAGAACAAGACGCACGAGTGGTCGACGTTGCCGGCCCACGAGCTGATCGACCCGAAGTCCCCGAGCACGTCCCAGACCTTCTGCGGGCGAGCCGCGATGCGCCGCGAGCGCTGAATGTCGGCCACGCGCTCAAGCTACGCGACCGGTGACCTTCCCAGGATGGTTTTACTGAGTAGCGTGCAATAGCGTTTCGAGCGCGATCGCCGCGCCGCTGACCGCGAGCAGGATGGCCAAGGCCACCCAGTCGGCCAGCCTCGGTCGCGCCGGGTTGGCCGAGATCTGACCGGTGCCGCCGCGGGCGGTGATCGCGTCGCCCATCTCGTCGGCGCGGCGCAGCGTCACGGTGATGGCCGCCGAGAGCAGGTCGATGAGCTCGGGCGCGTGCCGCCGGCGGCGGGCCTTACGGCCCCTCGGGATCCGCTTGGGCCGCAAGCGGCGGGCGGCGGAAAGCACCTGGAATTCGTCGATCAGCATCGGGAAGGCCCGCAGCGCCAGCGCCAGCGCGACCGCCCACTCGTCCACCGGAATCCGCAAGCGCCGCAACGGCCGGCCCAGCGACGCCATCGCCGGGCCGATCTCGGCGACATTGGTGGTCCACGACACCATCGCCCCGAGCCCGAGCAGCACGATCGACAGCGCGGTGATGCGCAGGAAGTTCAGGCCGCCCCCAAGCCCGAGCTCGAGGCCGCCGACCGAAACCTTCGGGCTGCCGCCGGCCAGCGCCGCCGTGACGCCGCCGAGCGCGAGAATGACCCACAACCACCGGGGAACCGACGGGAGCGCGCCGCGGGGAATGTGCGCGATCCTGGCCGCCGCGAACACCAGCGCGGCCACCAGCCCGATCGCCACCCACCCGGGATAAAACGTCAGCAACACCGAAAAGCCAAATACGGCAAGCAGTTTGGTGCCCGCCCAGAGCTCGTGAATGGGCGAGGTCCCGGGCACCGGAACCAGCAGCACCACCGGGCGCGGGTTGCGCCGGGTCCGGCCGGGTGACGGGTCGGCCGACGTGGTTGTGGTCATGACATGCCACCCGTGACCGCCGAGACCGGTACCAGCACGCCGTTGCTCAGGTGCAGCGTGCGCGGGCACAGGCCTTCCAGCCCGACGAAGTCGTGGGAAATGACGACGACAGTCAGCTCACGGTCGCGGCGCAGGTCCTCCAGCAGGCGCAGCAACCCGCGCTGGCTGGCCGCGTCGAGCCCGGCCAGCGGCTCGTCGAGGATCAACGCCCGCGGCGAGCACGCCAACAGCCCGGCCAGCACCACCCTGCGCATCTGCCCGCCGCTGAGCTGATCGATCCGCCGCTTGGCCAGGGCGGGATCGAGCCCGACGACGCCGAGCGCCGCGGCCACCCGGTCCTCGTCGCGCGGCGAGAAGCCCGCCGCGGAGGCCACCTCCTCGTCGACGCGGCCGCGCATCAGCTGCAGCCGGGCCGCCTGGAACGACAGCGCCACCGCGCCGACCTGCTCGTGCGTGGGCTTGCCGTCCAGCAGGCAGGCGCCGGTGGTCGGGACGGTGAGCCCGGCCAGAATCCATGCCAGGGTCGACTTTCCGGAGCCGTTGCCGCCATGGATCAGCACACCGTCGCCCTGCTCCACCACAAAGTTGATGTCGCGCAGCGCGGTCTTGGCCCACGGGGTGCCGCTGCCGTATTCGTGCCCGACGTCGATGAGCTCGAGCACGGGTGCGTTGGAGCCGCGCTCGACGACGGGGGCCGAGGTCGGCGGGCTGGCGGTCTCCACCATGTCGGTGTTGTCCGGTGAGTCGCTGAGGTTGATCGTGCGGTCCGCGGAGTTCGCCTCGTTGTTGTAGTGCGTGATGTGCACGAGGGCGGTCCGGTGCCGCTTGGTGAGGCCGGACAGCACGCCGAGCAGGGCGTCGCGGCCCTGCTGGTCGACCATGCTGGTGACCTCGTCGGCGATGAGCAGCGACGGTTCCCGGGCCAACGCCGCCGCGAGCGCGAGCCGCTGCAGTTCACCGCCCGACAGGCTGCCGGTCTCGCGTTCGCCGAGTCCGTCGAGGCCGACCTCCTGAAGCAGTTGCGGCACATCGACGTTGGTGCCCGGCGGCAGACCCCAGACGACGTCGTCGGCGACCCGGGTGCCCAGGACCTGGCTTTCCGGATGCTGCAGGACGACGGCGGTGCCCCCGAGCTTGCCAAGGCCCACGGCGCCAGGACGCTCGACGGTGCCCGACGTGGGCTCGCGGCCGGCCAGGATCAGCATCAGCGTGGACTTGCCGGAGCCGTTGGCCCCGGTGATCGCCACGTGCTCGCCGACCCGCAGCTCCAGGCTGAGCTCGCGCAGCGCATCCTGGCCGGCGCCCGGATACCGGAAGCGCACGTGGTCCAGCCGCACGGGGACCGGGCCGACGGGACGGTCGGCGTCGGTGACCGGGGCGTCCAATTTGTGGACGTCGGGCACCCCCTGCATCCGCTCGAGCACGCGGGACAGCGCCCACCAACCGATCAGGGAGACGATCAGCACCGAGATGACGAAGTACACGAGGAAGACCCACGGCCAATGGGCAAGCCCGGCATCGAAATAGCGCTTGAAACCCGCGCCGGCACCCTGCAGGTGCACGTGGTTCATCGCGGTGACGAGGCCCTCCACGTTCGACGTCATCGCCTTGAAGATCAGGTGGCGGAGACGGGTGAGGACGGCCAGCGCGCCCACCATGAGGCCGCCGAAGAGGAGGCCGGCGATCAGGCCGGTGACGACCACCGTGGGTTTGCCGCGGCGCTTGCGTTTGACCGTGCCGGTCAGCCCCCCGATGTAGGCGCTGTTGAACACGGCCATGAACCCGCCCATCCCGGTGATCAGGAAGGCGATCACGCCGGCGGCAACCGTCGCGGCGATCAGCACGCGGAAGCGGTAGCGGTACGCGAGGAGGCCCATGGGCACCGTGCCCAGCAACGCCAGGCCCGCCGCGAAGGGGACGACGATGGAGATGATCGCGGTGACGGCGCACAGCGCCGCCATGACCGACGCCTGGGCCAGTTCGCCCGGCTGCAACGCCCCACGCCGGTGGCGCGAAGGCAAGGGGGCGGACGCGATCACTTCACCGATTCTGCCAGGCCGCAGCGCCTTGCCCCGGTAGCACGCTGTTTGGAGCCGGCGCGACACATCACTCTTCTCCCATAGCAAAGCTATGCAACCATGGAGGTATGAACGCATCCGCCGCGAACCGTACCGAGGGCGTCGACGCCGCGAACGCCCGGCAGGAGACCGCGCTGGGAGCGGACTTGCTCGCCGTGGTGGCGCGGGTGAACCGGCTGGCAACGCAGCGCATCCAGATGCCGCTGCCCGCGGCCCAGGCCAGGCTCCTGGCGACCATCGAGGTCCAGGGTGAGGCCCGCATCGGCGACCTGGCCGCCCTCGACCACTGCTCCCAGCCGACGATGACCACCCAGGTGCGCCGGCTCGAGGACGCCGGCCTGGTCACCCGGATGGTCGATCCCTGCGACGCCCGGGCGGTCCGGATTCGGATCACCCCGGAGGGGAAACGCACCATCAACGCCGTCCGGGCCGACCGTGCCGCCGCGATCGCGCCGCAGTTGGCTCAGCTCGAGCCCGCGGATCGCGAGGTGCTGACCGAGGCGGTCCAGGTGTTGCGCCGGCTCCTCGACAACGCCTCGACCATGGGGCGCCGCGGCGCCGAGTGATCTGCGCGCGCCCCGGTGGATGAAGCGCGGCCAGCGGGTAGACACTTGAGCTCTAGGGTTTTGGGGGCGGATTCGAATTTCCCGGCGCGATCGAGCTGACCGGTGACGAGAGGTGGCGGCATGCGGAGCGAGGCTTCTGCCCTTCCGGCCTCTCCGTTGACGGTGCTGGTCGGATCGGCGCGATACGTCTTCGCGCCGGGCCGCGACGTGCTCGTGGGTTACGGCCCGCCGTGCGACATCCCGCTGGAGCGGCTGGGCTACGCGGCCACGCGGCCGCCGGCGCCCCGCGTCGAGCTGGTGCTGCGGTTCACCGGACACCACTGGGTGGCGATCGAGCGGAGTCCGGTCGGGTTATTCGTCAGCGGGGCCCGGGTGCCGACCGTCGACATCCAGCACGGGCAGGTGGTCAGTCTCGGCGATCCGCAGCGCGGCCCGCGGCTGGTCTTTCAGCTCGGCGCCCCGGCGGGGCGGCCCCCGGCGCCGCCGCAGCGCCCCCCGTATCCGCCGCCGCCGCGGGTCGCGTCGCCGCCCCCTGGGCAGCCGCCTCGGTATCCGCCTCCCCCACCGATTTCCGGCCAGGCGCCGCGTGGCCGTCCCGACGCACCCGACGGCCCGGACCTGCGGGCTCCGACGGAGCGCGGCACCGAGCACATTCGGGTCCCCCCACCGCCGCCGTCCCAACGCGGCACCCAACCGGGGCCGGCCGGGCCCCCACCGTCGCCACCCGTCGCGCCCGCGCCACCCGTCGCGGAACAGCCGCCCGAGGCGCCGGCCGACGAGCAGAAGGGCCAGGGGCTGATCGAAAGGATGGTCACGCGCAAGTTCCGCGTCGCGCGGCCGTCCTTCCGCACTGAAGAGGGCAGCTCCACCTACCGCTTGCCGCTGCGGTCGGGCGCGCGGACACTCGGGGTCTCCGCGCACGGGCTGGGACTCACCGTCGACGGCCACGAGGTCCTCTCGGACATCTCGTTCACCGCGCGCCCCGCCAGCTTCACGGCGGTGACCGGACCGTCGGCGGCGCGGAACTCGGCGCTTTTGGCGCTGCTGGCCGGCACCAGGTCCGACGGCACCGGTCAGGTCACCGTCGACGGCCACGACGTACGCGCCGAACCGGAATCCATGCGCACGCGCATCGGGATCGTGACGCGCGACGAGTGCGTCCACGCCCGGCTCACCGTCGAGCGGGCCCTGAGCTACGCCGCCGAGCTGCGTCTGCCGCCGGAAACATCGCCGGAGCACCGCGAGCGCTTAGTCAACCAGGTGCTCGAGGAGCTAGACCTGACGGAACACCGGGCCACGCGGATCACCAAGCTGCCGCCGGAGGTGCGTCGGTGTGCGTCGATGGCGGTCGAGCTCATCACCAGGCCGACGCTGCTCGTCGTCGACGACCCGGGCGCCGGGCTCGACGCCGCCCAGCAGAACCACGTCATGAGCGTGCTGCGCCGCCAGGCCGACATCGGTTGCGTCGTCGTGGTCTCCGTGTCGCCGCAGTCGGCGCTGGGCGACCTGAACATGTGCGACCAGGTCCTGGTGCTGACCGCCGCCGGCGGCCCGGCCTTCCTCGGGACACCGCTGCAGGTCGAGTCCGCGATGGGAACCAGCGACTGGGCGGAGGTCCTCGCGCTGGTCAGCGCCGATCCCGGGGCCGCCCACCGCGCGTATCTCGCCGCGCGGGAGGCCTCCGGTGCGCCATCGCCCCCCGAGGCCGCGGCGCCGTGGCTGCCGCCCGCGGCGCTGCCGCTCAAGCGCCAGGTCGCGATGCTGACGCGCCGGCAGATTCGCCTGCTGTTCGTCGACCGGGTCTACTTCCTGTTCTGGGCGGTGCTGCCGTTCCTCCTGGCGGCGCTGGCCGTGCTCATCCCCGGGGATTCGGGCCTCGACCGGCCCACGCCGAGCAGCGACAACCCCCACGAAGCCGTCGAGATCCTGGCCGCCCTCAACATCGCCGCGGTCATCCTGGGCACGGCGCTGACCATCCGCGTCGTCGTCGCCGAGCGGCACGTGTTCCGCCGCGAACAGGCCGTCGGGCTATCGGCCTCCGCGTACCTGGCGGCGAAGGCCGCCGTGTTCAGCGTCGCCGCCGCGCTCCTGACGGCCGTCGTGTTCGCGGTGCTGGTCGCCGTCAAGGGCGGTCCGGTGCACGGCGCGGTCCTGCTGCACAACGCGACCTTCGAGCTGTACGTGAGCGCGGCCGTCACGGCCATCGTCTCGGCCATGGTGGGCCTCGCGCTGTCGACGCTCGGCAAGTCGCTGCGGGAGGTGCTGCCGCTGTTCGTGCCCGTCGTGCTGGCATCACTGTTGTTCGACGGCTGCCTGGTCCCCCTGGTGAGCAAGTGGGGATTCCAGCAGATCTCGTGGTTTGTGCCGGCGCAGTGGGGCTTCGCCGCGTCGGCGTCCACGGTCGACCTGCGGCGGGTCGACGACCTGGCCGCCAACGCCGAGATGTGGGCGCACTACAGCGGCTGGTGGGTTTTCGACATGGTCATGCTCATGCTCTTCGGCGCGATCGCGTCCGGCGTGGTGCTGTACCGGCTGCGACCCCCGAGGCGCGCGACCGGCGCCCCCTCACCGCATCGTGAACAGCAGGAACTGAGTGATCTGAGTCGGTGAGAAGTTGTTGTCGGTGACCAGCACCACCGACTGGCGGCCGTCGGGCAGTTTTGGGCCCAGGGTGATGCCCTCGACGTTGTCGGTGGGGTTGTCGGGCGTCCCCAGCCCCGGCGTCGAACCCAGGTCAGCGGCCAACGATTTGGTCATCGGGGTCAGCGCCGCGTGCTGCAGGGACGGCACGGCCGAGACGTCGGTCGCCGCGTCGACGTCGGCGCGGTAGATCCGGACACGCGGGGGCACCGAGTCGGACCGCTCCAACACCAGAAACGTCGTGTCGGACAGCGCGACGAGATCAGACACCCCGTTGAGGTCGGCGGGCGGCGGCGGGGCGTCCATCGGGTAGGCGTACTGCGCGATCGGGGTGCCGGTGGCGGCCTCGAACTTCGTGACCCTGGTCAGCACCTGGTGGCCGTCGTCGCTGGCCGGGCCGTCGTTGTAGCCGGGGTCCTCCATCGCGGCGAACACCCATCGCCCGTCTGGCGTCAGCGTCAGCCCCTCCAGCGCCAGGTTGCGCCGCGGCCCCGTCTGCTGCGCCGACATGGCGAGGTCCGGCGGCAGCGTGAACTGGCCCAGGTAGGTGCCGTCGAGCCCGGCGATCCGCACCCAGGGGTCCTCCAGCACGGGCCCCGCGGCGATTCGTTCGCCCTCCGAGGACCAATACAGGCGCTGCCGCCCCGGGTCGAAGGCGATGCCCTCCGGGTCCGGCGGAACGACGGGTGGCGTGGCGTTCAGCTGCAGCGGCCGGAAGGGCTGACCGGACTGGTCCAACAGCGGCCGGGTGCCGGTGAACGTCGCCTTGTCGATTCCCTTGGGGGACAACGACAGCTGCACGGTGTAGAAACGGGCCGGGCTCCTTTGGGAGCGGTCGTCGCTGATCACGTAGTACAGCTGGCGGCCGGCGTCGTAACTGATCGCCGACAGGCCGCCGATCACCGTGTTCTCGAAGGTGGCGTCGAACGGCACCTGCGACTGACCGAGATAGGCCAGCAGCGGGGGCTGGGCGGGGGGATGGCCCGTCGGGGTGCACGCGGTCGCGGCGAGGACGGAGCAGCCGACCGCCACCAGGTGGCTCATCTTGCGGCCGCCCCGCCGCCACCGACCCATACCTCAACGTTATCGGGCGCATTGGGCCGGTTTCGTCGACGTTGTTTAGGCCACGCCGCCAGCGGGTTACGGTCGGATTATGGCGCCAGAGACGAAGACCACTGCCGAACACTTGCGCGACGCGTTGGACGGGCGTTGGCGCGACGTGAAGAACCAGCTGCGGGCCACGATGAGCGAGGACCTGTTCCGCCCGCACTACACCCCGAACACGGTGATCGCCCGGACCAAGGTGGCCGAGCAGATGCGGATCATGGCCGCCTTCGGCGCCGCCGCCGACAACTTCCGCAAGGAGCACGGCGGCACCGGGGACATCGGCGCGGCGATCACCATGATCGAGATGCTCGCGATGTCGGACCTGTCGCTGATGGTCAAGGCCGGCGTCCAGTGGGGACTGTTCGGCGGCGCCGTCGAGAACCTGGGCACCGAGCGTCACCACGAGGCCTACGTCAAGGACATCATCAGCCTCGAGTTGCGGGGCTGTTTCGCGATGACGGAGACCGGCCACGGCAGCGACGTGCAGTCGCTGGAGACCACCGCCACCTACGACGCCGAGACGGAGGAGTTCGTGATCGACTCCCCCACGCCTACGGCCCGTAAGGACTACATCGGCGGTGCCGCCGAAACCGCCACCATGGCAGCGGTTTTCGCGCAGCTGATCACCACCGACAACGGCGAGCCGGTCAACCACGGCGTGCACTGCCTGATGGTCCCGATCCGTGACGCCGACGGCAACGACCTGCCCGGGGTGACGACGTCAGACTGCGAATACAAGGGTGGCCTGCCCGGGGTGGACAACGGGCGCATCGTGTTCGACCACGTCCGCGTGCCTCGGGTGAACCTCTTGAACAAGTACGGCGACGTCGCGGCGGACGGCACGTACAGCTCGCCGATCGAGAATCCCAACCGCCGGTTCTTCACCATGTTGGGCACGCTGGTGCGCGGCCGGATCACGGTGGGCGGCAGCGCGGGCGCCGCCGCCCGCGTCGCGCTGGACATCGCCACCCGATACGCGTTGCAGCGCAAGCAGTTCAGCGCGCCCGACGGCGACGACGAGGTGGTGATCATGGACTACCTGGTGCACCAGCGGCGGCTGTTCCCGCTGATCGCCAAGTCCTACGCCCTGCAGTTCGCGCAGAACGAGCTGGTGAGCAAGTGCCACGACATCCAGACCGCGGACGCCGTCGACGCCGAGGAACAGCGGGAACTGGAATCCCGCGCCGCCGGGCTGAAGGCGTCCAACACCTGGCACGCGAGCCGCGCGATCCAGGAGGCCCGCGAGGCCTGCGGCGGCGCCGGCTACATGGCCGAGAACCGGCTGGTCGCGCTCCGCGGCGACACCGACGTGTTCACCACGTTCGAGGGTGACAACCATGTGCTGACCCAGCTGGTGGCCAAGGAGTTGCTGACCGCCTATCGCGACGACATCCGCAGCATGAGCCCCGTCGAGTGGGTGCGCTTTGCGGCCAGCACGGTCAGCGAGCGCGTCGTCAAACGCACCGCCGCGGAGGCGATCATCCAGACCATCGTGGACGCCCGCCAGGACAGCGAGGAGGAGGGCAGCCTGTTCAACCGCGGCACGCAGATCCAAATGTTCTCCGACCGTGAGGAATACCTGCTGGCGTCCGTCGCGCGCCGGCTGCAGGGCAAGTCCAAGGAGATGTCCGCGTTCGATGCGTTCAACGCCGTGCAGGACCATGTCCTGCACGCCGCGTCGGCGCACATCGACCGCGTGGTGCTCGAGGCGTTCGTCGCCGGGATCGACTCCTGCGAGGACGAGGAGGCCCGTGAGCTGCTAGGGGTCCTGTGCGACCTGTACGCGTTGTCGGTGATCGAG
Organism: Mycobacterium sp. 050134; assembly: GCF_036409085.1. Lineage (NCBI taxonomy): Bacteria > Bacillati > Actinomycetota > Actinomycetes > Mycobacteriales > Mycobacteriaceae > Mycobacterium > Mycobacterium sp. 050134. The sequence goes on from NZ_JAZGLV010000007.1 coordinate 141,012, forward strand.
GATGACAAGGCCTGGTACATCGAGCACCGGTACCTGTCCACCGAGCGCGCCAAGGCCGTCACCCGGGGCATCAACGATCGCTGTCGCTTGTTGCGGCCGCACGCGAAGACGCTCGTCGACGGGTTCGGGATTCCCGAGCAGTTGCGGTACGCCGAGATGCTGCATCCGGAGAACTTGCCGGTTTGACGCTATTGCGGTTTGGCGGCCCGTGGTGCTCGCTAGCTCGGAGGCTCGTGAACTTGGTGCGCCCGGCGATACGGCGTCTTGGTGCAAAGGGTGGTGAGCGGGCCTCCGTGGGGGCTTCGCGTCGAGTGTGCAACCAGCGCGTCGGGTGTGCAACCAGCGCGGCCAAACCGCCGAAAACCCCGCGCTAGGCGCACACTCAACGCCCACCATGCACACTCAACTGGCAAGGCATTCGAAGCAAAAAGATTGACCGCCAGAGCTATTGATGCGGGATCTTGCCGAGCGCCTGCAGCTTGCCGTCCGGCCCGATTTTGAACTTCACCGTGCCGATGCCCGTCGGACAGCACGGCTGGTCCTTGCCGACCTGCCATTGGTACTGCACCGTCACGGTGTCATCCGAGGGCGGCAGCACGGTGATGTACGGCTTGGGGTTGGGCGTGGGTGTGCCCAGCGAGGCGTTGCGGTCGAAGAACAGCAGCTGCTGGCCCGTCGACTCGCTGGCGATAGTGGGGATGACCTGCACCCAGTAGAGGCGGCAGTTCCGGGTGTGCCCGCGCCCGATCTCGACCCATGCGGTTCCCGGCTCGGCGATGGGCACCGAGGCGATCGCCTGCCGCACCGTGTCGGCCGCGGGCCCGTCGGAGTCCTTGCATTTGCCCGAGGGCGCCGACGGCGAGTTCGCTGGTTTCCCACCGCAACCGGCGGCCAGCAAAATCAGCAGGATCACGGTCAGCCGGTGCACGCTGTGAGCTTAGCGAAGGCTGTGATTGTCCCATCCGTTTCGTCATAGAACCGGTCGCAGGGCCGCTGCGAGCCGGTGCCGCGGGTAGCGTCGTGCTGGGCCGCCGGTCGACGATGACCTGCGACGACACCCGAGGAGATCGCGAAGCCATCACGATCACATCACCGCTCCGCCGGGCCCAGTGAGAGGTCGTCGTAAACGCTCGGAAACATCGAGCATCCGGACCGAAACATCCTTGCCCCACAATCGCGATAGAGCCCTGTGCGCAGGCGACGGCAAACGGAGGAGGACGCAATCGTGGCCCCGGAGTCCATGGTGTCGACCGACGCCGTGAACACCATGTGCGGTTACTGCGGCGTGGGATGCGGCATGGTGCTGCAGATCACAACAGAGGGCGAAAGCGACCGCCGTCACGTCGTCAAGTCGGTTGGCAACAAAGAGCATCCAGCCAACTTTGGCCGACTCTGCACCAAGGGCGCCACCACCGCGGACCTGCTCGCAGCGCCGGGCCGACTGCATTCGGCGTACCTGCGCCCCGAGCGCGACGAACCCGCCGAGGAGGTGGACATCGACCGCGCGATCGCCGAGTGCGCCAGGCGGTTACGGTCCGTCATCGACGAGCACGGGCCGGATGCCTTCGCGATGTATGTGTCGGGGCAGATGTCCATCGAGGCGCAATACCTCGCCAACAAGCTGACCAAAGGCTTCATCGGCACCAACCAGATCGAGGCGAACTCGCGTCTGTGCATGGCCAGCGCGGCCTCCGGTTACAAGCTGTCGCTGGGTGCGGACGGGCCGCCCGGGTCCTACCAGGATTTCGAGCACGCCGACGTCTTCTTCGTCATCGGCGCCAACATGGCCGACTGCCATCCGATCCTGTTCCTGCGCATGATGGATCGCGTCAAGGCCGGCGCGAAGCTCATCGTCGTCGACCCGCGCCGCACCGCGACCGCGGACAAGGCCGACCTGTTCCTTCAGGTTGCCCCCGGGACCGACCTCGCCCTGCTCAACGGCCTGCTGCACCTGATCGTCGAAAACGGGCACACCGACGACGAATTCATCGCCGAATTCACCGAGGGCTGGGAGTTGATGCCCAGCTTCCTCGAGCAGTTCACCCCGGACCACGTCAGCGAGATCACCGGCATCCCCGCCGACGACATCCACACGGCCGCGCGCTGGATCGGTGAGGCCACGAACTGGACGAGCTGCTGGACGATGGGCCTCAACCAGAGCACGCACGGCACCTGGAACACCAACGCCCTGTGCAACCTGCACCTGGCCACCGGCGCGATCTGCGAGCCGGGCAGCGGACCGTTCTCGCTGACCGGCCAGCCCAACGCCATGGGCGGGCGCGAAATGGGTTACATGGGGCCGGGTCTGCCGGGACAGCGGTCCGTCATGTCGGCCGACGACCGGGCCTTCGTCGAAGACCAGTGGGGCATCCCCCGCGGGTCGCTGCGCACCGATGTGGGCACCGGCACGGTCGACATGTTCTCCCGGATGGCCGACGGCCAGATCAAGGCCTGCTGGATCATCTGCACCAATCCCGTTGCCACGGTGGCGAATAGAAGGACAGTGCTGGAAGGGCTGGAGAGCGCCGAGCTGGTCATCAGCCAGGACGCCTTCGCCGAGACCGAGACCAACGAGTACGCCGACGTGTTGTTGCCGGCCGCTTTGTGGACGGAATCCGAGGGGGTGATGGTCAACTCCGAGCGCAACCTGACGCTGTTCCAGCCGGCGGTCGAGGCCCCGGGCCAGGCGCTGCCGGACTGGCAACTCATCGCCCGGATCGCCTGCGCGATGGGCTATTCGCACGCGTTCGACTACGACTCCGCCGAAGAGGTCTTCGAGGAGATCCGGCGGTTCTCCAACCCCACCACCGGCTACGACCTGCGCGGCGCCAGCTACGACCGCTTGCGGCGCACGCCGCTGCAGTGGCCGTGCCCACCGGACGCCGAAAGCGACCGCAACCCGATCCGCTACCTCAACGACGGCGTCAGCCAGACTCGGCTGGTCCGCGAGGACGGCAGCGTGCCGCGGCTGGCGTTCCCCACCCCCAGCGGCCGGGCCGTGTTCTTCCCCCGCCCGCACCTGCTGCCCGAAGAGATGCCCGACGACGACTTCCCGTTCCTGCTCAACACCGGTCGGTTGCCGCACCAGTGGCACACGATGACCAAGACGGGCAAGGTCGCCAAGCTCAACAAGCTCAACCCCAAGCCGCTCGTCGAGATCCACCCCGACGACGCCGCCCGGCTGACCATCGCCGGGGGCGACCTTGTCGAAATCGCTTCCCGCCGTGGGCGTGCCGTCGTGCCGGCCGTCGTCACGGACCGGGTGCGGCCGGGCGACTGCTTCGCCCCCTTCCATTGGAACGACACCTTCGGCGAATACCTGTCGATCAACGCCGTCACCAACGACGCGGCCGACCCCGTCTCCTATCAGCTGGAGTTCAAAGCCTGCGCGGTGACCCTGACAAAAGTCGCAGTGGCCGAACCGGATTCGGCCCCGGACGCGTCACAGTCCGGCCGGCCGGAGCCCGCCAACGCGATCGACCCCGGCAAGGTGGACACCCTGGCCGCCCTCCTTGGCGTCGGGGACGAACCGGCGCCCCAGTTCGGTCCACTCGGCCGCTCCTACCTCGCGGGCCTGGTCACCGGGCTGCGCGCCGAGGCCGGACGGGGCGCCCTGGGGGTGCCGACCCTTCCGCAAAGCGCACCGTTCGACCCTCCGACCCGGCTGTGGGTGGACGGCCTGCTCGCCGGACTCTTCGGACAGGCCGAAACGGCCCCCGCGGTCCAGGAACAGCCAGCGACCGAAACGCCCGCCGGGCGCGCACCGATCGTGGTGCTGTGGGCCTCTCAGACGGGGAACGCAGAACAACTGGCCGCCGACATCGCCGCGAAACTGACCGAGGCCGGCTTGCCGATCGCGTTGCACAGCATGGACGACTTCGACGCCGCGCAGCTACCCGCGGCCCGCGAGCTGCTGCTGATCACCAGCACCACCGGTGACGGCGAGGCGCCGGACACCGGCGCCGCCCTGTGGCGGGCGCTCTCCGCCGACGGGGCGCCGCGACTCGCCGACACCCGTTACGCCGTGCTGGCACTGGGCGACTCAAACTACGACGACTTCTGTGGGCACGGACGCAAGCTCGACGCGCGCCTCGCCGAGCTCGGGGCGAGCCGCATCGTTGACCGGGTCGACTGCGAACCCGACTACGACGACGCCGCCGGCGAGTGGTTGAGCGGCGTGATCGAGGTGCTGTCCCGCACGTCCGCGCCGGTGAGCCGGGACGGTGCCGCACCCGTCGTCGCCGCCCCGGTTGCTGCCCCGCCGCGGCCGACCAAGGACGCGGGGGCCGCCGGCTACACCAAGAAGCGTCCCCTGATCACCGACATGGCCCAGAACATCAAGCTGGGTCGCCCGCAGTCGGCGAAAGACGTGCGGCAGTTGGTGCTGCGGGTCCCCGAAGACACGATCAGCTACCAGGCCGGCGACGCGCTGGGCGTGTGGCCGCGCAACAGCGACCAACTGGTCGACGAATGGCTGTCCGTCACCGGGCTGGACGGACAGACCCCGGTCGAGGTCGGCGAGCACGGGTTGATGTCGCTGCGTTCCGCCCTGACCGAGCGGATCGAGATCGCCCATATCAGCCGCGACCTGGTGCGGTTCGTCCAGGAGCGCACCGGCGACCGGACGCTCGCGCAGCTGCTGAAGCCGGAGAACAAGCGGGCGCTGGCGGATTGGACGTGGGGGCGCCAGTCCATCGACCTGCTGGGACAACTGCCGGTCTCCGCGTCGGCCCACGAGTGGCTGCGGGTGCTCAAGCGCCTCCAGCCGCGCCTGTACTCGATCTCGTCGAGCCCCAAGGAGTGCCCCGCGGAGGTTCACCTGACGGTCTCGCCGGTGCGCTTCAACTTCCAGGGCGTGCCGCGCCGCGGGGTGTGCTCGACCTACCTGGCCGACCGCTCCCCCGGCGACCCCGTCGCCGTGTTCCTGCAGCCGTCGACCACCTTCCGGCCGCCGAGCGACCCGCACACCCCGATGATCATGATCGGACCCGGCACCGGGATCGCGCCGTTCCGGGCCTTCCTGCAGGAACGCCGCGCGCTCGGGCACAGCGGCGCCAACTGGTTGTTCTTCGGGGAGCAGCACGCGGCGACCGACTTCTACTACCGCGAAGAGATCGAGCAGATGCGCGCCGAGGGGTTCCTCACCGAACTTGACCTGGCGTTCTCGCGGGATCAGCGGGAGAAGGTCTACGTCCAGCACCTGATGCGCGAGAAGGGCGCGCAGCTGTGGCGATGGCTGCAGGACGGCGCCCACCTGTACGTCTGCGGCAACGCCGACCCGATGGCCAAGGACGTCGACCGCGCGCTCTGCGAAATCGCGGCCCGACACGGCAACCTGGAACCCGACGCGGCGAAGGCCTATGTCCAGGGGTTGAGCGCCGACAAGCGCTACCACCGCGACGTGTACTGAGCCACCCGGCGAAACCCGTAATGTGGCCGAAACGTCGCGCATCCGCCGCCGAAACATCGCCGGCGCACCATACGCCTGAGACCTGTTCCGCATTCGAGGAGGGACGCAGGCGTGGCTCGGGAGAATGGTGCGCCAGACCACGGCACCGGACACACTGGTTGCCCGCTGCACTGCCGGCTGCGACAGAACACCGCGGGTGACAATCCGCCCCAGCAGTCGGGCGCCGACCCGGTCGACTGGGCGGGACTGCCCGTCAACCTGGACATGGTGTTCTCGCAGCGGCAGCGCGACAAGGTCTATGTCCAGCACCTAATGCGCAAGCGCGGCACGCGGCTGTGGCGGCTGCTGCAGAGCGACTCGCAGCCCTGCGCCTGCGAGCTCGCAGGCCACGGGCAGGGTATCCGCGACGCCGCCAATTCCATGTCGGGCCAAGAGGGCTTTTCCCGCTCGGCGCGCGCATCATAGAACGAATCACGGCGGTCGAAAGTGCCGCACGGACCTGAAAATTGACCGGTCTCTGCGCCAATCTCCTTCAGTACCAGAGCGTTTAGCGTCGGCGCCAATGTCAACGTCGGGCGCCGACGGGGGTCCGGCTCGCCCGGCGCGGCGCTCCGGCGGCGACTAGGTTCGCCCTATGACGGGGGCGGACCGCGGCAAACACCCGATTGACGTGTCGGTGATCGAGACCTCGGGGCTGGGCGACCGCAGCTACCTGGCGAGCGACGGCGAGGTCGCCGTCGTCATCGACCCGCAGCGCGACATCGATCGGGTCCTACAGTTGGCGGGTGACCTCCGCATCACCCACGTGCTGGAAACGCACATCCACAACGATTATGTGACCGGCGGCCTGGCGCTGGCGCGCGCGGTCGGCGCCGAATACGTCCTTCCCGCGGGCGAAGACGTCGAGTTTGAACGCCGGGCGGTCGGCGAGGGGGACCGCATCGACACCGGCGGCATCCACCTCGACGTGCTGCTCACCCCGGGGCACACCCACCACCACGTGAGTTACGTGCTCCGCGACGACGCCGGGAAGAGCGTCGGTGTCTTCACCGGAGGATCGATGCTCTTCGGCAGCACCGGAAGAACCGACCTGCTCGGGGAGGAGTACACCGCTGAACTCACCCGGCTGCAATACCGTTCGGTGCGGCGCCTCGCCGACGGGCTGCCCGCGGCGACGCCGGTGTACCCCACCCACGGGTTCGGCAGCTTCTGTTCAGCCGCGCCCACCGACGGTGACGAGTCGACCATCGGCGACCAACGCGAAAAGAACCCGGCGCTCACCCAGGGCGAGCGAGAGTACGTCGACGAGCTCTTGGCCAACTTGTCGGCCTACCCCGCCTACTACGCGCACATGGGCGTCCTCAACCGTGCCGGGCCGCAGGCGCCAGATCTGTCCGCGCCCGAACCCGTGAACCCCGCGGAGCTCCGCCGCCGACTCGACGCCGGCGAATGGGTGGTGGATCTGCGCGGGCGGACGGCGTTCGCGGCCGGGCACCTCGCCGGCAGTTACGGATTCGAGCTGTCGGGTTCGTTCGTCAACTATCTGGGCTGGCTGTACGCGTGGGGCGCACCGCTGACCCTCATCGGGGACGACGCCAACCAGGTCGCCGAGGCGCAACGCGAACTCGCCCGAATCGGTGTCGACCGGCTCACCGGCAGCGCCACCGGCGACATCCGAGCGCTGGCCGCCGGGGAGGCATTGCGGGCCTACCGAGTTGCCGGGTTCGAGGATCTCGCCGATGTACTCGACGACGACGGGATCGTCGTCCTGGACGTGCGCCAGCCCGACGAATTCGAGGACGGCCACGTCCGCTTCGCGGTCAACGTCGCGCTGCATGAGCTCCCCGGGCGTATCGGCGAGCTGCCCGGGGACCGCGAGCTGTGGATCCATTGCGCCAGCGGCTATCGCGCGTCGATCGCGGCCGCGCTGCTGGACCGGCACCGTCTGCGCGTCGTACTCATCGATGACAACTATGACAACGCCGAAAAGCTCGGCCTCGTCTAAAGACTCAGCGTGAGGAAAACCCGCGGGTCGCCGGCCGTACTCGGGTACCACCACGGGGAAGGAACGGAGGAGACCATGACTGCACCGACCGCCGACGTGATCACATCGACCGAGCTGCGCGAGCTGCTGGACTCGGGCCGCAAGGCGCCGCGGATCATCGACGTCCGCACCCCGGCCGAGTTCGAAACCGCACACATCGCAGGATCCGACAACGTGCCCCTCGACGTGCTCGAGAAGCACACCGCTGATACTGCCGCTCGCCTCGGGCACGGCGACGTCGTGCTGGTGTGCCGATCCGGACAACGTTCGACGAAGGCCCAAACGGTGTTGCGCAATGCCGGACTGACCGGCGGGCGCGTCCTCGAGGGAGGCGTTCTCGACTGGGAGGGCCGGGGTTTGCCGCTCGACCGCGGGGTGCAGCGCTGGGACCTCGAACGCCAGGTGCGCCTCGTCGCGGGATCGGTGGTGCTGTCCTCGGTCCTGGGCAGCGTGGCCGTGCCGCGGCTCAAATGGGTGGCCGCCGGAATCGGCGGCGGGCTAACCTTCGCGGCGTTGACCAACACGTGCGCGATGGCGACCGCGCTGTCGAAGTTGCCGTACAACCGGGGCGCGACCTCGGATGCCGGGGCGACCCTGGCGCGGCTGGGCGAGGCGTCCGGGGCACAACGGGCCAGCTAGCGTCGGCCCGCCCGCACCCACTCATCGCTGGCGCGCGGCGGGCTGCCCGTACACGGCCACCACGACCGTGCGGTCCATGCTGTTGTCCGACCACACCCCGATGTTCGTGTTGGCGCAGTCCCGAATGATCGCCATGTCGTCGGGGTTGTAGTACCACTGATTAACGAGTTCGAGGCTGCTGATGGCGATGGCCGGGTTGATCGCCACCGTCTCGGCGGCCTTGCCAGCGAAGCCGGCGGCGTTGGCCCGGTCCTGCGGGGTCGATCCGTCGGACCCGATGTCGTCGTTGATGTTTCGGTTGTTGATCATGTCTTCGGCGTGCCACTCGGCGGCCAGCGTGAGCGCGTTGTTGCGGATCACGTCGTTCGCGCAGCCCGCCTGGTGCTGCATGGTGTAGACCGCGGACACGACGGCGCTGTTGAGCCTCTTGTTGTCGGCGTGCGCCGCCGGAGCCGCCAAAACGGCTACCCCGCACACGGCTACACCGACGGGCAAAGCGCCGGCGCGAAGACGGGCCTTCATCACACCGGGTCGAAACGCGAGACGAGCCAACGGCCATTGACCTTGTCCAGCGTCGTCCGGATGACAGGCTGGGTGTCGGTGGGGGTGCCGTCGCCGATGGTCACCGTCTGGTTGACGAACAGCAGCACCACCGCGTGGTTCGCTGTCGCCGAGACCGGCGCCGCCGCAATCACTTTCGCCACCGCCGTGATGTGCTTTTCCTTGGCGCCCGGTATGACGACCTCGCGGGTCAGGGTGGTGTAGGCGTCCTTGAAGTCGCCCGTCAGCCGCTCCCGCGCCGCGCCGAGGTCTTTGTCCACCGAGTCCGGCTTGTAGGACAACAGGGCGACGGTGTCTTCGCCGGCGACCCGGACGGCATCGGCGCGCGCCTGCGCCAGGTCGTCGGCCGAGCCGTCCACCCACCGGAGGTACCCCGACGCCAGCGCCAGCACCAGGGCCAGTCCGGGCAGCAGGCCGAACGCGAACACCCGCTTCCAGTTGACGCGCCGCCGCTCGCGGGTGTCCCCGGAGGAGGCCTCGCCCGCATCGCCCACCTCCGAATCCGGCTGTGTGGCTTCGTCTTCGGTCGTCAGATCGTCATCGTCGATGTCGGGCGTGGTGTCGGTCTTGTCGGTGAGAGTTGTCATGGCACGAACACCACGTTCGACACCTTGGTGTCATCCCCGACCGCACGCACCTCGATGCGCATGCGCCACTCCCGCGGCGCCTCCTCGCCGCCGGCGGTCCGCGACTTCACCGCGACCGCGACCAGCACCTGGGCGGCGTCACCGTGCTGGGACTCCAGTCCCGCATCGGTCACCGTGCCCTCGGATTTCGACTGGGCCGCCTTGACGACCTCGACGAACGGCTTGGACCGCTGCTCGAAGTCGTCGCGGAATGCCCCGGTGGCTCCGTCGAGGATCCGCTGCACGTCCGCCTCGACCTCGGTGTAGTTGATGGTCGTGAGATTCACCGCCGCCTGGCGGGCGGTCCGGACGAACGAGTCACGCCGGGCCTGGGCCTCGTGCTTCTGGTAGGCGTGGTAGCCAAGCCAGCCGGTCAGCCCCGTCATCGCCGCGACGACCACCGCGCCGGCCACCAGCGCCACTCCGACGTCGGAAAGCCGCGGGCGGGTCAGCCGATCGCGCCACCGTACGGGGGGTGCCGCGGATTCGCCCTCCTCGAGTTTGGTGTCCCCGGTGATCTCGGTTGTCTCACCGACCGTTTCGTCGGTTTCTGGGTTGTCGGGTTCGTCGGCCATGCTGCTCCTTACTAGCCCGGCCCGGGTTCGGGCCGGGAAAACTCTCACGGTTGCGGGACAAGAAGTGACTGCCAGTTCTTCGCGCGCGGGTGCGCCAGATCTGACTCGGTGTACCGGCGCCCGTCCGGCCCGATGTAGTCACCGTTGGCCGGGTCGTAGGTCGCGACCGCCAACGGCGCGGGAGGCGGCGTGGGTGTCGGCGCGGTGCCGCGTGGCGGTGGCAGCCGCGGATCCTGACCCGGCGCATACTGGGGCACGCCCTGGCCGCTGTAGGTGGCGTTCGGGTCGCCCTTCCAGTTGTAACCGTCGTTGAGCGGCACATACTCCTCGTCGCTCTCACAGAGCTCCACGGTGGGGGCCCGCTTCCACGGCTTGGTCTCGCAGGGAATGTTGCGCGCCCCGCGCACATTGAGTTCGGAATCTTGCGGGACCCGGCAATACAGGTCCGCCGCCGGCCGGTCCGGGGCGTCGACATCGGCCGGTGAGCGGCGCTGCGGGGGCGGCAGGAAACCCGTCGTGCAGGGTGGCGGCAGGTTGAGGTTGAGGTTGAAATCCAGGTAGAAGCCTTTGTATTCCTGCTTGCTGTACAGGTTGGGCACCAGCGCCGCGGACATCACGGCGATGCCCTGCGGGAGCAGCACCAGTATCTGCTCGATGTCGTGGCGGTAGACCACCGCGATGTCGCCCAGGCTCACCAGGTTGGCCATCAGCACCGGGACAGCCGGCGCCACCCGGTCGAACAGCGCTCGGCCTTCCTCCAGCCCGGAAGTGCCCTGCGTCAACAGGTCTCGCACCGCGGCGTCCTGAGCTTTGAACTGCGCCATGATGGCCGCGGTGCGCTTGGACCACGTACCGATCGCGTCCGAGGTCTGCACCTGGGAGTTCAGGACCGCGGGCGACTGGTCGATCAGGGCGGCGAGTGGGTCGGCGGTGCGTCCCCCGGCGATGGCCAGCGCCGTGGACCCGTCGACGATACGGGACAGCTCGGGGCCGAGGCCGCTGACGGCGCGGTCGGTCTCGTCGATCACCGTGCGCAGGTTGTCGCGTGGAATGGCCTGCAGGGCACGGTTGGTCAGATCGAGCAGGTGTCCGATGTCGACGGGGACGTCGACACGGCCGGCCGGGATGACGTCGCCGGCGCGCAGCGGGCGGGACTGTCCCCCGTCCTTGCTCGGCTGCGGGGTGAGCTCGATGTACTGCTCACCGATCGCCGAGCGGCTGTGCACCGACGCCTGCACGTCGGAGGGGACCTTGACGCCCGACCGCAGGGCGAGCACCGCACGCACCCCGGTGGCGGTGACGTCGACCGACTTGACCTGGCCGATGTCGGTGCCGCGGTATGTGACGACCGACGTCTTGTAGAGCCCGCCGGACGAGGGCAGGTCCACCGTGACGTTGTACTCCCCGATGCCGAACAGCGTTTCGGGCAACTTCATGAAGTTGAATGCCATTGCGCCACAGGACACCAGGGTGACCAGGGAAAGGACGGCCAGCTGGATCCAGGTCCGTCGGCCAAGGCGCAGCATCAGTAACCCCCGTTGTGGTAAGGGAACGTCAGCGGGTTGCCGCCCGTCACCGGGCTCGGCTGCATGCCGATCGTGCGTCCCCACTGCATCTCCAGTTCGGTGAGGTTGCCCTCCCAGCGGGAACCGGTAAAGAGCGACGTGTCGATGCGGCTCAGGGTCAAATCGACGATCATTGTGAGATTGGCGTAGTCGCCACGGAACCAATTGGTCACCGTGGACGTCGGCCATGGATAGGTGGCGAGGCCGTCAAGCCCCTTGGTGAGCGCAGGCCCGGCGTCGGCGAGTGAGCGCAGCACCGGGGCGATGTTGCGCAGGTTGTTCACCAACGATTCCCTGCTCTGGTGGATGGTGTCGGCCGCAATGGCGCTGAACTTGCCCAGCTGGTCGATCGCATCGGCGATCTTGGTGCGCTCCTGCGACAGGATCGCCAGCGCCCTGGGCACCGTCATGAGCGCCTTGTCGACCACGGGATCCTTGTCGGCGAACTGCCCGGCCAGCGAGTTGAGGTTCTCGGCCGCGGCGATGATGTCGTCGGTCTGCGCGTTGGTGCCCTTGATGAACTCGTCGAGCTGGCCGAGCAAGCTGCGCATGTCGTTCTCCCGGCCGCCGAACGCCTTGGCGATCGCCTGATTGATCTCCTGCAGCTGTCCAATCCCGCCGCCGTTCAACAGGATCGATACCGACGCCAGGGTCTGCTCGGTGGTGGGGTACATGCTCGCGCGCGACAACGGGATCACCGACCCGTTCTGCAGTCGCCCGACCGGCGGCTCGTCCTTGGGGGGTGCGAGCTCGATGTGCATTGAGCCGAGCAGGCTGGTCTGCCCGAGCTTGGCCGTCGAATTGGCCGGCAGGCGCACATCGCCGTCGATGCGCATGGTGACCAGCGCGTGCCAGTCCTGGAGTTCGATCTTGGTGACGTTGCCGACGTTGACGTCGTCGACCCGAACGCGGGTGTTCTGCTGGATCGTGACGACGTCGGGCAGCTGCGCCTGGATCGTGTAGGCGCCGGGCCCCCCGCCCGCGGTGCCGGGCAGCTTGAACGAGTTCAGGCCCCGCCATTCGCACCCGGAGAGTACGACGAAGCAGACCACGCCGAGCGCGGCGGCTATCGCGCGTCTCATGGCGCGCCCGTCGGCAGCATCAGGTTCTGCAGGACCTGGGTCGAGCTCACGTTGTTCTCCGGCGGCGGGGGCTGCGCCTGGGCTTGCGGTTGGTTGTCGAGGACCGCCGGCGGGGGCGCCGCTGGAGGCGGTGCCTCGGGCGGCGGGGGCGGCGTGTAGCCGGGGCGCAGCGAATCCTCGCTGTAGGTGATCTCGCTGGGGCGGGCCTGGGTCCCGACGAACGGGTTGATTCCCGCCGGAATGTAGTTGTAGAGGCGGTTTTTGATGATCGGGTTGACGTACTGCAGGCAGAGCTTCGAGACCCGATCCAACCGGGCCCGGGCGGCCGCCTCGATCGAGCTGCAGATCCACTGCGGAATGTCGGCGAAGTTGTTCAGCGCCAGGATGCCGCTCATCGCGCTCTGCGCCGGCTGATAGATGTTCATGAAGTTCTGGAACACCGTCGGGACGACGTGCAGGACCTGCTTGATGTCCGCGCGGCTGTCGTTGAGGGCGGTCGTGATCGAACTCAGCCGGTCGAACGTGACGCCCACGGGCTCCCGGTTCTCGGCGAGGAAGTCGCGCAGATCCGCCAGGGCCCCGTCGAGACCCTTCACCGCGTTGGCGACCTCGTTGGGGCTGTTCGACAGGATCGTCGTCACGCTGGCCAGGTTCTGGTTGAAGGAGGCCAGCAGGTCGCTGCTCGAATACAGCGCCGACACCAGCAACTGGAGGTTGCGCACCGTGCTGAAGATGTCGTCGGCGTGGTCGCCGAGCGCCGAAATGGCCTGGGACAGCTTGATCACCGTGTCCCGGGCGGTCTCCCCCTGTCCGCGCAGGTTGTCCGCGGCCGAGTTGATGAATTCGCCGGCCGAGTTCACCCCGCCGGGCGCCGTCGGCTGCAGGGCGTCGGTCAGCTTCTCCAGCTGCTTGCGGAAGTCGTCCCATTCGACCGGAACGGCGGTGCGGCTCAGGGGGATCGACGCCCCGGGGCTCAGCTTCGGGCCGCCCGAGTAGGCCGGGACGAGCTGGATCGCGCGGGGTGTCACCAACGACGGCGACAGGATCGCGGCCCGCGCATCGGCCGGCACCGGGTATTGCTTGTCGACGGAGAACGTCACCTTGGAACTCGCCGGCTGCGGCTCGATCTTGTCCACCACGCCGACGGGGACGCCGAGGATCCGGATCTCGTCGCCGACGAACAATCCGTTGGCTTCCGTGAAATACGCCGAATAAGTGTTCTTTTCGACGTCGTTCCAGAGTTTCTTGCCAACCAGGAACGACGCTACGACCAGCGTCACGGCCAGACTGACGGCGGTCAGCCGGCGCAGGGTGCGCCGACTCATCATTGCCCCCCGGCCGGGACGGGCGCCGGGCTCGGCTCGGGCGGCGGTCCCGGCGCCGGCGCGGGTGAGGGCGGCTGGGACCAGATGGGATGCGGCGCGTTCTCCGGCGGCACGGGAGGGGTGCCGGTCGGCGGGTCCACCGCCTCAGACGGCAGCTTCTGGTCGGGGTCGAGCGGCCGGTCGTACATCCGCGCGTCAAGGGTCGGGCCGCCCAGCTGGCCCGGGATCAGGTTGGCGACGTACGCCTTGAAAAACGGCCCAGAGCCCAGCACTTCACCAAACGACATCGCGTATCGCTTGAATTTCGGCAGCGTCCGCTGCAGGTCTTCCTTGCGGTTGTCGAGGATCTCCAGCACGCCGTTGAGCTTGTCGAGGGCGGGCTTGAGCTGCGTCCGGTTGTCATTGACCAGGCCCGAGATCTGATGCGACACCGCGGTCAGGTTGTTCATCAGCGCGTCGAGCGAATCCCGTTCGTCCAGCAGCGCCGCCAGCAACGCGTTGGAGTTGGCCACCAGGCCCGCGATCTGCTGGCTGCGCCGTCCCAGCACTCCGGAGACCTTGTTGGCGTCGCCCAGCAGGCTGCGGAGTTGCTCGTCGCGGTTGTTGAGGGTCTGCGAGAACCGGGCCACGCCCTGCAGCGCGGGCTTCAAATCCGCCGGCGTCTCCTTGAAGGTCTCGGCCAAAGTCGTTAGTGCCGAGGACAATTGGTTGGTGTCCAGGCCGCTGACGGTGGTGGTCAGGTCGCCCAGCGCGACCGGCAGGTCGTAGGGCGACGTGGTGCGCTCCAGCGGGATGACCCCCGTCAGCTTGCCCTCACCGCGCGGCGTGAGTTCGAGCATCTTGCTGCCCAGGATCGTCTCAGTCTTGATCGCCGCTTCCGTGCGGTCGCCCAGCTCGATCCCCCTGCGGACGGTGAAGCCCACCCGGACCTTGGTGCCTTCCAGTCCGATCGTCGAGACCCGGCCGACGCCCATGCCGGAAACTCGCACCGTGTTACCCGCTTTGATACCACCGGCCTCGGAGAAGTACGCGGCGTAGTCGTTGGTGTTCTTGACGAACGGCAGCTTGTCGTACTGGAAGGCGGCGACGGTCACGCAGATCAGGATCGCGGTGCCCATCACGCCGATCGTGACGGGGCTCCGCGAGCCGAAAGAAAGCTTGGGTAACCTCATTTCGGCGTGCACCGCCCGCTCGGCTGACCGAGCAGCTTGACGTAAATAGGATTGCCCCCCTTGCCGTTCAGCTTCATCAACACCTCGCAGAAGTAGAAGCCGAAGTAGTCCCCGTTAAGCCCCTGCCGCGCCAGCACCTGATAAGTGTCGGGAAGCTGCTTGAGCAGGTTGTCCACGTACTCACGGTCGGAAAGCACCTGGGCCGACATCCGGTCCGTCTCGTGCACGACGTCCTTGATCGGCTGCCGCGCCTGCACCAGCAGGTCGGTCACGGAGCCAGCCGCGGCGTTGATGTAGGCCAGCCCGGTCGAGATGTCCTCCTTGCGCTGCGCCAGGCCGTCGACGAGCGCGGACAGCTTGTCCAGTCCGTCGGAGAATTCGTGGTCGCGAACGGCGAACGTGTGCAGCACGGTGTTCAGGTTCCTGATCAGCTCGCCGATCAGCT
Source organism: Mycobacterium sp. 050134 (assembly GCF_036409085.1). Lineage (NCBI taxonomy): Bacteria > Bacillati > Actinomycetota > Actinomycetes > Mycobacteriales > Mycobacteriaceae > Mycobacterium > Mycobacterium sp. 050134. The sequence goes on from NZ_JAZGLV010000007.1 coordinate 156,456, forward strand.
CGCTGCGCCCCGCCAGGGTCGACGTGAGCGTCGACGTCTGCGCCAGTACCGAGGCGAGCGTGCCTCCCTGCCCCTGAAAGATCCGCAGCAACTCTCCGGACAACGCGTTGACCTGGTCCGGATCCAGCGCGCGAAACAGCGGGCGGAAGCCCCCGATCAGCGCGTCGATGTCCAGCGCGGGTGACGTCCGCACCAGCGGGATCGTCGCACCGGCAGCCAGCCGGCGCGGCGGCCCCGGCCCTTCCTCGAGCGCGAGATACCGATCGCCGATCAGGTTTTCGTAGCGCACAACCGCCTTGGTGCCCTCGGTGAGGCGGACGCCGTTGTCGACCGAGAAGCCGACGGTGACCGTGCCGTCCCGGTGCAGGGTGAGGTCGCCCACCTTGCCGACCTCGACCCCGGCGATGCGGACGAAGTTGCCGGACTTCAAACCAGAGATGTTGGTGAAGACCGCCTGATAGCCGGTGCGGTCCTCGAAACGCAATTGCCCGAACACCGCGATCAGCGTGAACGTGAACGCGAGGCAGATCGCCGTGAACAGCGCGACGCGCGCCCAGATTTTGACGAGGCCGGGCCTCTCTCCTTTGCTCATGGGGGTGGCTGCCCCCCGCGGAAGAAGTAGCGCGGCGCCTCGGGCGGGTTCTTGGTGGTCGGGAAGTAGTTCGACCACCACGGGTTGCCGGCGGCGACATTGGTGCGGATCTCGTTCGGGGCGGCACCCCAGCCGGTGTCGGTGACCAGCGCGCGCACCGGGAAGTTGGCGCTCGGGTCCGGCAGCGAACCGCAGCTGGGACGGCCGCCCGGACCGCCGGTCGCGTTCACCTTCGGCAGGTGTTTCGGGTACCGGTACGGGTCGTCGCCGAACAGCAGCCCGGCGTCCATGATGAACGAATAGCCGTTGCCGCCCAGCATGTCCCGGCCGCCGTGGTCGACGTACCACTGCGCACCCTGGAACAGGCACGTGAACGTCGGCGAGTACTTGTTGAGCAGCGCCATGGTTGGATCGAGCAGGTTCACCGACTGCACGATGTCGGCCTCGTTGCGGCCGATGACGTTGATTCCGGCCTGACTGAAGCCCGCCGTGGACAACAACAGGGTGTCGAGCGACCGCTGGTTTTCGGTGAGCGTGGAACTGGTGGTCGTCGCGGAGTCGAGGATCGACAGAATGTCCTGCGCCGCACCCGAATAGATGTCCACCGTCTTGCCGAACAGCTGCCAGTCCCGGTGGATCGTGTCCATCCGGGGGTTGACGGTCAGCAGGACATCGTTCGCGTCGGTGATCGCCTGCCCGATCCGGTCGCCCTTGCCGCGCACCGACTGCGCGAACGCCGACAGAATCGCGTTCAGCTTGGCCGGGTCGATGGCCTGGACCACGGCCTGCAGATTCTCGAACACCGTGTTCACCTCGACGGTGACGTTGCGGGAGTGCAGCACCGCGCCCGGCTTGAGCGGTGTCGGACTCGGGTGCTCGGGCACGATCAGGTCCACATACTTGGAGCCGAAGGCGGTGGTCGACTTGATCTCGGCCTCGAGGTTGCTCGGCAGGTACTTGAACGCGTTGGGTTGCAGCTCCAGTTGCAGCTCAGCGGCTTTCACGTCGGTGCCGATGGACGCGACCTTTCCCACCTCCACGCCGCGCAGCTTGACCTTCGCCCCGGTTTCCATGACCAGCCCCGCCCGGTTCGACACCAACGTGAGCGGGACGAAGTCCTGGAACTTGCCGGAGAACGACGCGGCGGTCAGCGCGATCAGACCGCCGATCAGCACGAACAACGTCGGCGCCAACCAGATCGGGTCGATCTTGCTGGCGCGGACCCTGTTCCTCCTGCCGGGACCAGCGCTGTCGTGATTGCTCATGCCGTCATCCCGACAGGTTGAAGTTGCCGGACTGGCCGTAGACGGACAGCGAAATCATCAGGCAGACAAACGCCGTGATGATCATCGATGTCCGCACCGAGCGGCCCACGGCCTCCCCCACCCCGGCGGGACCACCGGTCGCGTTGAAGCCGTAGTACGTGTGCACGACCATCACGCCCGTCGCCATGCTCAGCGCAGCCACGAACGACCACAGCAGGTCGTTGGGTCGCAGGAATGTGGAGAAGTAGTGCTCGTAGACGCCGCGGGACTGCCCGTACACGTAGATCGTGAGTGACTTCGCCGCAATGAACGACATCAGCACCGCAACGGCGTACAGCGGGATCACGACGAGGACCCCGGCGATGATCCGCGTCGACGCCAGGTAGGTGATCGCGCGGATGCCCATGACCTCGAGCGCGTCGATCTCCTCGTTGATCCGCATCGCGCCCAGCTGGGCGGTCGCGCCAGCGCCGATCGTGGCCGACAGGGCCAGGCCGGCCGTGCAGGGCGCGATCATCCGGACGTTCAGGAATGCCGACAGGAAACCCGTCAGGGCCTCGACACCGATGTTGGACAAGGTGTCGTAGCCCTGCACAGCGACCAGCGCGCCGGTGGTCAGCGTCAGGAAGCCGATGATGCCGACGGTGCCGCCGATCACCGCCAGCGCGCCGGTGCCCATCCCCATCTCGGCGATCAGCCGCAACAGTTCGTTGGGATAGCGCCTTATCGCGTCCCCGATGTTGGCCAGGGACCGGCCGTAGAACGCGGTCTGTTCGCCCAGCTTGCGGGTGGAATCCACGAGCCGGGGGCCCAGTACGGCGAACCACGACGGCTCGCGGGCTGCGTCGCTCATTTGGCGGTCACCTTCACTCCGAGCGCGGTGCTCAAGATGTTGATGAAGAACAACGCCATGAACGAGAACACCACTGTCTCGTTCACCGCGTTGCCGACGCCGGTGGGGCCACCGCCCACCGACAGGCCCTTGTAGCAGGCGATCAGGCCCGCCGACAGCCCGAACAGGGTCGCCTTGATCAGCGAGATCACGACCTGCGGCAGGCCGGTCACCAGGGTCATCCCCGCGACGAAGGCGCCCGGGGTGACGTGCTGGACGAAGACCGCGAACACGTAGCTGCCGGCCAGGCCGGTGACGGCAACGACCGAGTACAACAGCACCGCGACGAAGATCGCGGCGATGATGCGGGGCACCACCAGTGCCTGGATCGGATCGACACCGATCACCTTCATCGCGTCGATCTCCTCGCGGATGGTCCGCGCGCCCAGGTCCGCGCACATCGCCGTCGACCCCGCGCCGGAGACGACCATCGCCGTGACGACGGGGCCCACCTGGGTCACCGACGCCAGGCCGGCACCGGCGCCCGAGAGGTCACCGGCGCCGATCTCGACGAGCAGGATGTTGAGGACGAAGACGATCAGCACCGTGTACGGGATCGACAGCATGATGGTCGGGAAGATCGACACCCGGGCGACGAACCAGATCTGCTCGAGGATCTCGCGCCAGGCCCACGGTTTGCGCACTACCGCGATCAGCGCTTCGGCGGTGAACAGGAAGAACTCGCCCAGCGCGTTCATGGGCTTGGCGATAGTCGTGCCGTTCACAGCGCGCGCACACCGCGACGCAAGTCCACATGCCTCAACGCGTTCCCCAATTTCGTAACACCATTAATCCGTTTGTAATTAGCTGGTCCGGAGGTGAGCAGCGCTGTTTACAAACGACCGCGGTGTCTCGTTGCGCGCATAGACCACGCGAGGAATTTATTGGCAAAACGATGCCCGGCGTCAGGGTTGCAATCACCCAGAAGAAATGTGTGCCCAGGCGCGAAGTTTGCTGCGTCGACAGTCACCCGTGCGATTGACACTCGTTGACCTGGGCGAAGTGGGATGCCGACCGGACCAAACGGCACTCCGGCCAGGGGGTGCGCGTCGCAGCCCCGGCCAGCGCGCGGGAGACTTCCCTGCGCCGGCCCGGGTCGCGCCGACCCGCAGTTCGCCAGCGCCGATGCCACGCCGCAATTCGCCGCGCCGCGGATATGTGTCACTCATCCCGAAACCTGCTCGAGTATTCGCGGCCGCCGGACCCTGATCCGGCTGTCACCGCCGCAAGCAAGAGTTCGGATTGCTCGAGCGAATTACAAGCCTTGAGTTCGGGATGAGCGCAATTCGCGGTGAATTTCAGCCGGCGTTGGTGCCGCCCTCGGCGATCCGGCGTACCGCGTCGAGGAAGACGTCGATCTCCTCGAAGGTGTTGTAGAAGGCGAACGACGGGCGAACGGTCGCCTCGAGGCCGAGGCGACGCAGGATCGGCTGGGCGCAGTGATGCCCGGCGCGCACGGCGATGCCTTCGGCGTTGAGCGCCTTGCCGACGTCCAGCGGGTCGTGGCCGGCCAGCACGAACGACAGCACGCTGGCCTTCTCGGTGGCGGTGCCCACCAGGCGCACGCCGGGAATGGCCGCCAGCCGCGGAGTCGCGTACTCGAGCAGCTCGTGCTCGTAGGCGGCGATCCGGTCGACCCCGAGTCGCTGCACGTAGCGCAGGGCCTCACCCAGCCCGACGGCGTCGGCGATGTTCCCGGTGCCGGCCTCGAACTTGCTCGGCGGCCCCTGATACAGCGACCGCTCCAGGGTGACGTCGGCGATCATGTTCCCGCCGCCCTGCCACGGCGGGGTCTCGGCCAGCGCGTCCTCGCGCCCATACAGCACGCCAATTCCGGTGGGGCCGTAGATCTTATGGCCGGAGAACACGAAGAAGTCGACGCCGAGCTCGGCGACGTTGACCGGGATGTGCTGGATCGACTGCGCGCCGTCAATCAGCACCCGCGCCCCGTAGCGGTGACCCAGCTCGACGATCTGCTCGACCGGGGTCACCGTGCCGAGCGCGTTCGAGACCTGCGTGGCGGCCACCAGCTTCGTCTTCGGCCCGAGCAGGTCCTCGAATTCCGACATCAGCAGGTTGCCGGCGTCATCGACCGGCGCCACCTTGAGCACCGCCCCCGTCTGCTGCGAAAGCAGTTGCCAGGGAACGATATTGGCGTGATGCTCCAGGTGCGTGATGAGGATTTCGTCGCCGGGCAACAGGTGCTTGCCGCCCCAGGCGTAGGCGACCAGGTTGATGGCCTCGGTGGTGCCGCGCACGAAGACGATCTCCTCGATCTTCGACGCGCCGATGAAGCGCCGCACCGTGTCGCGCGCGTCCTCGTAGGCATCGGTCGCGCGGGCGGCGAGCTCGTGCGCGGCGCGATGGATGTTGGAGTTTTCATGCGCGTAAAAGTAGGCCAGCCGGTCGATCACCGCCTGCGGCTTTTGCGTGGTGGCGGCGTTGTCGAACCAGATCAGCGGCTTCCCGTGCACGGTCTCCTTGAGGATCGGGAAGTCGGCCCGCACCGCGTTGACGTCGAACACTTCGTGCGCGTCCGGCGATTGGGGAACGGCCCCCGTCAGGAACGAGTAGTCGGACTCGTTCCCGGCCGCCGCGGTCGGCGCGACGACGGGTGCGTCGGTCCAACCCAGGTCGGCGACCGACGGCGCCAGCGGCAGCCACGACGGCACGGTGCCGCGCGGCGCGGCGGGCACGGTGTTCGGCAGGCTTTCGGCGGGCTCGGCGGACGATGGCGCCGGCAGGTAGATGTCGGTGCCCCCGACGGCCGGCACCACCCCGGGAAGGAAGTCGGACAGGCCGGCGGCCGCCAGCCCGGTCGACGTCGCGGCCGTGGTGTCCGGGACACTGCCGCGCGGGGCGATCGGCACCGTCTGCGGCGGGCTCGCGGCGGGCTCGGGGGACGTCGGCGCCGGGAGGTAGATGTCGCGGGCGCTGACCGCCGGAATCGGGGTCGGGTAGACGTCGGCGAAACCGGTCGCGGCCTGCCCGGCAGACGTGGCGGCGGTGACGTCCGGCACGCCGCCCCGCGGCGCGACGGGAGCCGTCTGCGGCGGGCTGTCGGGCCCCGGGCGGATGCTGGCCGCATACAGCTGCGTGGCCAGCGCCGCGATCTCAGCGGCGCTAATGGGCAGCTCGCTCTCGGCGTCTACCGCGCGGTACTCACTTGTACTCATGGAATTGGTCCACGGCGACGCCGTCGAGCACGGCGAGCGCGTCGTCGGTGAGCACGGCCAGCGACGTGTAGAGGGTGACCAGGTAGGTGGCGATGGCCGACTGGTTGATGCCGGTGAAGCGCACCGACAGACCCGGCGCCTGCTCGCCGACCAGGCCCGGTTGGAACAGGCCCACCACGCCCTGCCGCTCCTCGCCCGTGCGCACCAGGATGATCTTGGTCTTGCCGTCCTCCACCGGAACCTTGTCCGACGGGATCAGCGGGATGCCGCGCCAGGTGATGAACTGCGCGCCGAAGAGGCTCACCACCACCGGCGGCACGCCCCGGTAGGTGGCCTCACGGCCGAACGCGGCGATTCCCAGCGGGTGGGTGAGGAAGAAGCTCGGAGTCTTCCAGACCTTGGTGATCAGGGCGTCCAGGTCGTCGGGAGTGGGCGCGCCGGCCAGCGTCTGGATCGTCTGCTCTGGCGTCGCCTGCGCCAGCAGGCCGTACTCAGCGTTGTTGACCAGCTCGTAGTCCTGGCGCTCCTTGATGGTCTCGATGGTCAAGCGGAGCTGCTGGGCGACCTGGTCGTGCGGGCTCGAGTAGAGGTCCGACACCCGGGTGTGAATGTCGACCAGCGTCGAGATGCTGCGCAGCGTGTATTCGCGCGGGCTGGTCTCGTAGTCCACATAGGTCTCGGGCAGCGGCTCTTCGGTGCCGGCGCCGGCCTCGGATTTGATCGCGACGTTTTCCGGGTTGACCACGCGGTTCACCCGATAGATGCCCGCCTCGACCGGGACCCAGCTGAGCAGGTGCAGCAACCACCGGGGCGTGATGGTGGAGAGCTGCGGGACGGTCTTGGTCGCGTTGGCGAGCTGCCGGGCAGCAAGGTCACCAAGTGCCTGAGACTCGCTTTGAGCCGATGTCATCGGGGGGTCCTTCCTCCGTGCTTGATCCGGTATTGCAGCGGGGTTCGGCAGGCCATGATCCCCCACCGTCATCGCGTCCGCCGACGAGCCTAGGCAAGTGTAAGACCCCGGCGAACGGTTTAGAGCCGAAGTGATCCAAAGGGCAAATACGCCGATGCCCTATAGTGGGCCCCATGCAACAGGCCGTACGGGTGCGCTTTGCTCCTTCGCGCTGCATCGCGGACGCCTGTTGTTGTTGCTGTTGTTGATTTCCTGAGCCCTTCTGACGCCTCGAAATCTTCGCGCCCTTTCCGAAAAGCAGGACGACTCGTCCGCGCCGGCGGTTCAAGGTGCGCGCCGGCCCCCAAAGTCTTTGACGAAAGCACAGCAACCCCATGACCGTTCTGTCCCTATCCAGCCGCTCCTTGACCCGCGTGGCGACCCACCGGCGTGTTCTGGTCAGGCCGGCCACCCATGTCCCCCTGATGACGCGCTACCGCGGCGGCACCTATTCCCACACCGTCGACACCGTCGTCTTCGCGGACGGCAGCCGCGCGCGCACGGACCTCATCCGGCTCAATCCCAACCTGCACGCCTACTCGCTGGACTTCACCGGCATCGCACCGCGTCACCCGTCGCGCTACGCGTTGGGGAGCTGGTCGACCCTGTCCCACCTGCGGACCCGCCGCCATGAGGCCCAGGTGGACTGGATCCTGCGGCATTCCTTCCCCATGCGCCCGACCGCGGAGCTCAGCCAGCGGCTGCGTGCGGCCGGCCATCCGTTGGGGCATGGCAACATCAGCGAACACGAGGCCATCGCGGCGACCCAGGCGGCGATCTGGCATTTCACCAACGGGTTGATCCTGCACACCCGTCCCCTGAACGTCCCCGTGGCGGTGCGGCGGAGACCCGACTCGATCACTTTCGAGTTCGACGGCGAACCGCAACTCGGCGGCTACGCGGTGTGGACCGAGTCCGACGCATCGATCGGCATGAAGCTGCAGAAATCGGCCAATGGTATTGGCTGGCAGGATGTTTCGGGATCACAGCTGGCTGCGGACGCCGGCCGCGGCCACTACCGACGACCGCTCGGAGTGGGCAGCACCGTCTCAGCCAGTCGGCACGGCCGCGCCGGGCGTGGCTACCGGTTCTACCGGCTGGTCACCACGACGGGCTACGAGACCGCCGCCGTCGGCCATGTCGACTTCTGGCTGACCGGTTCGCGCCACTACCGCAACCCCGACCGGGTCGTGCACCTCTACAATTACTTATTGAGCGGGGCATGCAACGCTCGAGAGAACACTGAGGAACTGCGACTAGTCGATGACCAAGCAAGCGCCGAAGCCGAACTCATAGGACCGTTCCAAGTGCCAATCCCATTGACGCTCAGCGTCTCTGCCGGACACACACTCGTCGATGCCGACGGCGTGCCCGTCGTCGGCCTCGTCGAACCGGGCACGGGCTTTTACCTTCGCCCCGCGCCGGGCACGTCGGCGACAACACTCACCGCGACGCCGCCGCACCATCTCACCGGCCACGTGCTGACGGGGGTCGCATCGGACGGGTCTGCGCAACGACTGACGCCGATCGCGCTCACCGTTCCCGCCAACGTCGCCGTCGAATTCGACATCACCTGGCAGCCCGACGAATCCTGTTCCGACCTCGCCTAAGGGAAGCTCATGAGCATCGCTGACAACGTCACACAATTGATCGGCAATACGCCGCTGGTCCGGCTGAACCGGGTTACCGAGGGCGCCGTCGCCGACGTCGTTGCCAAGCTGGAGTTCTTCAACCCGGCGAACAGCGTGAAGGACCGCATCGGGGTAGCCATGATCGACGCCGCCGAGGAGGCGGGCCTGATTAAGCCGGACACCATCATCCTCGAGCCGACCAGTGGGAACACCGGCATCGCGCTGGCGATGGTGTGCGCCGCGCGGGGTTACCGGTGCACGTTGACCATGCCCGACACGATGAGCACCGAGCGTCGGATGCTGTTGCGCGCCTTCGGCGCCGAGCTGGTCCTGACGCCTGGCGCCGAGGGCATGGCCGGCGCGATCGCCAAGGCGGAGGAGCTGGCCAAGAGCGACCAACGCTATTTCGTCCCTCAGCAATTCGAGAACCCGGCGAACCCGGCGATCCACCGCAAGACCACCGCGGAGGAGGTGTGGAAGGACACCGACGGGAAGATCGACTTCTTCGTCGCCGGGGTCGGCACCGGGGGCACGATCAGCGGTGTCGGCGAGGTGATCAAGGAGCGCAAGCCGTCGGTGCGGTTCGTGGCCGTCGAGCCCGCCGCCTCACCGGTGCTGTCCGGGGGCCAGAAGGGGCCGCACCCCATCCAGGGCATTGGCGCCGGGTTCGTGCCACCCGTGCTGGATCTCGACGTGGTCGACGAGGTGATCGCCGTCGGCAACGAGGACTCGTTCACCATGGCCCGGCGACTGGCGCGGGAGGAAGGCCTGCTCGTCGGCATCTCGTCGGGTGCCGCGGTCGTGGCCGCGTTGGAGGTGGCCCGCCGCCCGGAGAATGCCGGCAAGCTCGTCGTCGTCGTGCTCCCCAGCTTCGGTGAGCGGTACCTGAGCACGCCCCTCTTCGCCGACCTGGCCGACTAGCCATGCTCACGGCCATACGGCAAGACATCCGGGCGGCCAAGCACCGGGATCCGGCCAAACCCACCACCCTGGAGGTGGTGTTCGCGTACCCGGGTGTGCACGCGATCTGGGGTCACCGGATCAGCCACTGGCTGTGGGGCCGCGGTTTCCGGGTCGCCGCGCGCACGCTGGCGGAAATCACCCGCGTCCTGACCGGCGTCGACATCCACCCCGGCGCGGTCCTCGGCCCCGGGCTCTTCATCGACCACGCGACCGGCGTGGTGATCGGGGAGACCGCCGAGGTGGGCGAGGACGTGACGATCTATCACGGCGTGACCCTCGGCGGCAGCGGCGGAGAAACGGGGAAGCGCCATCCGACGATCGGTGACCGGGTGATCGTCGGTGCCGGCGCGAAGGTCCTCGGGGCGATCAAGGTCGGCGACGACAGCCGGATCGGCGCCAACGCCGTGGTGATCAAGGAAGTGCCGTCCAGCGCGGTGGTCGTGGGGGTGCCCGGGCAGGTCATCAGTCGCCACGGGCGCAGCAGCCCGGACGACTCGATGATGCCCGACCTCGTCGGCGTGAGCCTGCAATCCCTGTTGACCCGGGTGTCCGATCTGGAAGCCAAGACCGACGGTCAGCAACAGACCGGTCGTGTCATCCGGCCGCCCGAAGCCGGGGTCTGGCACGGCGAGGACTTCTCGATCTAAGTAACCTCTGATGGCTTCTAACCGACGCTCTGCACCGGTCCGCGACGCGAAGGCCGTTGATTGAGCAACCTGGCGATCGCCGTAACGGCAATAATCGCAGCGTTGGCGACCGCCGCCGTGATCGGTGCGGTGGTCAACCGACGATCGGGCGTGTTGCGGGAAGCTCGCCCGGAGCCGAATCAGGACACCTCAGGGCTCGGGTTGTCGCAGACGGGGCCAACGATCGTGCACTTCAGCGCCGTGTGGTGCGGCCCGTGCGCGGCGGTGCGCCGCGTGGTCGACCAAGTGTGCGCCGATCTCCCCGGTGTGTCCCACGTGGAGATCGACATCGACGCCAATCCCGCGGCCGCCAAGCAACTCTCCGTGTTGTCGCTGCCCACCACGTTCATCTTCGATACCGAGGGTCGGCAGCGCTACCGCAGTTCCGGGGTGCCAAAGGTTGCGGACTTACGGGAATCGTTACGGCCCCTGCTGGCTTGAGCGGAGGCAGGGCTCCGTCGCCCCGCAACCGCCGGGTGAACGCGCAGCGAGGGCCGCGGGTTCAGTCAAAACCCCCGACAATCTAACCGGCCGCCGTCGGGGTGCACAGGTTTAAATCGCTTGTGAGCCAAACGCTCTGGATTCAGCGGTTGCCTGACGTTCCTGCCGTAGAGTGGCGTCATGCAACAGGCCGAACAACTGCGTTTCGCGCTTTCGCGCCGCGTCCCGCGCTGTTGTTGATTCCCGACCATAGCCGTATGCATTGCGCAGCGACCGTCTTGCGGCAAGTCCGGCATCGGTTAAACCCCACCCAAACCTGCGATTTCAGACCAGGAGGTCGACGCCATGATTGAAGGTCTCACAAGTCGGGCACCGCTTCGGCGCGAGCCCCGAGAAACCAGACGGGTGCTCGATACCGCGGTCGGGATACTCGTCGGATGGCGCCGGTGCAGCACCGACGCCGCCTTCCAGGAGCTGATCGCGGCCAGCGAACGGCACCGCGTGGGTGCGTTCGCGATGGCTTCGAGTCTGGTAACCCTGGCCAGTGGAGGCGCCGTTTCCGCGGCCGCGGGTGGCGATGCCCAGCTGGCCGCCGAGCGAGAATGGGGTCTGAATGTCCCGCTGTAGGACGGTTCTGGCTCGATCGGGCCTGGGCCGGGCCTCGATCGGGCGTTGACGGGCGCGGAGCGCGGATCCGCCGCGCGAGAAGGTCCATCCCGAAGCCGAGCATTGCGATCACGATCACCGCTACCCGGCCAGCCGCCCCCGGCAGCTCAGCGCGGGTGGTCGGATCGAAAATGCAGCGCTCGGTGGCGCCGATCAGGCTGGCCGCCGAGCTCATGCAGCGCGCCGCCGGCCATTGAGCTCGGCAAAGTAATTCTCACGCTGAGCTTAACCCGTCGGCGGAATGCGTTGTGACGCTGCGCGTTGCACAGTGGGTAAAACCTTCATTTGAAAGGCGGCCCGATGTCCGCACCCCGCGGAGGCCCCTCATGACGCAGCTGCACCTGGCGGTGGGGCTGGACGGTTACGGCTGGCACCCGCACGCGTGGCGACATGCGTTCGCGCGCAACGCGACCGATGGCGGGCAGCTCAGCGGTCGATACTGGGCGGCGCTGGCCGGGACGGCCGAGCGCGGCTCGCTGGATTTCCTCACCATCGACGACAGCCTCAGCGCCCAGCCGGGCCGGCGGGCCGACATCTCGCCGCGCCGGCTGGCGGGCCGCGCCGACGCCGTCCTGGTGGCCGCCCGCATCGCGCCGGTCACCCAGCACATCGGCCTGGTTCCGGTCGCGACGGTGACCCACACCGAACCGTTCCACGTCTCGAAATCCATTGCCACGCTCGACTATGTCTCGCACGGTCGGGCCGGCTGGCAGGCACGGGTGAGCGCCACCGCGCACGAGGCGGCCCTGTTCGGTCGGCGCCCCGCCCCGGACGTCGACGAGTCGTTCGACGAGGCCGCCGACGCCGTGGAGGTGGTGCGGCTGCTCTGGGACAGCTGGGAGGACGACGCGATCATCCGCGACGTAGCCACCGGACGCTACGTCGACCGCGACAAGCTGCACTACGTCGACTTCGCCGGCAAGTACTTCTCGGTCAAGGGCCCGTCGATCACCCCCCGGCCGCCGCAGGGGCAGCCGGTCGTCGCCGCGCTGGCCCACGCGCCGCGCATCTACGAATTCGCCGCCGGCAGCGCCGACGTCGTGTTCATCACCCCGCACGACGAGGAGTCGCTGCGCGCGATCCTGGGCGAGGTTGCCAAGGCCCGGCGCGCCGCCGGCCGCGACCTGTTGGTGTACGCGGACCTGGTCGTCTCACTCGCCCAGGACCCACTGGCACCGGCGGCCGAGATCTCCTCCGACGCGCACGTATTCACGGGCAGCGCAGACGATTTGGCGGATCTCGTGTTGGCATGGCACGACGTGGGCGTGGACGGGTTGCGGCTGCGGCCCGCGGTCCACGCGATCGACCTGCCCGCGATCGTGGACGACCTGGTGCCGTTGCTGCGGCGCGCCGGCCGGTTCCGCACCGGCTACCGCAAGGGTGAGACGCTGCGCGAGCGGCTCGGGCTGGCCCCCGCCCCCAACCGCCTGGCGGTGCCGTCATGACCGTCACTCCCCTGTCGATCCTCGACCTCGCGCCCGTCAGCGCCGGCTGCGATGCCACGACCGCGCTGCGCCACACGATCGACCTCGCCCAGCACGCCGAGCGGTGGGGCTACAAGCGGTACTGGCTGGCCGAACACCACTTCGTGGCGGTCGCCAGCTCGCAGCCCGCGCTGCTGATTGGCCGGATCGCCGCGGCCACCGACCATATCCGCGTCGGGTCGGCGGCCGTGCAGATCGGCCACAGCACGGCGATCGCCGTGGTGGAGAGCTTCGGCATCCTCGACGCACTGCATCCCGGCCGCATCGACATGGGCCTGGGCCGATCCGGGCAGCGCCGCAAAGAGGCCGCCACGTCACAGCCCAAGCCGCCGGCCGAACCACAGCCGTGGCGCGACGTGGATGGCGTCGTAGTCCCGGCGCCCTTCGACCCGACGGCGCTGATGAGAAGTGGCCGGATCCGCGCGCAGAGCGCCGCACTCGCCCAACCCGGGGCGGTGCCCGAAGACTTCGGGCGGCAGGTCGCCGACATCGAGGCGCTGCTCGACGGCACCTACACCGTTGACGGCCACCGGCTGCACGCCGTCCCGGGCGAGCACGCCGACCTGACGCCGTGGATCTTCGGCAGCACCAGGGGACAGAGCGCGGAGGTCGCCGGTGGGCGCGGGCTCCCGTTTGTCGCGAGTTACCACATCACGCCCGCCACCGCGCTCGACGCGATCGCCGCCTACCGCGACGCATTCCGGCCGTCGGCCCGGCTGCAACGCCCGTACGTGGTGGTCTCGGCCGACGTCGTGGTCGCCGCGGACAGCGCCACCGCGCGCCACCTCGCGTCCGGCTACGGGCGCTGGGTGTACTCGATCCGCAGCGGCGAAGGCGCCGTCCCCTACCCGGATCCCGACCTCTGCGATCCACTGCCCGACGACCAGCTGGCGTTGGTAAGCGACCGGATCGCAACGCAATTCGTCGGCGACGCCGACGAGGTCGCCGAGCGCCTGGAGACGCTGCGCCGCGTGACCGAGGCCGACGAACTGGTGATCACCTCGGTGACGCACCGGCACGCCGACAGGTTGCGCTCCCACGAACTGATCGCCAAGCGATGGGGACTGACCGGATGAGCGTTCGGCGCGGGATTGCCCGCAAACAAGTGATCCTCGGGGCCCACTTCCCCGGGGTGAACAACACGACGGTGTGGTCGGACGCGAGCGCGGGCAGCCAGATCGAGTTCGAATCGTTTGTGCACCTTGCCCAAACGGCCGAACGGGGCCTGTTCGACTTCTTCTTCCTGGCCGAGGGCCTGCGGCTGCGCGAGCACCGCGGCAAGATTCACGACCTGGACGTGGTCGGCAGGCCCGACACGTTCACGGTGCTGGCCGCGCTCGCCGCGGTCACCGAGCGACTGGGCCTGGCCGGCACCATCAACACCACGTTCAACGAACCCTACGAAGTGGCAAGGCAATTCGCGACCCTCGATCACCTCTCCGACGGACGCGCGGCCTGGAACATGGTCACCTCCTCCGACGCCTTCACCGGGGAGAACTTCCGCCGCGGCGGATTCCTCGACCACGCCGACCGGTACACGCGGGCCGAGGAATTCCTCACCGTCGCGCGGCGGTTCTGGGACAGCTGGGCGACCGACGCCGTCGTCGCCGACGTGCGCGCGGGCGAGTACGTCGATCCGAGCCGGATCCGCGCCGTCGAGCATCACGGAAGACAGTTCGACGTCCGCGGCGTCGCCTCGCTGCCCGCCGGGCCGCAGGGCCACCCGGTGCTGCTACAGGCCGGCGACTCCGGCGACGGCCGCGACTTCGGCGCCAGGCACGCCGACGCCCTGTTCACGCTGCACGGCTCCCTCGAGGCGGGTCAGCGCTACTACGCCGACGTGAAGGGCCGCGCCGCCGCCTACGGGCGCGACCCCGACCAGCTCAAGGTGCTTCCCGGCGCGACCTTCGCGCTGGGTGACACGCCCGAGGAGGCCCTGGACAACGCCCGCCACATCCGCGAGCAGCAGGTCAGCGGTCCGACGGCGATCGCATTCCTCGAACAGGTATGGGGCACCGACCTGTCCGCCTACGACCCCGACGGGCCGCTCCCGGAGTTCGAGCCCGTCGAGAACCCGAACATCACCCGCGGCCGTGTCCGGCACGGCGACCCGAAGACCATCGCCGAAGAGTGGCGGGCCCGCGCGCAAGCCGAGAACCTGTCGATCCGCGAGCTGATCATCGAGGTGACGAGCCGCCAGCAGTTCGTGGGGACCCCGGCCCAGGTCGCCGAGGAGATCGACCGTTACGTGCAGTCGGAGGCCTGCGACGGCTTCATCCTGGTGCCACACCTGACCCCGCATGGCCTCGACGAGTTCGTCGACAAGGTGGTCCCGCTCCTGCAGGAGCACGGCGCCTTTCGCACCGAATACCGTGGTCACACCCTGCGCGAGCACCTGGGCCTGGCACCGGTGCCCGGGTGGGACGAGAGCCACCGGGACGCCGCCGCCAACGGCTAGCGCCGGCGGCTTCAAACGCTCTTCAAGATGCGTTCACGTCGATCGGCGCTAACGTGGGGGTGACCGGACCGGCGACCGCCACACGGAGGTTCTCGATGAGTGATCCCCATGCGCCCAAGATCCCGGCGGCGCTGTCCTCGCCGAGTCTGAACCGTGGGGTCGGCTTCACCCACGAGCAGCGGCGCCGGCTGGGGCTGACCGGCCGGCTCCCACCGGCGGTGCTCACCCTCGACGAGCAGGCCGACCGCGTGTGGCGCCAATTGCAGAGCCTTGCAACGGATCTGGGTCGCAACCTGCTGCTGGAGCAGCTGCACTACCGCCATGAGCTGCTCTACTACAAGGTGCTTGAAGACCACCTGCCCGAGCTGATGCCGGTCGTCTACACCCCCACCGTCGGCGAGGCCATCCAGCGGTTCTCCGACGAATACCGCGGTCAGCGTGGTCTTTTCCTCAGCATCGACGAGCCCGACGAGATCGAGGACGCGTTCGCCACCTTCGGGCTGGAACCCGACGACGTCGACCTCATCGTGTGCACCGACGCCGAGGCGATCCTCGGGATCGGCGACTGGGGGGTCGGCGGGATCCAGATCGCGGTGGGCAAGCTGTCGCTCTACACCGCCGGCGGCGGTATCGACCCGCGCCGCTGCATCGCGGTCTCGCTGGACGTCGGCACCGACAACGAACAGCTACTGCAGGACCCGTTTTATCTGGGCAACCGCCATGCCCGGCGCCGCGGCGCCGAGTACGACGCGTTCGTCGACCGCTACATCGAAACGGCGCACCGGCTGTTCCCACGCGCGATCCTGCACTTCGAGGACTTCGGCCCGCTCAACGCCCGCAAGATCCTGCACACCTACGGCGACCGCTACTGCGTGTTCAACGACGACGTCCAGGGTACCGGCGCGGTGGTGGTCGCGGCGGTCTACGGCGGATGCCACATCACCGGAGTGCCGCTGCGCGAACAGAAGACGGTGGTGTTCGGGGCCGGGACCGCCGGCATCGGGGTCGCCGACCAGATCCGCGACGCGATGATCGCCGACGGCGCCACCTACGAGCAGGCCACGTCCCAGATCTGGCCGATCGACAAGCAGGGCCTGCTATTCGACGACATGGACGACCTGCGCGATTTCCAGGTGCCCTACGCCAAGAACCGCCAGCAGCTGGGCATCGCCGCCGACCAGCGGGTCGGCCTGGTCGACACCATCAAGCTGGCCTCGCCCACGATCCTGCTCGGCTGCTCCACCGTGTTCGGGGCCTTCACCGAGAAGGTGGTCGAGGCCATGACGGCGTCGTGCGAGCGGCCGATGATCTTTCCGCTGTCCAACCCCACCTCGCGCATGGAAGCCATGCCCGCTGACGTGCTGGAATGGTCCAACGGCGCGGCGCTACTCACCACCGGCACGCCGGTCGCGCCCGTCGACTACGGCGGCACCACCTACACCATCGGCCAGGCCAACAACGTGCTGGTGTTCCCCGGGATCGGGCTCGGAATCATCGTGGCCGGGGCCAGGCTGGTGACCAAGGGCATGCTGCAGGCCGCGGCCAAAGCCGTTGTGCTGCAGGCCAGTCCGAAGAACCCCGGGGATTCCCTGCTGCCCGACGTGCAGAACCTGCAGGGCATCTCGAGCGCGGTCGCCGAGGCCGTCTACCGCGCCGCCGTCGACGACGGCGTGGCCACCAAGACGCACCACGACGTCCGGCGCGCGGTGCTCGACGCCATGTGGCGACCCGTGTACGACTGATCGACGCCTACCGCCGAGGTTGCGGCGGGGGTGGTGCTTCGCCGCGGATCGCGACCACCGGGGCAATATCGCGTCAGACAACGTCACGTCGAAGTCGACCGCGAGTTGTACCATGTCGCATGCGCGTCACGATTGTGGGTGGTGGAGCGGCGGGCGTGCTGGTCGCGGTGCATCTCCGCCGGAGCAAGCCCGACGCGCAGATCACGCTGATCGACGCGTCCGGTCGCCCCGGGACGGGTGCGGCGTATGGCACCAATGACCCGAGCCACTTGTTGAACGTTCCGGCGGAGCGCATGTCCGCGTGGCCGGACGATCCCGACCATTTCTGCCGGTGGCTCGACCAACGGGCGGTCACGACGGCCGAGAGCTTCGCCCCGCGTCTTGCTTACGGGCGCTACCTGCAGGAACAGCTCGCGGGCGCCGAGGTGCGGATCGAGACGGCCGAGGTCGTGAACTTGGTCCCGGGCGTGCCGGTGCGCGCGGTGTTGAACGATGGACGTTCGTTGTCGGCCGACGCCGTTGTGCTCGCGCCCGGGCGGCCGGACGGCGGCATGCCCGACTCATTGGAACGTGCCTTCGCTCCCGTGCTGGCATCGGGCACCCAAGGCACCCAAGGCAAGGTGGTGGTGGATCCATGGGCGTCCGGCGCACTCGCGGCCCTTGGAGCGCGGCGGCCCTCGAACGTCTTGGTGGTCGGTTCGGGGCTCACCGGGGTCGATGTCGCGCTACACCTGATGGCGCGCGGCGCCGGCGTCACACTGCTGTCGCGTCACGGCGAGCTCCCGCGCCGGTTCCGCGCCACCGGTGCGCCCGCCGAGTTGCCCAGCGTCGACGCGCTCGCTTCCGAGGTCTCGCTCGAGCAACTGCGAACGGCGCTCGCCGCGGACCTGGCCTACGCCCGTCAATCCGGTTCCGACTGGCGGCAAGTGATCGACGCGTTGCGACCGCGGACGGCCCGGTTGTGGCGCTCATTGAGCTGGGAGGACCAGCGCCGATTCCTGCGTGAAGACCTGCGGCAGTGGGAAATTCGTCGCCACCGCATGCCGCCTACGATCGCGGACGCCATCTATGCCGCGATCGACAAGGGCCAGCTGGTCGTCGAGGCGGGTGAGGTCGCCGATGTCTCGTTGCGCGGCAACGGCGTTGAGCTTGTGGTGACAACGGGCGAACGATCGGTCCGTCGACGCGGCGACGCGGTCGTCGTCGCGACCGGCGCCGCATGGGACCGGCGGTCCTTGCAACGCGCCCCGCTGTGGGCAAACCTGTTGGCCTCCGGTATCGCGTCGATGCACCCCTGCGGCATCGGCGTGCGACTCGATGCGGACGGCTATCTCATCGACGCGGCCGGCGCCACGGTCCCGGGGATCGCGTGTATCGGCTCGATCCGCCAGGGTGAGCTCTGGGAAACCACCGCGATTCCCGAAATCCGTGCCCAGGCGGCCGGGATCGCCGGACAGCTCGCCGACGACACGCTCGGCCGTCCCGTCGCGGCGGCGCCCAGCCTCATCGTGGCCGCGCCGGAATTGCGCGGCGCGGCAGCGTCATACGCCGAAGGGGTGCGCCGGCTGTTGGCCGTCCAGGACGGCGCTTCGGTTGCCTTCGCTGCCGCGGTTGCGGAGGATCCACACCACGCGCGTGCGCACGTCGCGCTCGCGATGATTGCCACCGAGCGGCCCGACCGCGCGGGCGGCCCCGACGCGGTCACCGGCCACCTCGCCCGAGCGCGCGCGGCACTCGCGCGTGCCAGCGACGAAGACCGAAGCCACGTCGAGGCCATCGCCACCTGGTGCGAAAAGGGAAACGCCGCAGGCACCGACGCTCTGATCGACCACTTGGAACGGGTACCCGATGACGCGGTCGCATTGCTTGTGCTCGCGCCGTCGATCGCGTTCGCGGGGGCCGGCGACGCCTTGCCGGACGCCTGGCGTTACGTCGAGCAATTCACCAGCGTGCACGGCGAGGCGCCCTGGTATCTCGGTTTGCGCGCCTACGGCCGCACGGAACAGGGTCTCTGGTACGACGCGGCCGACCTGGCCGACGCGGCACTCGAACTCGATCCGAGAAACGGCAACGCGGCGCATGCGCTGTCACACGTGCACTACGAGACCGACGCGCACGGGGCCGGGCTGAAATGGCTGGTGGACTGGATCGCCGGCGACGGCAGCACCCAGCGTTACCTCCCGCACTTTCAGTGGCACGCCGCGCTGCACGAGCTCGCACTGGGGGACGCAGCCTCCGCTGCGCGTCGGTACGCCGCGTGTCTTGCGCCGCCCCACTCGAAAGACGTGCGATGTCTTGTCGACGCCGGTTCGCTTGCGTGGCGGGCGCGTCTGCATCCGGACTGGATCACCCCGCCCGACCCCATGCGGGTGATCGCCGAGGTCGGCCCCCTTGCGTACGCACCCCAAACGCCGTTCATCGCGTTCCACGCCCTGCTCGTGCTGGCCGCCGCGAATGATCCCGCCGCGATCCGGGCGATCGACGTTCCGGGCGCAACCGACGAACAGGCAACCACGCTGCGTCTCATCGGCGAAGGGCTCATTGCGCTGACCGAGGGCCGGCCGCGACACGCGCTCGACTATCTGCTCGAATCGCTTGCCGGGCTTCCGTCGATCGGCGGGAGTCGTGTGCAGCAAGAGGTGGTGCTCGAATCGGCGTTGGCCGCGATGCTCCAGCTCGGTGCGCCCGGCCAGGCGGCGCGCCTCCTGTCGCGACATCGCGGGATGCGCGGCCCGCAAGTGACGCGCGGCACCGTCAACTGATCGCGGCGGCTCCGTCTTGCCACTTGGGGCGACCGCCGCGGCAATCTTGGCCGCAAGCGCCTGCGGAACAAGCGGAACCACCCGACGCGCTCCCCCGCCTGGACTCGAACCAGGCGACAGCAAATTTTGCTAGGAATCCACGGACCTCGCCAGACTCCGCGCGAAATGCCGTCTGATGCAAATGTTGTGCAAAATCATGCGGGAAGGGCGGGCCCTGGGACATGGCACAAGGCAAGCGCGGCGAACCGCAACTGCAGACGTTCGGGCGCATCCGGCAAGAGCGGTCGGGACGATGGGCCGCCAGCTACCTTCACGACGTGCTCCATCGCATCTCAGCGGCGTACACCCGTCAGCTTTCCCGTTCGATCAGCAGCTCAGAGCCGCCCACACGACAAGCGGTATGCGCTGGGTGTCGTGGGCGCTTGCTCCCTCCTGCTAACTCAGATGCGGTACGAACACGAAAATTGCTTCCAGGACACTTTACCTGCAGCACCGTCAGCACACCGTGATGACTTAAAAACATGAGAATATCAGGGCGCTTCGGACGAAGAGGTATTCGAAAGATCTAATCCCTGAGAAGCAAGCGGCCTGTCTTCGCCTGCCATCGCTTAAAATAGCCCGAAATCTGGAGCTGGCGGAAGTTATATCAGAAGTGGAAGCGCGGAATAGAGTCTCGATAGAGTTCGGCCGCCTGGCCCTGCACTCCGAAATCTTCACACAATACATGCCGAACAGCGGCGGCAAGGTCGTGGCCGTTGCAACTATCGTAATATGGCGAAATTTCGTGCGCTCTCGCTTCGAATTCAGTCAAGCTAATAGGACAGTCATGCGAATTCGAATGCATCGTCCAAATCAGCCTCGAGACGTCGACCGTCGCAGTATTCGTCGTGCGATACTTATGATGGTGCACATTGGATGTGCCTACGGTACATGCAAGACCAACCGGAACTCGTCGAATCCTTCCGAGTGATTCAGCGATAACCACAGAGCATTCCATAACCAACGAGGCCATGGGACAAGTCCAGCAAATCACCCATACGGCCCAACAATACCAAGGCACACCCCCCACGGACGCCCCCGACACCAGCGCCGACACCACCGACGCGTCGGCCGGCGCCCCCCGACGGCCAACGCGCACCGATCGAACAAACCGCCCCCGGTACCCGGCCCTCGCCACGACCCGCCGCTGATTGGGTTCCCCAGCCCGACGCAAGGGCCACCGACGAGGCACGCCGACTCCCCAGCCCCGCCACAAAATTGGTGCACCGACGTCAACTGCCACCGATTACGCTTGATGAGCACTGAAGCGTTGACTCGCTCCCGCCCCATGCAGTAGAGCGCAAAACACCAGACCGGAAGGACATCACCGTGTCGTTTATTCCAGTGGCAGCTCAAACGCTCGCCGCGATAACAGGCCTCGGCGTCGGTCTCGCGAACCCCTGGACGGAGTCTAGGACTAGCGAGAGTGACGCTGCCGTTATGGCTAATGGTATGGCCGATGCCGGCTCGGTGATAATGCTTCTGGGGCCAATTGCTAAATATACGGGGGTCAGAAATCTGGCAGCCGCAAACTGGACCCGAATTGCGCCCGATTTGAACGCATCTAGCTGGGGCATAGATCTCATATCATGGACTTACGTCGCTGTCGAATTCTTGAATTTGACAACTGGCTTCATTCCACCCTACGAAGGCGCCGGTCTAAATACTGGTTCGAAAACATTCGCGGAGCTGTCCCAATTGCTGCGCTCGGCGGTCCCGGGTGAGACTTGGGATGGTTCGGGTTCAGATGCTTACGCCCAGCTCAGCGCGACGCTGCAGCAGCTAGCGGTGACTGCAGCAGAGTTGGACGCCAAGTTTGCCGATGCGGTCGAGGATCAAGCCAAATGGATCACCCATTACCGGCTGGGCTTCGGGTTGCTGAAAGACCTTCTTGTTGCTGCAATGGTTATTGAATGGTTGCTGACCTATCTGGAGCCTGGACCCGCCGGCCAGCTGAAGGCGAAGGCCTTCGCCGTCGCCGTCGCGGTCGCGGGGATCGCGACTGCCACCGGCTTTATTGCCACGCTGGTGGCTTGCTCGTTTGATGCCAGGGCAAAAGCGGAAGACTTGACCAACCAATACCGCGACCTTCTACCCCAGATTGATCAGAAGGGTCGGTTGGCTCAACCGTCGGTGGCTAATGCCGCCGAGTCGGCGGTCTCGGACTTTGAGGGTATTTCGAACAGTATGTCTGGTAGCGCCGGTTCAGCCCCGTCGCCGCGGGCGTTCCGGGCGGCCCAGGGCCCCGCCGCCTACCGCACCAACACCGACGACACCGCAGCCCAAACAACCCCGTCGACGACTACCGCCGCGGCCGGAATAGCCTCGTTTGCCCTACCAACCGTCACCATGCCCACCCTGGCTCAGGTGACCACGATGTCTGGGCAATCCGCCCGGATCTCCGGCCAACTCGCCCAGCACGTGAACCTGTTCAACCAAGCCATGGGACAAGTCCAGCAGATCGCCCAAATGGCCCAACAGAACCAGCCCGCACCACCGCCTGCCCCCGACGCCGAGACCGCCACCGACGTCAATGCCGAGACCGGTGAGGACACCGACGCGGCGGCCGGTAGCCCCGACGGCCAACGCGCACCGGTCGCACAAACCGCCCCCGGCACCCCACCGGCACAGCCACGCGGCGAGCAGATGTTATGAGCCTCCTGGGCGCCGCACCAGAACACTGGTTAACCACCAGCCACAAGAGATGAGAAGGGAAACAGTCGATGGCTAATCTCAAGGTCGATCCCACCACGCTGACCGGGTTGGCGAAGATTCAAGACGACGCCGCCAAGCAGGCCGGGACGGCCGCCGAAGCGGCCTCAAACCTGGAGGTCCAGGTCTGGGTGAGCCACGGTGTGGTCAGCGCCGCCTCGAATATCGGTTTCACCGAAGCCGAAGCGGCGCGCCGTGCGGTGGGCGAAGCCATTCAGAAGTCCTGCGGGCAGCTCGCCGACAAATTACGCACCGCCGCCGCCGTTTACACCGGCACCGACGAACAGTCGGCGAGCAACCTCGACCGCCAAGTCCTCGACCGCTGACCGCCAACCAGTAGCACCGGTCCAATCTCGCCCACCGGCAGACATCGAACGCCACGCACTACAACAGCGCTCAGCCTCTTCGCCTCCACGCATCTCACACAGCAAACGGCCGCGCGCAGCAAACCAGCAAGGAGCACAGAATACGGGCAGCCCACCGGTTCCGTTTAGCGTGGCAACGTCGACGCTGGGAGCGAGTTTCGTTTGACACCCAACTCGCTTACCGGCGGCCGTCCGTTACTGGACGATGGAAACCCCCGAGTCGGCAATCAACCCGCACCTCCGGCGACCCGCTAACGGACGTGGCGTGTTCCCACTGAATGAGCTCAACCAGTTCTAGAGTCCTGTGGCCCGATGTCGGGCCGGAAGGGACGATGAAACGTATGGCTGGCCGGAAGCGGCATTCCGCAGAGGACATCGTGCGCAAATTGCGCCGCGCGGACGAGCTGACTGCGGAGGGTAAGACCGGCGAGGAGATCGCCGCTGAGCTGGAGGTGTCGCCGGCGACGTTGTACAACTGGCGCCGCTCCTACGGGGGGATGGACACCGACGCGGCCAAGGAACTCAAAGAGCTGCGCGAGCAGAACGCCCGACTCAAGCGGCTGCTGGCCGAGGCCGAGCTGGTCAAAGACGCGTTGCGGGAGGTCGCCACTGGAAAATTCTGAGCCCAGCTGCTAAGCGCCGCGCCGTCGATATGCTCACCACCACGTTGGGCATGTCGGAACGGTTGGCATGCCAAGCCGTTGAGCTGGCCCGCTCCACCTGCCGCCGCCTTCCACAAGCACAGACCCCCGGTGATCCCGACACCGAAATGCGGGCCTGGCTTCGCGCCTACGCCACCAAACACCCCTGTCACGGGTTCCGGCCGTGCGTGGGCGGCGTTGCGCTACGACGAGCGCCGTGAGGTCAACAAGAAGAAGGTCCATCGTCTGTGGCGCGAGGAGGGCCTGCAGGTGCGGGTGCACAGTCCGCGCACGCGAGCCGGGGTGTCGTCGATCCCGCCGGTCGTGGCCGACGCCGCGAACGTGGTGTGGGCGATCGACTTGCAGTTCGACTCCACCATCGATGGCAAAGCCATCAAGATCGCCTCGATGATCGACGAACAGACACACGAGGGTGTCGCTGCTCAATCTCGTCGAGCGGTCGATCACCGCCGACAGACTGGTCGTCGAACTCAAGAAGGTGTTCGCCTCGGCGGGCGGGCCGCCGAGGGTGTTGCGGATGGACAACGGGCCGGAGTTCATTTCGCAAGCGCTGCAACAGTTCTGCGATGGAAAGACGGACATGTCGTATATCCCGCCGGGAACGCCGTGGAACAACGGACACATCGAATCGTTCAACAACCGACTACGCAAGGAGTGCCTCAACCGCAACCACTGGAACACACTGCTGGAGGCCCGGGTGGTCATCGGCGACTTCAAGGAGGAACACAACCACCGACACCGCCACTCAGCGCTCGGCTACCGCACGCCCGCCGAGTACGCTGCCGTCTGCAGGTGCACCCCCAACCCGATGGCCTGCAGCATCAACTGAATCTGGATCAAACCAAACCCGACTCTAGAAGCCGGTGGACTCAGAAACGGGGCCTCGCCACCTCGGGCGGCGCCGTCGCCGGATCCGCCAATGCGCGCACAATGCTGAGCCAAGTCGGGGCCACAACGGAATGTATTGCCGATGGAACGCTGGTTCAGCCCAACCGGTGTGACCTGACTTTTATCAAACTCGTGCGTAGGTATTGGGAGGACCCGTTTGGTGGTCCAGTAGCTATGCGAACTTGGGGTTGGTGGGTCGTGGTCCACTGTCGAGCGAACTCGGCGGGGGTGGCTTCGTCGTGGGCGGCGTGGGGTCTGTTGGCGTTGTAGTCACGGCGCCAGTCCTCGATGATCACGGACACGCGACAGATGTTGTGCAGATACTGCAAATTACGCCCGTGACCTTGCTCCCCCGCCTGGACTCGAACCAGGAACCTATCGGTTAACAGCCGAACGCTCTGCCAATTGAGCTACAGGGGATGAACCCGATCGCGGGACGACTCTAGCGTACTGGCATACCCGAACCCAAGTAGGGACCAGCACCTTCGGCGCAGCTAGCCGCGGCGGCCGAGCGCCCACCCCGCGCCGTGAGGCAGGATGGACCCATCGATCGTCGGGAGGAACGCTTTGATCCGGTATGTCGTGGTGCTTGGACTGGGGTACGTGCTGGGCTCGAAGGCCGGGCGGCGCCGCTACGAGCAGATCGCCGGCACCTATCGCGCGCTGACCAGCAGTCCCGTGGCCAAGTCGATCCTCGAGGGTGGCCGCCGCAAGATCGCCAACCGCATCTCCCCCGACGCGGGGTTCGTGACGGTGGCCGAGATCGACGACCAGACGGCCGTCATGGACCGAGGTGGCGCGGAGCGGGCCGCCGAGCCGGCCCTCACGCCGTCAGATCGTCGCCGCTAGCCTGCTCGAGCAGGCTGCGCCGGTAGGCCTCCATGGCGACCAGGTCGCCGAACAGTGCGTGATATTCGTCGCCCTGCTCGATCGGCGACATCCGTTGCAGCTTTGACTTGACCTCGGCGATCTGCCGGCCCATCCAGACCTCCTGCAACCGGGCCAGCACGCCGCCGATGTAGCGCGGCAGCTTCTCGTCCTCGACGGCGACGGCTTCGACCCCGAGCTCGCTGATGAGGCCCGCCGTCAGCTCCGACCCGGCGTTCCGCCGGACGGCGTCGATCCACTCGGCCCCGGTGACACCGGTCGACGTCCCGCCGGCGGCCTCGATGGCCACCCTGACGGCCGCGTAGCCGGGATGGGTGAAGCTCTCGGCGGTCAGGGTGTCGAACACGGGGCCGGCGAAGGCAGGGTATTGCAGCGCCGACTTGAGCGCCTCCCGCTGCGGCCAGAGGGTCGGGTCGCGCGGGTCGGGGCGCGTGGCGGCGGCCTTGGCCGGGGACGCGGGCTCGGCAGGGACCGCTCTGGCGGTAGCGGTCATCCGCCCACGCCCGCCCAGCTGAGCGGAAGCCTTGGGTTTCTTGGCCTCTTCGCGCACCCGCCCAATGACCTGCGCGACATCGTCCCAGCCCACCCAGCCTGCGAGCTGGCGCGCATACTCGTCGCGCAGCGTGGGGTCCTTGATCTGGCCCACCATCGGGACGCAGCGGCGCAGCGCGGCGACCCTGCCCTCGGCGCTTTCCAGGTCGAGTTCGGCCAGCGCGGTGCGAATGGCGAACTCGAACAATGGGGTTCGCCGCGCCACCAGGTCGCGCAGCGCGCCGTCGCCCGACTTCAGACGCAGGTCACACGGGTCCATGCCGTCGGGGGCCACCGCGACGAACGACTGACCGGCCAGCTGCTGCTCGCCGCCGAACGCCTTGAGCGCGGCCGCACGGCCGGCCGCGTCGCCGTCGAACACGTAGATCAATTCGCCGCGGAAGAAGCTGTCGTCCATCATCAGTCGTCGCAGCATCGCCAGGTGCTCGTCACCGAAGGCCGTGCCGCAGGACGCCACCGCGGTCGTGACCCCGGCCAGGTGCATCGCCATCACGTCCGTGTAGCCCTCGACGACGACGGCCTGGTGCCCCTTGGCGATGTCGCGTTTGGCCAGGTCGATGCCGAACAGCACCGACGACTTCTTGTACAGCAGGGTCTCCGGGGTGTTGACGTACTTGGCTTCCATCGGGTCGTCGTCGAACAGCCGCCGCGCCCCGAACCCGATCACCTCGCCGGCCGAGGACCGGATCGGCCACAGCAGCCGCCGGTGGAACCGGTCCATGGGGCCGCGGCGGCCTTCGCGGGACAGGCCGGCGGCCTCGAGCTCCTTGAACTCGAAACCCTTGCGCTGCAGATGCTTTGTCAGGGAGTCCCAGCCCGACGGCGCGAAGCCGCAGCCGAACTGCCGGGCGGCCTCGGCGTCGAAGTTGCGTTCGGTCAGGTACTGGCGCGCCGGCCCGGCCTCGGCCGATTCCAGCGCCGCCGCATAAAACTCCGCCGCGGCGGCATTGGCCGCGACGAGCCTGCTGCGGCTCCCGCGGTCGCGCTGCACGCTGGTGCCCGGGCCGGTGTAGCTGATGGTGTGGCCGACGCGGTCGGCCAGCAACTCGACCGCCTCGACAAAGCTGACGTGCTCAATCTTCTGAACGAACGCGTAGACGTCGCCGCCCTCGCCGCAGCCGAAGCAGTGGAAGTGGCCGTGGTTCGGGCGGACGTGAAACGACGGCGACTTCTCGTCGTGGAACGGGCACAGGCCCTTGAGCGAGTCGGCGCCGGCGCGGCGCAGCTGGACGTAGTCGCCGACGAGGTCCTCGATGCGGACCTGCTCGCGGATGGCGGCGATGTCGCGATCGGGGATCCGGCCGCGGCCGCCCGCACGGCCGGCATCCCGTGCACCCGCCGGACTCGACATCGGCTCAGTCTAGATCGCGTCGAGCGGCTAGCCGGTGCCGATTACGCCGCACGCCACCCGTTCCAGTGCGCCGTCGGTGTTTTCGATGCCGTGCAGCATCAACGCCGTCTTCGTGCCGGCCAGCAGGTCGTCCCGGGTGAACGCGTCGGTGGTGGTGACCAGGTAGCCCGACCCGTCCTGGCGCACCTCGAGCGCGGTCAGGTCCCCGCTTTCCGGCATGCCGGTGTGTCCGGGCGCCTGGTAGTGACCGCCGGCCGACAGGAAGTTGCCGGGGGCGCCGCCGTTCGGGGCGACCGAGTTGGGCTCGCACTTGCCGATCTGGTGGACGTGCAGGCCGTGGAAGCCGGGCGCCAGGATTCCGGCGGCCACCGTCTTGACGGTGACGGTGACGTACCCACCGGTGAAGTCGAAGGTCGCCGTGGCGACGTCGCGGCCGTCGGACGCCTTCAGCTGCGCGGACAGCGATCCGCCCGCGGGCGACGGGCTCGAGGCCGCCTCCGACGAAGCCGGCGCGGCGCTCTTCACCGAGGGCGTGGTGCCCGGCTGGCTGCTCGCGTGCTGCGGTGAACTGCAGGCGGTCAGGGCGACGACGGGAAGCCCCGCCGCCAGAGTGGCCATTCTTCCCAAGCCGCTGAACTTCATCATGCCGGGCAGCCTATCCCGCGGCGCCGACGGCACCGCCACGATGTGATGATTTCGCGGCCGCCCGCCCGCTAGGAAGAAGCCTCGCGGGCGTCGATGCGCTCCAGCCGGCCCTCGGTGTAGGAGGCGATCTGGTCGACGACGGCCCGCCACCGGGCGCGATCATCGGCCGCGGCGGTGAACGCCGCGGCGAACACCGGGTCGAGCGTCCCGGGCGCCCCGGCATACAGCCACTGGGCCACCCCGTGGATGCGGTCGCGCTGCCGCGCCTGCGTCTCCTTGTGCCGGGGGTCGCTCATGATGAACTGCAGCGCCAGGATCTTGAGCAGGGCGACCTCGGCGCGCACCAGATCCGGCACCTGCAGGTCGGCGCGGTACCGGACGAGCGGCCCCGGGCCGGCCGATGCCCGCGTCGTCGCGATGGCGGCCGACGCGAATCTGCCCACCAACTCGCTGGTCAACTGCTTGAGGGCCACCGAGGCGGTCAGCGTGGCGTCGTATTTGCCGACGGCGGCCACCACCGGTAATCCGGACAGCCGCCGGGCCGCCGCCATGAAGTCGTCGGCACTCACCCGGGAGAACTCGCTCTCCCCCAGCTTGGCCAGCGCGGCCACCTCGTCGTCGTCGGCGAGCACCCGCAGGTCGATGCGCTGGGAGACCACGCCGTCTTCGACGTCGTGCACCGAATAGGCGACATCGTCCGCCCAGTCCATCACCTGCGCCTCGAGGCAGACGCGCTCCGCGGGCGCGGCGCGGCGCACCCAGGCGGCCGGCTCGCGGTCCTCGTCGTAGAAGCCGAACTTGAGCCGCCCGCCGATCTTCCCGTTG
This sequence comes from Mycobacterium sp. 050134, assembly GCF_036409085.1. Classification (NCBI taxonomy): domain Bacteria; kingdom Bacillati; phylum Actinomycetota; class Actinomycetes; order Mycobacteriales; family Mycobacteriaceae; genus Mycobacterium; species Mycobacterium sp. 050134. The sequence goes on from NZ_JAZGLV010000007.1 coordinate 185,090, forward strand.
TCCGGGGCCTGCCCGCGGGTCCACGGGTACTTGGTGACCGCGTCCAACGCCGCGCGCGTCAGGTTCAGACCCACGCTATTACCTTGAGCGTCAAGCACTTTGGGTTCGAGACTGGTCAGTATTCGGAAGTTCTGCGCGTTGCCCTCGAACCCGCCATGGCTGGCGGCGACCTCGTCGAGCGCGCGTTCGCCGTTGTGCCCGTAGGGCGGGTGCCCGATGTCGTGGGCCAGCCCCGCCAGCTCGACCAGGTCGAGGTCACAGCCCAGCCCCACTGCCATGCCCCGCCCGATCTGGGCCACTTCCAGGGAGTGCGTCAACCGGGTGCGAGGGGTGTCGCCCTCCCGGGGCCCGACGACCTGCGTCTTGTCGGCCAGCCGGCGCAGCGCGGCGCTGTGCAGAACCCGGGCCCGGTCCCGCGCGAAGTCCGTGCGGTGCTGACTTTCCGTGCCCGGCAGGCCCGCAGTCTTCGGCGCTTCGACCACCCGCCGCTCACGGTCGAAGTCGTCGTAGGGGTCCCGCGAAATCGTACTCACCGACGCACAGTCTGCCAGGGAACCGCGGCGGGGTTCGGCTTGTCCTGACGCCGCCGAGCGGCGCGCCGGGGCGGGTCTAAATTGGGCTCATGCGCACTGCCCGCCTGCTCGGCGCGATCCTGACGGTTCTCACCGTGGCGTTGCTGGTGGCGCCTGGCGCGAGCGCCCAGCCTCCGCTTCGGCTGGCGGACTACATCACCGACAACGCCGGGGCACTGTCGGGCTCGGGCCGCGCGGCAGTCACCTCGGCGGTCGACAAGCTGTACTCCGACCGCCACGTCCGCCTGTGGGTGGTCTACGTCGACGACTTCTCCGGCGACAGCCCGACCGGCTGGGGCATGCGCACCAGGGCGATGAGCGACCTGGGTGACTACGACGCGCTGCTGGCCGTGGCCACCACGGCTCGCGCCTATGCCTTCCTGGTGCCGTCCGCGGTCAAGAGCGTCAACGCCACGCAGGTGGATGATCTGCGGCGCAACAAGATCGAGCCGGCGCTGCACAACGGCGACTGGAGCGGCGCGGCGGTCGCGGCGGCCAGCGGCCTCGACCCCTCCTCCCACTCCTCGGCCCCACTGGTGCTGCTGGCCGCGCTCGGCGTCATCGGTGTCGCCGTGGTCGTCCTGCTCGTTGTCATGCGCTACCGCCGGCGGCGGCGTCGCGTCGCCGCGCTGGCCGCGGCTCGGCGGGTGGACCCCACCGATGCCACCGCGCTGGCGGCGGTGCCGATGGAGACGCTCGAGGATCTGTCCCGGTCGATGGTGGTCGAGGTCGACAACGCCGTACGCACCAGCGCGAACGAACTGGACCTGGCGGTCGACGAGTTCGGCGCGGGGCGGACGCAGCCGTTCACCCAGGCCGTCGACAACGCCAAAGCCGCGCTGTCGCAGGCGTTCACGGTGCGCCAGCAGCTCGACGACGACACCCCGGAGACCCCGGCGCAGCGTCGGGAGCTACTCACCCGGGTGGTGGTGTCGGCCGCGCGCGCCGACCGCGAACTGCACGCCCAGAGCGAGGCGTTCGAGCAGCTGCGCGACCTGGTGATTAATGCCGCGTCGCGGCTTGACGGGCTGACGCAGCAGTACGTGGAGCTCACCGCGCGCGTCGATCCCGCAACGCAGCGCCTGACCGACCTGCACAACGAATTCGATTCCGCCGCACTGGCTTCCGTCTCTGGCAACGTCACCGCCGCGAAGGAGCGGCTGGCCTTCGCCGACCGCAACATCGCCGCGGCCCGGGAGTTGGCCGGCCAGGCCGTGAGCGGCAAGCAGAGCGCACTGGTGGACGCCGTGCGCGCCGCCGAATCGGCGTTGGGGCAGGCGCGTGCGCTGCTCGACGCCGTCGACAACGCCGCCGCCGACATCCGGCACGCCGTCGACGCGCTGCCCGCGGTGCTGGCGGACGTCGAGGCGGGGATCACCCGCGCGGACGAGTTGCTGCGCAAAGCCGCGAACACCAAGGCGGCGCGCGGCGGCGACCTGGCCGCCGCCCGCGAAGCGGCAACCAGGGCGCAGGACGCCGCGCGGGCCACCGGGTCCACCGATCCGCTGGGCGCGTTCGGCCAACTGACCAAGGCCGACGCCGACCTCAACCGGATCTTGGCCGTGCTTGCCGAAGAGCAGGCCAGCGCCGAACGGCTGCGCCGGTCCTACGAGCAGGCGCTGTTCACCGCGGACTCCCGGGTGCGCGCGGTGTCCGACTACATCGACACCCGTCGCGGCAGCATCGGCCCGGAAGCGCGCACCCGGCTCGCCGAGGCCAGCCGGCACCTGCGGGCCGCGAAGGACCAGGGCGAGACGAACCTCGGCGAGGCGATCTCCCACGCCAATGCGGCGTCGACGCTGGCCGCCCAGGCCCAGTCCCTCGCCAATGCCGATGTGCAGGCGGCGCAGCAGGCCTTCGCGGGGCGCGGGGGCGGCGACATGGGGGCGATGCTCGGCGGCATCATCATCGGCGACCTGCTCAGCGGCGGTATGCGGGGCGGGTTCGGCGGCTGGAGCCCGACGTCGTTCGGGGGCTCCGCGGGCGGATCCGGCGGCGGCATGATGGGCGGCGGCATGATGGGCGGCGGCGGCCGCTTCTAGAGCTCTCTGAGGGCTTGTCACGGCTCGCGAGAGTGCGCAGATGTACGGGCCCGGCGGCGTGTCGGTGTGCAAACACGCACGCTCGCGGGATTAAAAACCGGGGCCGCACACCGATCGGTGTGCGGCCCCGGGTAAAGCGAAGCGGTGTCAGGCCCAGCTGGACCCGACGGCGCTGTCAGTGCTCGCCATGTTGCTGCCGGCGGTCTGCACCTTCTGGCCGTGGGAGTTGGCCTGCTCGTAAATCACCTGGAAGTTACGACCCAACTGGGTGATGAACTCCTGGCACGCCACCGAACCGGCGCCACCCCAGAAGTCACCAGCAGCCAGCACATCGCGAACGATGGCCTGGTGCTCGGCCTCCAACGACGCAGCCTGCGCACGGATCAAGGCGCCGTGGGAGTCCACATCGCCGAACTGGTAGTTAATGGTCATGTCTAGCTCCTTTTCAAGTAGTGGACGGTAGCCGGTACTAGCTGCCGAGGATCTGCTGCGAAGCCTGCTCTTGCTGCTCGTAGTTGTTCGCGTCGCGGACCAAGCCGTCGCGAACCCCATGCAGCATGTTCACGATGTTGCGGAAGGCCTGGTTAACCTGCCCCATCGTGTCGTAGGAGGTCGCCTGCGCCTGGCCGCTCCACCCGGCACCGGCGATGTTCATCGACGACGCCCACATCTTGCGAGCCTCGTCCTCCACCGTCTGCGCATGAACCTCGAAACGACCCGCCATCGCCCGCATCGCGTGCGGGTCAGTCATAAAGCGTGTTGCCATGGTGGCTGTCTCCTTCTGGATTGATTACTTGGACTTGTACAGATTGATGTCGTGATAGCCGGCGCGGGGACTTAACCCGCCGCCGGAGAATGGGGAACGATCCTGCTGGTCCGAGGCAAGTCGAAGCGGGGCTCGGGTTCGGGCTCCCAGCCGCCCCATTCGGCCTGCTCGGCCCATTCGTCGATCGCCTCTTCGGGCTCGTTGGTGATCAGGCCAGGGACGGGCTCGGCCACAGAGTCGGCCTCCGCGCCGTCTTCCGGCGCCCAGTGGTCGTAGTCGTCCGGCGGTACCACCACACCCCACTTGAGCGGGACGGACAAGCCGCCAAGCATCCCCGACTCACCGCGAGCCGCCGCTACCGAATCGTCTGGCAGCGGCGAACCGAGAGGGAGTAACACCTTGCCCCCTTCCACACCCGATTTGATCTCGGACCCAGCGACGACTCAGTCGCCACCGACCACTGTCGAATCGTAAGTCAACGCCGGGCACATTGTCCGGGAATCTCCGATTTCGCTGTATCCGGCGCGAAGCGCTCGAGACGGTCGACGGGCCGCCAAAACGCCGAAGGCGCGGGTAACACCGGAATCCCCCGGGGCGTTACCCGCGCCTTGAGCGGTTGATCAGGCCCAGCTGGACCCGACGGCGCTGTCGGTGCTCGCCATGTTGCTGCCGGCGGTCTGCACCTTCTGGCCGTGGGAGTTGGCCTGCTCGTAAATCACCTGGAAGTTACGACCCAACTGGGTGATGAACTCCTGGCACGCCACCGAACCCGCGCCACCCCAGAAGTCACCGGCAGCCAGCACATCGCGAACGATGGCCTGGTGCTCGGCCTCCAACGACGCGGCCTGCGCACGGATCAAGGCGCCGTGGGAGTCCACATCGCCGAACTGGTAGTTAATGGTCATGTCTAGCTCCTTTTCAAGTAGTGGACGGTAGCCGGTACTAGCTGCCGAGGATCTGCTGCGAAGCCTGCTCTTGCTGCTCGTAGTTGTTCGCGTCGCGGACCAGGCCGTCGCGAACCCCGTGCAGCATGTTCACGATGTTGCGGAAGGCCTGGTTGACCTGCCCCATCGTGTCGTAGGAGGTCGCCTGCGCCTGGCCGCTCCACCCGGCACCGGCGATGTTCATCGACGACGCCCACATCTTGCGGGCCTCGTCCTCAACGGTCTGCGCGTGAACCTCGAAACGACCCGCCATCGCCCGCATCGCGTGCGGGTCAGTCATAAAACGTGTAGCCATGTTGCCTTTCTCCTTTTTCTTGTTGGTCTCGACGCTCGACAGGCTGTCGAAAGTCTTGGTCAGGATGTTTTTGGTGCGGTGGTGGCCGCGACACGGAATAGATTACGGCCTACCGGTTAATTGGTCGCCTCAAATGGATGACATATCCCCGTTGATTTTTGTGGTCAGACGACGACCTGCTTGGGCATGACGGTGGGCTTGAACCCGTAGCGCGGTCCCGCGTAGGCGCCCGCGGCGCCCTTGGCGGCGCCCGCCATTCCCGGCATGCCCGGCATCGCCGTGACCGGCTCGGCGGCCTCGGAGGCGACCGTCCAGCCCGAGCCCTCCAGCGGGGCGGTCGAGGAGGCCAGGGTGGCCGGCGCGGCCGCGGACCAGCCGGCGGGGACCGAGAGGCCGCCGACGGCGGCCGACTCGCCCAGCGCTCCGGCGACGCCCGCCCCGCTCACCGAGTTCACCAGGGCGCCTTCGCCGATGATCGCACCGCCCGCCAGGGGGGTGACCGAGTCGGCGGCCGCGGCGGCCGGCGCGGCCGCCGCGAGGGTGTGGCCCAGCGATACGGCCGTCGGGATCGTGTTCATGACGAACCACGCCGCGGTGTTGACCGCACCGTTGACGACGTTGAACAGCGCCGGCGTGCCGAGCAGGCCGTCGATGCTGGTCTCCAGCGGCGTCAGGCCGAGCGCGTCGATCACGGCCTGGATGCCCTGGCCGATGTAGCCGCCGTTCAACAGCGAGGTCAGGTTGTTGATGATCCCGTCCAGCGCCGAGGCCGCCGGCGCGGCCGACGCGTTGGCGAAGGCGGCGGAGACCGCGGTGCCCTGGGTGGCGGCGGCGGCCGGGCTGGCGGTCGACGCCGCCGGCGCCAGCGGCTGCAGCACCCCGGAGGCCGTCGAGGCGGCCGCGTAGGTGTACATCGTGATCGCGTCCTGGACCCACATCTCGGCGTACTGCGCCTCGGTGGCCATGATCGCCGGCGTGTTGATGCCGAGGAAGTTCGTCGCGACCAGAGCCGCCAGCAGTGACCGGTTGGCCGCGATGACCGGCGGCGGCACCGTCGCGGTGAACGCGGCCTCGTACGCGGCCGCCGATGCCGCGGCCTGCGCGCCCGCCTGCTCGGCCGCCGCGGCGGTCGTGGTCAGCCAGCTGACGTACGGCTGGGCCGCTGCGGCCGCCGCCGCCGAACCCGCGCCCGTCCACTGCTCGCCCGTCAGCGTGCCGATGATCGACTCCCAGGAGGTCGCCGTGGTGCTCAGCTCGGCGGCCAGGTTGTTCCACGCCGTCGCCGCCGCCATCAGCGGTCCCGATCCGGAACCGGCGTACATCAGGCCGGAGTTGATCTCGGGGGGCAGGCCTGCAAAATCTAAAACCATTGGTGTTCAGTCCTTTTCGTCCGAATCCACTGTTTGCTGTAGCTAAGTGCGCCGGTCGCCTAGACGGCCTTGACCTTCGGCATGACGATCGGCTTGACGCCGTAGCGCGGCGCGCCGAAGCCGGCGCTGTTGCGCGCGGCCGCACCCATGCCGGGCATGCCGGGCACGATCGTGCCCGGGCCGGCCTGGGGGGCCGCGGCGGTCCAGCCGACGGTCTGCGCCGCGGTGGCGGGGCTGACGCTCGAGGTGAGGGTGCCGGCCCAGCTCGGCGGCGCGGACAACTTGCCGACCATGGTCGCCTGGCCCATGCCGGCGACCGGCATCGCGCCCATGCCGCCCATGGGCGCCGTGTAGCCCACGGCATCCGCGGCGCCCGCCGCCGCGGCGGCGTCACCGGCGGCCGCGGCGGCGTCGCCGGAGTCGGCGGGCAGCAGACCGCCACCGGCCATGCCGAGCAGGTCGGACGCCGCCGACGCCCAGTTGCCACCGCCGATGTTGAACATGTTGGCGAGGTTGCTGGAGAGGCTGGTCGGCAGGCCGTTGGTGCTGGCGAGCGGGCCACCGATCAGCGTGCCCAGCTGGTTGATGATGTCGACCGGGGTCGCGGCGACGACGTTGGCGGCCTCGGTGTCGGTGTAGGTGCCCGAGCTCAATCCCAGGGTGCTGACGAACTGCTGCTGGATGGCCTGCGCCTCGGCGGCGATCTGCTGGTACATGCTGCCGTAGCCCGAGAAGAGCGCCGCCTGCAGGGCCGAGACCGAGTCGGCGGCCGCCGGCGCGACCGCTGTCGTCGGCGCGGCGATGCCGGCGTTCTGCGCCGTCAGGGAGGTGCCGATTGCCTCAAGCTGCTGCGCTGCGGCGAGCAACTCTGCAGGGATTGCTGTCAAAAATGACATCTACTGCTCCTAGTGTTCGGAAATACCGGTCCACCTGCGGTGGATCGAACCTGTGCGTTGGCGTAACGGGCCCTGTGTGTTGGCGGTAAGGCTAACTAGCCACGGCTCCACATTCCCGACGGAACGGGCTAGGGTGACGGGCGTTTACGGTCTTTTAACGAAGTGGTCGGCAGTTTTAACGAGGTCCTGCCGGCTGACATAGTGTTGTCATCTGAGATCGGGCGGCGAGGCGCCCCTTGGGCCACGGCGTGGGCATTCTAGGCTACGTGCGCCCCGGGCGCATCCCGAGAATTTCGGCGCTTTCGGGCGGGATGCGGTGGCCCGAGTCCCGTCCGCGCGCGCTACATTCGCCGCCGGGCCCCCATAGCCCAATTGGCAGAGGCAGCGGACTTAAAATCCGCCAAGTGTCGGTTCGAGTCCGACTGGGGGCACCGGTATCTTGCCGCGATCGCGGCGACAGACGGTTCGCCGGCATGCCCCGATGAATCCTCGCTACTGATCACCGCTGAACGCTGTCGCCGGCCACCGGAGGCCCCTCGCCGGACCCGCCGCGATCGCGGCGCGCGCAGTAAGTTGGTCGGTCAGCACGCGCATGCCACCGCGAAGGAGTCAACGCCGAAGTGACCGACGATCCGCGCGGCGACGGCGTCTCCCGTCAATACGACCGGTGGCAATACCCGCCACCGGTGACCGACCTCGAGACCTGGACCAAGAACCACTGGGACTGGTTCGACCCGTTCTGGGCGCACCGAGTGCTGTGGCCGGACCGGGTGTACCGGCCGGACCTGGACATCCTGATCGCAGGCTGCGGGACCTACCAGGCGGCGGTCTACGCCTTCATGAACCGCGCCGCGAAGGTGGTGGCCATCGACGTCAGCCGCGCCGCGCTGGATCATCAGCAGTACTTGAAGGACAAGCACGGGCTGGCAAACCTCGAGCTGTGGCTGCTGCCCATCGAGGAGGCGTCGGCGCTCGACCGCGACTTCGACCTGATCGTGTCGAGCGGCGTGCTGCACCACCTCGCCGACCCGCTGGCCGGGCTCACGGCGCTCGGCGAACGCCTGCGGCCGGACGGCGCGATGGGCCTCATGCTCTACGCAAAGTACGGCCGCATCGGCGTCGAGATGCTCGCATCGGTGTTCTCCGACCTCGGCCTCTCGCAGGACGAGGCGTCGGTCGAACTGGTCAAGGACACGATCGCCGCGCTGCCCGCCGACCATCCGATTCGCGGCTATCTGAAAGTGGCGCACGACCTGCTGACCGACGGCGCCGTGGTGGACACCTTCCTGCACGCCCGCGAACGCAGCTACACCGTCGGCGAGTGCCTGGACCTCGTCAACGCGGCGGGGCTCGCCTTCCAGGGCTGGTTCCACAAGACGCCGTACTACCCGCACGATCTGCACGCGCCCGCGGACCGGCTGCGGGAGGCGCTCGACCGCCTGCCCGAGGCCAAGCTCTGGTCGGTGATGGAGCGCCTGCAGCCGGCCAATGCCACGCACTTCTTCATGGCCTGCCGCCCGGAGCGCCCCAAGGCGGGCTACATGATCGACTTCTCGACCGCCGAATCGCTCGATTACGTCCCGCTGGCCAGGACGGCGTGCCTGCTGTCCGGCGACGAGATCTTCCTGCCCGGCGCCAAGTTCAAGATGAGCCCGGCCCAGCTGCCCTTCCTCCGGAACGTCGACGGCAAGCGCAGCATCCGCGAGATCGTCGACCGTGTGGCAGATGCCGCCGCGGTCGCGCCCGAAAACCGGGCCGGCCTGTTCGAGTTCGGGCGGCAACTCTTTCAGTCGCTCTGGCGCCTGGACTTCGTGGCCATGGCGGTGGGCGGGAACTCGACCGGCTAGGTCGCCACGCGGCGCCGGTCGCGCCCGCTGGGTCATCCAGCGCGGCGACGGCGTGGTCGGCCACCCCGGCCCGCAGGGCGTTCGCGGGCAGGTCTGGATACAGCGCATCGGTCGGTTGCTGGACCACCGTCGTCCCGCCCTTGGACTTGATGGCCCGCAGTCCGGCCACCCCGTCGTCGAGCAAGCCCGACAGCAGGACGCCGATCGCGCGGTGCCCGTAGTCGAGCGCGACCGACCTGAAGAGCGCGTCGATCGACGGGCGGTGACCGTTTTCCCACGGGGCGTCCGACAGCGCCAGCCGGTGGCCCCGCGCCAGCAGGTGACGGTCGGGCACCGCGGCGTAGATCCGGCCGCGCTCGAGGACCGCGCCGTCGACGCCGGCGTCGTCAAGACCGAACTTTTCGGTCGCCTCGTCACGGTGCTGAGACGGCTGTGGGTCGCGACGTTCGCCGCCATGACGATGGTGTCCGCGATCCCGCCGATCGCACTCCATCCCGGTCTCACGCCGGCCACCCCGCTCGACGCGAAGACCCCCGTGTCGTTCGTCTGCTACTGGGTGATCCCGTTTGCCCTGTTCGGATTGGCGGCGGTCGCGTCGCGTTTGCTGGCCGACCGGATGCCCGCCGGAATCGACGACGTGGCACGCGAAACGTCTTTCGTCGCTTACGACGAGGCCACCATCGACGAGCTGTACTACCTCGCCCAGGAGCACGCCAACCGCGATGTGGGCCCGGGCAAGGAGGCGTACAACGTCAAGGTAGGGGCATGGGAACCCCCCTGACCGGCGACGAGTCCCGCAAGTCCTGGCCCTCCACCTACAAGGTCCGCGACAGGCGGCGCTGACGGGTTACGTTGGTTCGGGCGGGGCGAATCCTGGACTGGCCGCACGCGCTCCGCATCCGTCGTGGCCAGATCTAAGGAGCAGCGTGAACGCAGTCAGCCCGGACGCCATCCGAGCCGAGACGGTCGGCATCACCGGCTACGGCGGCGACGACATCGAGGCATATCAGGCGACACCGCTGGCGGAGGGATCCCGCGGCGGGATCGTCTGGATCCACCACATGCCCGGCTACGACCGTGAGACCAAGGAGTTCGTCCGCCGCCTCGCGGATACCGGCTACCACGTGGTCGCCCCGAACCTGTATTCCCGCGAGGCCCCGGGCGCCTCGCCCGACGACGCCGCCGCCGCGGCGCGGGCGGCCGGCGGCGTGCCCGACGAACGGCTGGTCGGGGATGTCGCCGGCGCCGTCGAGCAGCTGCGTTCGCTGCCCGGGGCGAACGGCAAGTTCGGGGTGATCGGCCACTGCTCCGGCGGCCGACACGCATTCCTGGCCGCGTGCTCGCTGCCGATGGACGCCGCGGTGGACTGCTACGGAGGCTTTGTCGTCGAGCAGCCGCCCGAGCAGGCGCCCCGGGCCATCAAGCCTATCCTGCATCTGGCGCCCGGCCTGAGCTGTCCGCTGCTGGGCCTGTTCGGCGTCGAGGACAAGTTCCCCGCGCCCGACGCGGTGGCGACGCTGGATGCCGAACTGACCAAGCTGGGCAAGCCCCACGAGTTCCACTCGTACGACGGCGCGGGGCACGCGTTCTTCTCCGTCGACCGGCCGGTGTACCGCGTCGAGGCCGCGGCGGACGGCTGGCGCCGCATCGACGAGTTCTTCGCCATCCACCTGAAAGGCTAGGCACCGGCAATGTGCACGCATCTCAGCGAACACGTCGACATCGAGGGCAGCGGCAAGGGCGCGACGGGCTGGTTCGGGGCCAGCCGCGCGACGGTGTACGTCGACCACCCCGTCCACGCCCCCTACGCCCACACCGTCAACATCGACGTCATCAACCCGCAACTCGGCCCGTCGGCGCGGGTGGCTCTCGAGCTGACCGAGGAAAGCGCCCTCGCGCTGGCCGACGCCATCCGCACGGCGATCGGCCACGCGCCGGCCGGGCTGGCATCCCGGGATCAGTAGGCGACCGATGCCCTCCGAACAGGACTACCCCCAGGCGGCCGCCGCCCGCGGCCGGATCGAGCCCGCGCCACGGCGGGTGCGCGGCTATCTCGGTGACGCGCTCGTCTTCGACACCGTCGCGGCCCGTTACGTGTGGGAGGTGCCGTACTACCCGCAGTACTACGTGCCGCTGGCCGACGTCCGGCCGGAGTTCCTGCGCGACGAGAACCACCCGCAGAAAGTCCAATTCGGCCCGTCGCGGCTGCACTCCCTGGTGGGCGCGGCGGGAACCTACGAATCCGCCGCGCGGGTGTTCGACGCCGACGGCGACGGCCCGCTGGCGGGCACCGTGCGGTTCGACTGGGAGCCGCTGCGGTGGTTCGAGGAGGACGAACCGGTCTACGGCCACCCGCGCAACCCTTATTCGCGGGTCGACGCGCTGCGTTCGCACCGGCACGTCCGCGTTGAGCTCGGCGGTATCACCCTGGCGGACACCGGATCTCCGGTCCTGCTGTTCGAAACGGGTTTGCCGACAAGGTATTACATCGACCCGACCGACGTCGCCTTCGAGCACCTGGAGCCCAGCCCGACGCAGACGCTGTGCCCGTACAAGGGGGTCACGTCGGGATACTGGTCGGTGCGGACGGGCGCGACCCTGCAGCCGGATCTGGCGTGGACCTATCATTACCCGCTTCCGGCGGTCGGCCAGATCGCCGGCCTGGTCGCGTTTTACAACGAAAAGGTCGACATCACCGTCGACGGTGTCGCACAGCCGCGACCGCAAACGCACTTCGGTTAGCGGCATCACTTTTCGTCCATAAGACCCTCGCTCGGAAACAGGAGCGAGGGCTGCACACGCACTAATGACTCATGACACTGGCTCCCCGGGCCGGTTGCCGGGGGCGGCAACGTTCCCGGCGAACCGTCGCAACCAGGCGAACCACTCGGGCATGCCGTCGCCGGTGCGGGCGCTAACGGGCAACACCGTCGCGGTCGGATTGATCTTGCGGACCTGCTCGACGTATTGGTCGACGTCGGCATCGAGGTAGGGCACCAGGTCGACCTTGTTGAGCAGCACGAGGTCGACCGAGCGGAACATCACCGGGTATTTCAGCGGTTTGTCTTCACCCTCGGTGACCGAATACACCATCACCTTGGCGTGTTCACCCACGTCGAACTCGGCGGGGCATACCAGGTTGCCGACGTTCTCGATGATCACCAGGTCCAGTTCCGGCAGCTCGAGGTCCTGTAGTGCCCGGTTGACCATCGGGGCGTCCAGGTGGCACTCGCCGCCGAACCCGTTACCGGTGTTCAACAGGGCCACCTGTGCACCGCGGCCGTGCAGCTTGACCGCATCGAGATCGGTGGCGATGTCGCCTTCGACGATTCCGATCGCCAGCTCGCGCGCAAGCTCGTCCAGGGTGGCGGCCAGGATCGTGGTCTTGCCAGATCCCGGTGAGCTCATCAGGTTCAGGGCGCGTATGCCGTTGCTTTCGAACGCATGGCGGTTGATGCCCGCGCGCAGGTCGTTCTCGGCGAAGATCGACTCCAGCACCTCGACGCGCTGTGGACCCGTGCCGTACCCGCTGTGGTCACCGTGCCCGTGCTCGTGGCCCTCATCGTCGTGCTCGTGCTCGTGCTCGTGCTCGTGCTCGTGCACCGTGCCGTCGTCGTGGCGGTGGAATCTGCCCATCAAACCTGACCTTTCGCGGGCCGCTGGGAAGTCACGACACCTCGACCGAGGTGACCAAGAACTCGTTGCCGCGCACGACGTCGACGTCGGCGCTGTCGCATCCCGGGCAGCACACCGACCACCGGGACTCGATCCGCGCCCGCCGCGCGCAGGCGCGGCACATCACCTCCGCCGGCACCAGATCGAGTTCCAGCCGGGTGTCGGCCATGTTGTCGTCAAGGTGCTGGGATACCAATCCCCAGCAGAATTCCAGGGACTCGGGCACCACCTGGCGCAGCGCGCCCACCTGGACGTGGATGACGTCGACGTGACGACCGGCCGCGTGGGGCTTCACCACACCGGCGATGGCATGACACAGCGACAACTCGTGCACTACACCATGCTGCACCGCCGACGCCATCGGTGTCGCGAAACGTGAGCGTGAAAAAACGCAGAATTTGTGTGCGAAATTGTGATTGTCGACGCATCGCGGGCGGTCTAGCCTGAGCGAGACCGCCCGCGCCGCCGGCCCATAGGCGCGAGGGTCGATCGCTGCTCAGGAGGTTCGTGGTGGGCAGTCGGCATGACGCGGTGACGACCGTGCGGCTGCGCCTCGACATCGCGGGCCTGGTCCAGGGCGTCGGATTTCGCCCGGCCGTCGCCCGCATCGCGGCACGTCATGGCCTGGCCGGATACGTCTACAACGACTCCGGCTCGGTGCATTGCGAACTCGAGGGCGCGCCCGACGCGGTCGAGGCCGCGATATCCGCGATCAGCGCCGACCGGCCGCCGATGGCCCGCATCGACTCCATCGCGGCCATACCGCTGTCGCCCAATGGGGAGGCCGGGTTCCGGATCGTCGACAGCCGGGTCGGTGAGGCCGGTCGCACCCTGGTGCCGCCGGACATCGCCGTGTGCGCCGACTGTCTGCGCGAACTCCGCGATCCCGCCGATCGCCGGCACGGTCATCCCTTCATCACCTGCACCAACTGCGGCCCGCGCTACACGGTGATCACCGACCTGCCCTACGACCGGCCGTCGACCACCATGGCGCAGTTCGGAATGTGCGCGTCGTGCGCGGCCGAATACGCCGATCCGACCGATCGCCGGTTCCACGCGCAGACCGTCGCCTGCCCCGATTGCGGGCCGCGGCTGGCCTGGCACGGTCCCGGCGACGGGGCGGAGCCGATCGCGGCCGCCGCTCGGGCCCTCGATGACGGTCTCATCGTCGCGGTGAAGGGCATCGGGGGGTTCCACCTGGCCTGCCGGGCCGACAACCCCGCCGCGGTGGCGGCCCTTCGCGCCCGAAAGCGTCGCCCCGCCAAGCCTTTCGCGTTGATGGTCGCCGATCTCGCCGCGGCGCGCAGCATTTGTCACATCGATGCGGCGGCGGCGGACCTACTGCGGTCACCGGCCGCGCCCATCGTCCTGCTGCCCGCTCGTGCCGACGCGGCGCTGCCGTCCGTGGCGCCCGGTCTGTCCGAACTCGGGGTGATGCTGGCGTATTCGCCCGTGCACCATCTCTTGTTCGACGAACTCGGCGCGGCGCCGCTGGTCATGACTTCGGCCAACAGCGGGGGATCGCCCATCGTCTTTCGCGACGCCGACCTGACCTGGATCGACGGGCTTGCCGACGCGGTGCTCACCCACGACCGGCCCATCCATGTGCCCTGTGAGGATTCGGTGCTGACCGTCGACCGCGACGGTGCCGTGGTGCCGATTCGACGGTCCCGGGGGTACGCCCCGCTGCCGGTCTCGGTCGACACCGGCGGCGGTGAGGTGATCCTGGCCACCGGCGGTGACCTCAAGACCACGTTCTGCCTGATGGGCACCGACGGCAAGGCCCACCTGTCCTCGCACCTGGGTGACATGGCCGACCCGCGCACCCAGTCCAACTTCGAATCCGCCGTGCAGCACCTGGCTTTCATGACCGACCGCCATGCCGCCGCGGTCGCCTGCGACCTGCACCCCTCGTACGCCACCAGCAATTGGGCCCGCCGGCGCGACCGGCCAGTGGTGCGGGTGCAGCACCATCACGCGCACGCGGTGTCACTCCTGGCCGAGCATGGACGGCTCGGCACCCCGATGCTTGCGGTCGCCTTCGACGGCACGGGCTACGGCACCGACGGGACCATCTGGGGCGGCGAACTATTGGTGGTGACCGAGCCGGCGGCGTTCACCAGGGCCGGGCACCTGAAACCGTTCGCGCTGCCCGGCGGCGAGGGCGCGGTGCGCCACCCCGGCCGGATCGCGCTCGACCTGCTGCACCGGGCCGGCCTCGAATGGGAGGAGGACATTCCGGCGGTCCGCCACCTCGGCGAGCGGGCGCGCCACGTCCTCGCCCAACAGATACCGCGCGGCATCGGGTGCGTCACCACCAGCAGCATGGGTCGCCTCTTCGACGCGGTCGCCAGCCTGCTCGACGTGTGCCACACCGTCACCTACGAGGGGCAGGCGGCCGTGGAACTCGAGCACCTTGCGCGCCGTGGTCGCGCCGTGCCGCTGGACATCGAGGTGGCCGGGGCGGTGCTCGACCCCGCGCCGCTGATCACCGGCCTGGTGCGTGGCCTGCGGGCCGGCGCGGCGAAAGAGGATCTGGCGGCGGGCTTCCACGCCGCCGTCGTCAGGGCCACGGCGCGAGCAGTCCGTCAGGCGGCGGTCGGCATCGGAACCGTCGGGCTGACCGGGGGCGTCTTCGTCAACCGGCTGCTGCTCGACGGCCTCCGGGAGGAGCTGACCCGCAACGGGTTCGAAGTGCTGACCCATGCGGTGTTGCCGTGCAACGATGGCGGCCTGGCGCTCGGTCAGGCCGTCATCGCGGCGCGGATGCGCCAGCAGCTTCGCGAGAGAGGAGACGCCGGATGTGCCTCGGAATTCCCGGCAAGATAGTCGACACGTGGGATGAGGCGGGCACACGGATGTGCACCGCCGACTTCGGCGGCACCACCAAGACGGTATGCCTCGCCTACCTACCGGACATGCAAGTCGGGGAGTACACGATCGTCCACGCGGGCTTCGCCATCACTCGCCTCGACGAGGCGTCGGCGAACGAAACCCTGCGGATGTTCCACGAGCTGGGCGTGCTCGACGAGGAACTGGCCGGCGACGAGGGCCAGGGCAGCAGGGAGCTGGCATGAAGTACCTCGACGAATTCCGCGACCCGAGTGCCGCGCGCACCCTGGTCGATCACATCAAGAAACGCGCGACCCGAACGTGGACCGTGATGGAAGTCTGTGGCGGGCAAACACATTCGATCATCCGCAACGGCATCGACCAACTCCTGGATGGCGCGGTGGAATTCATTCACGGCCCCGGGTGCCCGGTCTGCGTGACCCCGTTGCAGATGATCGACCGCGCGTTGGAGATCGCGGCCCGCGACAACGTCATCTTCTGTTCCTTCGGCGACATGCTCCGGGTGCCCGGAAGCCGGCACGACCTGTTCAGCGTCCGCGCCCGCGGAGGGGACGTGCGGATCGTCTACTCGCCCCTGGATGCCACCCGGGTGGCCGCCGACAACCCCGACAAGGAGGTCGTGTTCTTCGGCGTCGGCTTCGAAACGACCGCACCGGCCAACGCGATGGCGGTCATCCACGCCGAGCGCCTCGGGCTCACCAACTTCTCGATGCTGGTCTCCCATGTTCTGGTGCCGCCCGCCATGACCGCGATCCTGAGTTCCCCCACCAACCGGGTCCAGGGCTTCCTGGCCGCCGGGCACGTCTGCACGGTGATGGGCACCGGCGAATACGGCCCGCTGGTCGACCAATTCCAGATCCCCATCGTGGTCACCGGCTTCGAACCCCTCGACCTGCTCGAGGGCGTCCGGCAGGTCGTCGACCTCCTCGAAGCTGGAACGCCGGAACTGCGCAACGCCTATCCCCGCGCCGTGACCGCCGCCGGCAACGCCGTCGCGCAGCAGACCCTCGCCGAGGTGTTCGTGGTGACCGATCGGCAGTGGCGCGGCATCGGCATGATTGAGAAATCCGGCTGGTCGCTTTCCCCCCGTTACGCGCAGTTCGACGCCGAATCCAGGTTCGGCGTCGGCCACCTGCAGGTCTCCGAATCCGCGGAATGTCGCAGCGGCGAGGTCCTGCAGGGCCTGCTGAAACCCAACGAGTGTCCGGCGTTCGGGAAGTCCTGCACCCCGCGCAACCCGCTGGGCGCGACCATGGTGTCCAGCGAGGGCGCTTGCGCCGCCTACTACCAGTTCCGCAGGCTCGAGGCGACCGCCCGTGCCTGAGCGACCCGACGGCATCGACCCGGCCGACTGGGTGTGCCCGCTGCCGCTGCGCGACACGAAACGGGTCGTGCTGGGCCACGGCGGCGGCGGCGTCCTGTCGGAAGAGCTCATCGAGAACCTCTTCCTCCCCGCGCTCGGGGCCCCCGCCGGGCCCGCCCGCGACTCGGCACTGCTCGACATCACCGGTGGCCGCGTCGCGCTGACCACCGATTCCTATGTGGTGCAGCCGTTGTTCTTTCCCGGCGGCAACATCGGTGACCTGGCGGTCAACGGCACCATCAACGACCTGGCGTGCAGCGGCGCCCAACCGCTCGCGCTGACGGCCGGGTTCATTCTCGAAGAGGGACTCGAGTTGGACGTGCTCGGCACGATCGCCGAGACCATGGGCAAGGCGGCCGCGAACGCCGGCGTCGCGGTCGTCACCGGCGACACCAAAGTCGTCGCGAAAGGCGGCGCGGACCAGCTCTTCATCAACACCGCCGGGGTCGGCGTGGTGCCCGCCGGCGTGCACATCGGCCCGGAGCGCGCCCGGCCGGGGGACCACATCGTCGTGTCCGGCAACCTCGGCGAACACGGGGTGGCGGTGATGAGTCTGCGCGAGGGCATCGACTTCGGCACCGTGGTCACCAGCGACAGCGCACCGCTGCACCGGCTGGTCGGGGCGATGCTCGCCGCCGGCGGCCCCGCGGTGCACGCGCTGCGGGATCCGACGCGGGGCGGGCTCGTGGCGTCCGTCGCCGAGATCGCGCGCGCCGCCTCGGTCGGCATCGAGCTCGAGGAGGCGAAAATCCCCATCCCCGAGACGGTTTCCTCGGCATGCTCCTTCCTCGGGTTGGATCCACTCCAGGTCGCCAACGAGGGCAAGATCGTGGCATTCGTCGACCCCGAACGCAGCGAGGCGGTGCTCGACGCGATGCGGTCGCGGCCCGAGGGGACGAATGCCGCGGTCATCGGTCGAGTGGTGGCCGAGCATCCCGGCATGGTCGTCGGGAAGACACCATTCGGCACCGTCCACGTGATCGAACGTCAACTCGGCGAACAGCTTCCCCGCATCTGCTGACCCATTGCCGAGTGTGGGCGGAGCATCAACCGCGCGCGGCGTCGATCACCTCGGATGCCGGCGCGACGCGGCGCAACGCCGCGGCGGCGACCGCCGCGGCCGTCAAACCGAGATGCGCGGCGACCTCGGGGCCCGGCCCGCTCTCCCCGAAACGCTCGACGCCGATCACCGCGTCCCAGGGCCTCGCCAGCGCCCGCCATCCGGTGGTCACTCCGGCCTCGATCCACACGACCGGTAGGTCGGGCAGTTCGGTGTCGTCGGCGTCCAGCGCGGCGGCAATGCGTTCGCGCCACATCACGGAGATCACGATCGACGATATCCCTTGGCGTTCCAACATTTCGGCCGCCTCGAGCGCGAGCGCGACCTCCGAGCCGCTGGCCGCCAGTACCACCTGAGCGGCGCCCGCGACCGGCCGCACGACCCGCATGCCGTAGTGGCGGGTGTCGTCCAATCCGGCACCGCCGAGTATCGGCAGATCCTGTCGGCTCAGCACCAACACCGTCGGTCCGTCGGTGTTCAGGGCGGCCAGTTGCCAGGCCAGCGCGGTCTCCGCGGCGTCGGCGGGGCGCAGCACGGTGAGGCCCGGTATAAGCCGCAGCGACTCCAGCTGTTCGATCGGCTGATGCGTGGGGCCGTCCTCGCCGACGTGCACCGAATCGTGCGTGAACACATACACCACAGGCAATTTCATCAGCGCGGAAAGACGCAGGGCGGGCCGCAGGTAATCGGCGAACACCAGGAAGGTGGCGCCGAACGGCCGTAACCCGCCGTGCAGGGCGATGCCGTTCATGACGGCCGCCATCGCGTGCTCGCGGATGCCGAAGTGAATGTTGCGTCCGCCGAAGTCCCCCGGTCCGACGTCGGCGCCCGGTATCCGGGTGTTGGTCGAGGCCGCCAGGTCGGCCGACCCGCCCACCAAACCCGGATAGACGGCGGCCAACGCCGTCAAAGCCGACCCGGACGCCTTGCGGGTGGCCGACTTGCCGCCCGGAGGCCGGCCGTCGGCCAAGGGCGTCAGCACCGACAGGTCGTCGGCCTCGGGAATGGTGTCGAGCGGAAAGTCAGCCGACAGCCGCGGATGGTCGATCTGCCACGCCGCGTGCGTCCGGGCCCATCGGGTGTGTGCCGCGACGCCCCGCGCGGCCGCCACCGCCGCCGTCGCCCTGACGGCCAGCGGCACGTGGAACTGCTCGTCGGGCCAGTCCAGCCGGGCGCGCATGGCGGCCAGCACCTCGGCGCCCAGCGGGCTGCCGTGGGCGCGCGCGGTGCCTTCGACACCGGGCGCGCCGAAGCCGATGGTGGTCCGCACCCTGATGAAGGTGGGCCTGCCGTCCCCCCTAACGGCCTCGGTGAACGCCGCGTCCAGGGCGGGCACGTCGTTGCCGTCGTCGACACTGAGCACCCGCCAGCCGTAGGCGGCGAACCGGCCCTCGACGTCGTCGGCGCAGCTTTGTGAGGCGGGCCCGTCGATGGTGATGTCGTTGTCGTCGAAGATGACGACCAGCTTGCCCAGCCGCAGCCGCCCGGCGAGCGATGCGGCCTCGTGGCTGATGCCCTCCATCAGGTCGCCGTCTCCGGCGAGCACCCAGGTGCGGTGGTCGACCACGGTGTGTTCGTCGGTGTTGCACCGGGCGGCGAGCATCTGCTCGGCCAGGGCCATCCCGACGGCGTTCGCAATCCCTTGTCCCAGAGGGCCGGTGGTGGTTTCGACGCCCGGCGTGTGACCGTACTCGGGGTGCCCGGGGGTCAGGGACCCGAGTTGGCGGAACCTGCGCAGTTGGCCGAGCGGCAGGTCGTAGCCGAAGAGGTGAAGGAGGCCGTACAGCAGCATCGAACCGTGGCCGGCGGACAATACGAAGCGGTCGCGGTCCGGCCAGCGCGGGTCCGCCGGATCGTGGCGCAGGTGGCGCGACCACAGCGTCCACGCTATCGCGCTGGTGCCCAGCGGCAGCCCGGGATGTCCGCTGTTGGCGGCCTCGACGCCGTCGGCGGCGAGAAACCGCAACGTATTGATGGCCAGCCGGTCCAGTTCCTCGGTGCGGGCGGGCGAACCGGTCGAGGGCGACGGGCCCGAGTCGGGGCCGGTCGCCGTCCTGGGTGCGACGCTCACTGTGGCACCAGCCTTTCGTTGGTCAAGCGGGCGGCGGCCGCGCGCAGTGCGTTCGCGCGGTCGGTCATGCTCGGCCCGGCGAACAGGGCCGAACCGGCGCAGAACACGTCGGCCCCGGCCGTCGCGGCACCGGCGATGGTTCCGGGCCCGATGCCGCCGTCTACCTCGAGCTCGACGGCCATTGCGCGGCGGTCGATTTCGGCCCGGGCGGCCGCGATCTTGGGTTCCATGGCGGCCAGGTAGCGTTGGCCGCCGAATCCCGGGTTGACCGTCATGATGAGCAGCAGGTCGGTGAGGTCCAGGACATCGAGGACCGCGGCCAGCGGCGTGGCCGGGTTGAGCGCCACGCCGGCGCGCGCGCCGAGGTCTCGGATGCTCGACAAGGTGCGGTGCAGGTGCCGGCACGCCTCGGCGTGCACGATCACCACCTCGCAACCCGCATCGACCCACCGCGGCAACATCGCGTCGGGATCCTCGACCATCAGGTGCGCCTCGAAGCCGATGGCGACCCGGTCGCGGCACGCCGCGATCACGTCGGGCCCGAAGGTCAGGTTGGGGACGAACCGGCCGTCCATGACGTCCCACTGGATGCGGTCGACGCCGGCCCGCTCGATCTCCGCGACGTCGCGGCCTAGTTCGGCGAAGTCGGCCGGCAGCACGGACGCGACCAATAGTGGGGTCACCGCTCAATACCTTCCGTCAGGACTTGGCCGCCACGTTAGGGCCGTCAATCCGAATTCCAATCCCCCAACGCGGGGAAATTCGGGGGGACGCCCATGATCCCCGATGATCGATGAAATGAGATGACTGCGTACGCGATCGCCATTATCGTGTTCGCATGATTGGGGTCACCGCCACGCCGATTACCGCGCCCGTTCGAGTGGTATTGGTCGACGACCACGAAATGGTCATCGAGGGCCTCAAAGCCATGCTCGCGTCGTTCAAGAACCGCGTGCGGGTCGTCGGCGAGGCGGTGGGCGCCGAAAACGCCATGACGGTGATCACGACGCTGGAGCCCGACATCGTCCTGTGCGACGTGCGGATGCAGGGGGCCAGCGGACTGGACCTCTGCCGCACCATACGCGAACGCAACCGCGCCAGCAAAGTGATCCTGCTTTCGGTCTACGAGGACGAGCAGTACCTGTTCCAGGCGCTACGGGTCGGCGCCTCCGGCTATCTGCTCAAGGGCATCAGCAGCGACGAACTGGTGCGCCAGCTCGAGTACGTCCACCGCGGCTCGACGGCCATCGATGCCGGCCTGGCGGCGCGGGCCGTCGACACCGCCGCGCGGCTGCAGCGCGACGAGTTCTGGCCGGGCGCCAGGCAGGGGCTGAGCCAGCGCGAGAGCGAGATCCTCTCGTTCGTGGTCGCGGGGCTGTCCAACCGGGGCATCGCCGGCAAACTCATCATCGGCGACGAGACGGTCAAGAGCCACCTGCGTTCCATCTACCGCAAGCTGGGCGTGAGCGACCGCACCGCCGCGGTGGCCGTGGCGCTGCGCGAGGGAATCTATCGGTGACGGGGTCGGTGCGGGGCCTGGTGGACGCCGACCGCGAGGTTGCGCTGCTGCTCGACATCATCGCCGCAACCGGCAGCGGCCCGGCCGTCGAGCCGGTGGCCGCCGCGGTGGCCCGGCTGATCACCGCGGCGACGGCATCCGACGTCTGTTTTGTGCACGTGCTCGACGACTCGGGCGCCTCGCTCACCCTGGCGGGCGCGACACCGCCCTTCGATCAATACATCGGGCAGGTGCACCTCGGGCTTGGTGAGGGCGTCTCGGGCTGGGTGGCCCGGCAGCGCGAACCCGTCGTCATCACCAGCGGCAAGGACGAGGACCCGCGCTATCTGCCGATCGCGGCGTTGCGCGGCTCCGACTTCACGTCGATGGCCTCGGTGCCCATGGAGGCCGGGTCGGGCCGCCTCGTGGGCGTGCTCAACGTGCACACCGTCGCCCGCCGCGACTTCACCGAGCGCGACATCCAGCTGTTGTCGGCCATCGGCCGGCTGACGGCGGGTGCGGTGGATCAGGCCCGCGTGCACCGGCAGCTGGCGGCGCGGGAGCGGGTGCACGGAAACTTCGCCGAACAGGTGATCGCCGCGCAGGAGTCCGAGCGCAGGCGGCTGGCCGGCGACATCCACGACGGCATCTCCCAGCGTCTCGTCAGCCTCAGCTATCGGCTCGATGCCGCCGCCCGCGCGGTCGACATCGACGACTCCGCCGAGGCCGGTCAACAGCTCGAAAAGGCCCGCGACCTCGTCGACCTCACGCTGGCGGAGGCCCGTTCGGCCATCGGCGGCCTGCGGCCGCCCGTGCTCGACGACCTCGGCCTGGCGGGCGGCCTGGCCAGCCTGGCGGCGACGATCCCCGAGGTGGACCTGCACCTGGAGCTGGCCGACCACCGGTTGCCCGAGCACCTCGAGGTGGCCCTTTACCGCATCGCGCAGGAGTGCCTGCAGAACGTGGTCAAGCATTCACGCGCGATGACCGCGACCGTGCGATTCGCCGTCGACGCCGGAACGGCCCGGCTCGAGGTGGCCGACGACGGAATCGGCATCCGTGGCTTCGATGCCTCGTCGAGCCCCGCGCCCACCAGCTACGGCATGCTCTCGATGACGGAACGCGCGGAGCTGGTGGGCGGTCGGCTGACCGTGCGGTCGGTGACGTCGGGGCCCGCGTCGGGAACCACGGTCGCGGTGACGATCCCGTTGGGCGGCCCGGGCTGTGCGGATCAGGCCGGCTGAAGCTGGTGCCGCAGGCGCACGGCGTCTGCGTTGGCCGACACGTGACTTGACAGCGCCTCGTGCGCCGAGCCGATGTTGGTCTCGTCGCCGTGCCACGCCGCCAGCGCGGGGGACACCAGGGCCCGCCCGAACGAGAACGTCAACGGCCATGGGGTGCGGTGCGCCTGCAGCGCCGTGAGGTTCGTGGTGGCACGAGCCGGAGATTGCCCGCCCGAGAGGAAGGCGACGCCGGCGAGGTTGGCCGGCCACGCCCGCAGCACCGAGACCGTGGCCTTGGCGACCTCTTCGGCCGTCGCCGGGGTCGGGTGGTCTTCGCCCTCGATCACCATGTTCGGTTTGAGCACGATGCCGGCCAGGTCCACGCGCAGCAAGCTCAGCTGCTGACGCACCGCGGCGTGCACGTCGGCGGTCACTTCCGCGCAGCGCGCGAGGCCGTGGTCACCGGTCATGAGGACCTCGGGCTCGACGATCGGCACGATGCCCGCCTCCTGGCAGGCCGCCGCGTAGCGGGCCAGCGCGTTGGCGTTGGATGCGATCGCACCCCAGCTCGGCGTGGAGTCGGTGATGGCGAACACCGCCCGCCACTTGGCGAAGGCCGCGCCCAGCTCCGCGTACCCGGCCAATCGGGAAGCCAGCCCGTCCAGCCCCTCGGTGATGGTCTCTCCCGGCAGGCCGGGGCACGGCTTGGCGCCGATGTCGACTTTGATGCCGGGGAGCATGCCCAACTCGCGGACGGCCTGGGCGAAGGGCCGGCCATCGCTCAGGACCTGCCCCAGGGTCTCCTCACAGAAGATGATCCCGGACACGCCGTGGGCCAGGTTGGGCGTGGTGACCAGGATTTCCCGGTAGGTGCGGCGCGCGTCCGCGGTCGGGGTGACGCCCGCCTTCTGGAGGCGGGCGGACATGGTCGCGACGCTTTCATCGGCGGCCAGGATGCCCTTGCCGGGCGCGGTCATGGCCGCGGCGATCTCTCTGCAGGTGTTCATCGGTCCCTCCGGTTCGTGTTGGCGAGTGCGCACACGGTATGGGCGGCGTGGAAGCGTCGGCCTCACCCGCACGGTGGATCCGCGGGGGTATCCGAAACGTTGAACTATTTGGTTCAGGGTTGGCGCTTAATTATCGATAGACAACTTCAGTGTCGCCTGCCACGATTCGAGCCATGACAGACAGATGGAACGCGGGGGTGATCCCCTACGCGGAGATGGGTTACTGGCAGCCGGACTACGTTCCCAAGGACACCGACGTGTTGTGCGCCTTCCGGATCACCCCCCAGGAGGGCGTGCCCCCGGAGGAGGCGGGCGCGGCGGTCGCCGGCGAATCGAGCACCGCCACCTGGACGGTGGTGTGGACGGATCGGCTCACCACGTTCGAGCACTACCAGGCCAAGTGCTACCGCGTCGACGCGGTGCCCAACGCCGCCGGTCAGTGGATCGCCTGGATCGCCTACGACCTCGACCTGTTCGAGGAGGGCTCGATTGCGAACCTGACCAGTTCGATCATCGGCAACGTGTTCGGGTTCAAACCGCTCAAGGCGCTCCGCCTGGAGGACATGCGGATTCCGGTCCACTACGTCAAGACGTTCCAGGGGCCGGCCCACGGCATCGTCATGGAGCGCGAGCACCTCAACAAGTTCGGCCGGCCGCTGCTGGGCGCCACCACCAAGCCGAAGCTCGGGCTCTCCGCGCGGAACTACGGCCGCGTCGTCTACGAGGCGCTGCGCGGCGGGCTGGACTTCACCAAGGACGACGAGAACATCAACTCGCAGCCGTTCATGCGGTGGCGAGACCGCTTCCTGTTCTGCATGGAGGCCGTCAACCGCGCGCAGGCCGCGACCGGGGAGATCAAGGGCCACTATCTCAACGTCACCGCCGGAACGATGGAGGAGATGTACGAGCGGGCGAACTTCGCCGCCGAGCTCGGGTCGGTGGTCGTCATGATCGACCTGACGATCGGCTACACCGCCATCCAATCGATGGCCAAGTGGGCCCGCGACAACAGCGTCATCCTGCACCTGCACCGGGCCGGTCACGGCACCTACACCCGGCAGAAGACCCACGGTGTCAGCTTCCGTGTCATCTCGAAATGGATGCGGCTCGCCGGGGTCGACCACATCCACGCCGGAACCGTCGTCGGCAAGCTCGAGGGCGACCCCAACACCACCGCCGGCTTCTACGACACGCTGCGCCTGGACAGCGTCGCCGCCGACCCGGTCAAGGGCTTGTACTTCGACCAGGAGTGGGCGTCCATGCCGGGCGTCATGCCGGTCGCGTCGGGCGGCATCCACGCGGGCCAGATGCATCAACTCATCCACTACCTGGGCGAGGACGTGGTGCTGCAGTTCGGCGGCGGCACGATCGGCCACCCGATGGGAATCGCCGCCGGTGCCGAGGCCAACCGCGTCGCGCTGGAGGCCATGATCAAGGCGCGCAACGAGGGCCGGGACTACTTCAAGGAGGGTCCGGACATCCTCAAGAAGGCGGCATCGCGCAACCGGGCGCTCGACACCGCGCTGGCCACCTGGGGCGACATCACCTTCAACTACGAATCCACCGACACCCCCGACGTCGTCGCGACGCCGACCCGCGTCTGACCCATCAGGAGCACCATGCGAATCACCCAGGGCACCTTTTCCTACCTGCCCGACTTCACCGACGAGGAAATCACCGCGCAGATCGACTACGCGCTCGGGCATGGGTGGCCGCTGTCGGTGGAGTTCACCGACGACCCGCACCCGCGCAACATCTACTGGGAGATGTGGGGCCTGCCGATGTTCGACCTCAAGGACGCGGCCGGGATCTTGCTGGAGGTGAACGCGTGCCGGGCGGCCAATCCCAACAGCTACGTGCGGCTCAACGCGTATGACGCCAGCCTGGGCCGGCAGACCACCGCGTTGTCGTTCATCGTGAACCGGCCGGCCGAAGAGCCCGGCTTCCGCCTGGAGCGCGCCGAGCGGGCCGACCGCCGGATCGGCTACACCACCTCGGCCTACGCCACCGAGCGGCCCGTCGGCCGGCGATACGGGTCGCCGTGACCCGCATCGCGTTCGGCGAGCGCCCGGAAACAGAGTCCTCGACCGACCGGGAGTGTGAGCGCCTGCCCGACGACGCGGTCGTCGACCTGGGCGCGGCGCGGGCGGATTCGGGCGTCGACGAAGTGCTGTCCGCGCTGGATCGCGACCTCGTCGGCTTGGCACCGGTCAAGACCCGCGTCGCCGAGATCGCGGCGCTGCTGCTGGTGGATCGCGCGCGTGAGCGGTTCGGGTTGCGGGCGCCGCAACCCACGCTGCACATGTGCTTCACCGGCAACCCGGGCACCGGGAAGACCACAGTCGCCATGCGGATGGCCGATCTGCTGCACCGGCTCGGATACCTGCGGCGCGGGCATCTGGTCTCGGTGACCCGCGACGACCTGGTCGGCGAGTATGTGGGGCACACCGCGCCGAAGACGAAGGACGTCATCAAACGGGCGATGGGCGGCGTGCTGTTCATCGACGAGGCCTACTACCTGTACAAGGCCGAGAACGAGCGCGACTACGGCGGCGAGGCCATCGAGATCCTGCTGCAGGTCATGGAGAACAACCGCGACGACCTGGTGGTGATCCTGGCCGGCTACACCGACAAGATGGACCAGTTCTTCTCGGCGAACCCCGGGATGCAGAGCCGCATCGCCCACCACATCTCGTTCCCGGACTACTCCACCCGCGAACTCGAGGACATCGCCGGCCTGATGCTCGACGCCCTGGGCTACCGGTTTTCCGATGAGGCCCGCGGCGCGCTGCGCCAGTACCTGCACCGGCGGCGCGACCAGCCGTGGTTCGCCAACGCGCGCAGCGTGCGCAACGCCCTGGAGCGCGCGCGCCTTCGGCACGCGCGGCGACTGCTGGAGCAGCCCGACATGCCGGTCGGGTTGTCGGCACTGACCACCATCGAGGCGGTAGACCTGTTGGCGAGTCGGGTGTTCGACGCCGACGCAGGGCGGGGGACAGTCGCAGTATGACGACGAACGCGCGCCTGCGCGCGCTGGTCGAGGTGGCCGACACCGGTTCCGTGCGCGGCGCCGCCGAACGCCTGGTGGTCAGCGAATCGTCGATCTCCTCGGCGCTGCGGGCGCTCAGCAACGACATCGGCATCACGCTGGTGGACCGGCACGGCAGGGGAGTGCGATTGACGCCCGCGGGGTTGCGGTATGTCGAGTACGCCCGCCGAATCCTCGGCCTGCACGACGAGGCCATCGTGGCCGCGCGCGGCGAGGCGGATCCTGAGAACGGCTCGATCCGGCTCGCGGCGGTGACCTCGGCCGGAGAATTGCTGATCCCGGCGGCGCTGGCGTCGTTTCGCGAGGAGCATCCCGGGGTGGTGCTGCATGTCGAGGTGGCCGCCCGCAACGCGGTCTGGCCGATGCTGTCGCGACACGAGGTCGACCTGGTGTTCGCCGGCCGCCCGCCCGAGGACTTGCGCGCGAAGGTCCGGGTCCGCGCGGTCAGCCCGAACACCCTGATCGTGGTCGGGCGGCCGGACCTCGCCGACGGATTCACGCCGGCATCCGCGACGTGGCTGCAGCGGGAACCCGGTTCGGGGACTCGGTCGACGTTGATGACGCTGCTCGACGACCTGAACGTCATACCGCCGCAACTCGTGCTGGGTTCCCACGGCGCGGTCGTGGCCGCGGCGGTGGCGGGCCTGGGCGTGACGCTGGTGTCACGGCAAGCGGTGCAGCGCGAGCTGGAAGCGGGCGCTCTGGTGGAGCTCCCCGTCCCGGGGACGCCGATCAAGCGCCCGTGGCACGTGGTCAGCCAGCCCACCCCGCCCATGGCCACCGAGCTGCTGATCGGTCATCTGGTGTCGCATCGGGAGCTTGGTTGGCGCCAGGTGAGCGCGGTGCGCCGCGCCTCCTAGGTCGGTGTCAACGCCGCAGCGTGTCCGATGGCGACTCGCCCCACCGCTTTCGGTATTCCACGGCGAAGCTGCCGAGGTGGTTGAAACCCCATCGCTCGGCGACGGCGGTGACGGTGATCCCGTCGGCGGGCATCGCGTCCATCAGTTCCGCGTGCGCCCGCTCCAGCCGGCGCTCGCGAACGTAGGTCATGGGCGTCATGTTCAGCTCCTCGCGGAAACCCTGCTGGATCGACCGAACGCTCATGTGTACCGCGTTGGCGAGGCCTTCCATGGTGATGCGCTCGGCCAGATGGTCGTCGATGTAGTTCATGGCGTCGTGCACGACGGCCCGCCGCGGATCGGGTTGGGCCGGTTGCAGGATCTCCTCGTGATAGTTGGACGGTTGTAGCTGCAGCAGGGTGCTCATCACCAGTTCCTCGATCGCGCCGATGCCCTGGCCGCGCTGGATCAGCGATCCGGGGTGGAACACCTCGCTGTGGATCAGCTGGACCGCGGTGTGCCAGCGCATCGCGGCCTCGCTCGCCAGGTCGAAATCGGGCTCGAACTCCAGTGGCTTGTTGAGGCTACGGCCCAGCAGCCGGGTCAGGTGGGCGGCCATCGCCCGCTGCTCGATCCGGATCAGCAGGTGTGGGGAGTCGTGGTCGAACACCACCCGCAACGCCTCGCCGGGGCTGGTCACCAGCGCCCGGATCGTGTTGGCTTCGAAGGCGCGGCCCCGGTGATTGACCAAGGCGCGTCCGTTCATCGGCATGTGCACGCCGAAGTACTGCCCGAGCATGGGCACGTCGACGGTGGCCGCGACGTGCAGGTCGAGGTACAGCATGCTGACGTTCCGCAGCCGCACGCCGTGCATGGTGGCAGCAAACCCCGCGACGTCGTCGTGCCCGATCTGCAGCGACAACGGCGCCAGGGCCTTGGCGAGCAATCGCATGGCCTCGGTCGGGTTCTCGGTATAGAAGATCTCGTTGTCCTCCAGCGCCGGCGGGACGCCGCGGGAGCGCACCTTGCGCCGCACCGGATTCGCCGTCCGGCGGATGTCGATATAACCGAGCCGGGTCAGTCGCGACACGGCGGATGCCCTGCTCGCGGCCCTGGGCGGGGCGCGCCGAATCGTGAGGTGTCCGTTAAAGAGTCCGCGGTGATCATGCAAGCCTCCCACTAGCCGAGCGCGCGCCAACGCGCCTAACTCTTCGCAATCGTGACAGCTGCTGCGCGAAAGCGATAGGCACGGTTCAAACTTGCCGATAGCTTGTGATCGGGCCCACAGCGTGGCCCACTTCCATCGGGACAGCCCCCCGGTGGCCGAGGAGGTCCCATGTCGGCAAACGGTCACGTCGTCGAACTGTCGCCGGCCGACCGACTCCGCGAGCGGCTCGACGATCCGGCGGTCGCCGCGTCGCTCAACAGCCTGCTCGACCACGCCGACCTGCTGGCGATCCTGCTCACCGGCCTGGACGGCTTCACGCGCCGCGGCGACGAGATCACCGAATCGCTGGCATCGGCCGTGAACGAGCTCCGCGGCGCGTCCCTGACCGCCAACGCGCCCTTGTTCGACCAGGTCAGGTCCGAGCTGGGATCCATCGACGTGCAGGCGCTCGCCGCGAGCGTCGCATCGCTGGCATCCGTCCTGGTGGCGGCGACACCGGCGTTGAACAACGTCCTGAGATCGCCGCTGCTCGACCCCGAATCGGTCGACGTCGTCTCGGGGCTGGGTCGGGCGTTGATCGAAGGAAAGGCCGCCGCCGCGGCGGACCCCGGTGGTCCGAGGGGACTGTTCGCGCTGTGGCGAGTCACCAAGGACAAGGACGTCAGCCGGGGTCTCGGCTTCCTGATCCAAGTCGCCCGGGCATTCGGGAAACATCTCCCGCAATAGCAACGATCTTCAGCCCAATTTCGAGAGGAGTTCGAATGGCTTCGGTTTTATGGTTTCAGGGCGGCGCGTGTAGTGGAAATACAATGTCATTTCTCAATGCCGAAGAGCCTAATGTCGTCGACCTGATCGTCGATTTCGGGCTTGATCTGCTCTGGCACCCGTCATTAGGCCTCGAGCTCGGCAAGAATGCGCAAAAGGTCTTCTGGGATTGCGCCAACGGTGACCGGGCCCTGGACATCTTCGTGTTTGAGGGCACGGTCATCGAGGCGCCCAACGGCACCGGCCGGATGGACATGTTCGCCGACCGTCCGATGAAGGACTGGGTCACCGACCTGGCCGCCGCCGCGCAGATCGTGGTGGCCATCGGTGACTGCGCCTGCTTCGGTGGGATCCCGGCCATGGAGCCCAACCCGTCGGCGTCGACTGGCTTGCAGTTCCACAAGCGGGACAAGGGCGGCTTCCTGGGTCCCGACTTCCGCTCCAAGATGGGGCTGCCGGTGATCAACATTCCGGGCTGCCCGGCCCACCCGGACTGGATCACCCAGGTCATCGTCGCGTTGGCGACCGGTCGCGCCGGCGACATCACGCTGGACGAACTGCACCGGCCCGAGACGTTCTTCAAGACGTTCACCCAAACCGGTTGCACCCGTGTGCAATTCTTCGAGTACAAGCAATCGACGATGTCGTTCGGCGAGGGCACCCGCACCGGTTGCCTGTTCTACGAGTTCGGGTGCCGCGGACCCATGACCCACTCGCCATGCAACCGGATCCTGTGGAACCGGCAGTCGTCGAAGACGCGCGCCGGCATGCCGTGCCTGGGCTGCACCGAACCGGAATTCCCACACTTCGATCTCGCGCCCGGAACCGTGTTCAAGACGCAGAAGGTCAGCGGCATGATCCCCAGGGAGGTCCCGGAGGGTTCGGACCACCTCACTTACATGGCGCACGCCGCGGCCGCGCGCATCGCCGCGCCGCAGTGGTCCAAGGAAGACATGTTCGTTGTCTGACGACCACGACGGCGACCAGACAGCGATAGCCCCGGTAGTGCAACAAGTTTTGGCAAGTCCCAGGAAGGATCATTCATGACAGCGCTCGACCTCTATGTCAGCCCACTGGGCCGCGTCGAGGGAGACCTCGACGTTCGCGTCACCGTGGAGGACGGCGTCGTCACGTCGGCCTGGACCGAGGCCGCGATGTTCCGTGGCTTCGAAATCATCCTGCGCGGCAAGGACCCGCAGGCCGGCCTGATCGTGTGTCCGCGCATCTGCGGCATCTGCGGCGGCAGCCACCTGTACAAGTCGGCGTATGCGCTCGACACCGCGTGGCGCACGCACATGCCACCCAACGCCACATTGGTGCGCAACATCTGTCAGGCGTGCGAGACGCTGCAGTCCATCCCGCGCTACTTCTACGCGCTGTTCGCGATCGACCTGACCAACAAGAACTACGCCAAGTCCAAGCTCTACGACGAGGCGGTCCGCCGGTTCGCCCCCTATGTCGGCACGAGTTACCAACCGGGCGTGGTGCTTTCGAACAAGCCCGTCGAGGTGTACGCCATCTTCGGTGGCCAGTGGCCGCACTCGAGTTTCATGGTGCCCGGCGGGGTGATGTGCGCGCCGACGCTGTCCGACGTCACCCGCTCGATCGCGATCCTGGAGCACTGGAAGGACAACTGGCTGGAGGCCCGCTGGCTCGGTTGCAGCATCGATCGCTGGCTGGAGAACAAGACCTGGGAGGACGTGCTCGCCTGGGTCGACGAGAACGAATCCCAATACAACAGCGACTGCGGCTTTTTCATCCGCTACTGCCTGGACGTTGGCCTGGACAAGTACGGAGCCGGCGTCGGCAACTACATCTCCACCGGGACATACTTCGACCCGGCACTGTATGAGAACCCGACCATCGCCGGGCGCAACGCCGCGCTCATCGGCCGATCCGGTGTGTACGCCAAGGGGCAGTGGTACGAGTTCGATCAGGCCAACGTCCGCGAGGACGTCACGCACTCGTTCTACGAGGGCAGCCGTCCGCTGCATCCCTTCGACGGTGAGACCATTCCCATCGATCCGGAGCAGGGCCGCAAGCAGGGCAAGTACAGCTGGGCCAAGTCGCCCCGGTACGCCGTCGGCGACCTGGGCAACATCCCGCTGGAAGCCGGCCCCCTGGCCCGCCGCATGGCGGCCGCCGGTCCCAACGCCGCGCCACACCAGGACAACGACCCGCTGTTCGTCGACATCATGAACAAGATCGGGCCCAGCGTCATGGTTCGCCAGCTTGCCCGCATGCACGAGGGCCCCAAGTACTACAAGTGGACCCGCGACTGGCTCGACCAGCTCAACCTCAAGGAAAGCTTCTACTCCAAGCCGATCGAACACGCCGAGGGCATGGGCTTCGGCTCGACCGAGGCCGCCCGCGGCGCCCTCTCGGACTGGATCGTCATCGAGGACAACAAGATCAAGAACTACCAGGTGGTGACTCCCACCGCCTGGAACATCGGCCCGCGCGACAGCGGGCAGGTGCTCGGTCCGATCGAGAGCGCCCTGGTCGGTTCCCCGATCGTGGACCCCGAAGACCCGGTGGAACTCGGTCACGTGGCGCGCAGCTTCGATTCGTGCCTGGTGTGCACAGTGCACGCCTACGACGGCAAGACGGGTAAAGAGTTGTCCCAGTTCGTCATCAACGGGATGGTCTGACCCTGACCGGGTACGATTGCGGCTTGGGATCCGCCGAAGCCCCCGACGACCTCGAACCCCCTGGGTGCGCGGTACTGGTGGTCGGCTGCGGCAACCTGCTTCGCGGCGACGACGGGGTGGGGCCCGTCCTGGTCCGCCACCTCTGGGAACGCGGCGTGCCCGACGGGGCCCGGTTGGTCGACGGCGGCACCGCGGGCATGGACGTGGCGTTCCAGATGCGCGGCGCGCAGCGGGTGGTCATCGTCGACGCGGCGGCCACCGGCTCCGCGCCGGGCACCATCTTCAAGGTGCCGGGCGCCCAACTGGCGGACCTACCGCCGTTGCAGGGCCTGCATACCCATTCGTTCCGCTGGGACCACGCCATCGCGTTCGCCCGCTGGGCGCTCGGCGACGACTGCCCGACCGACATCACCGTCTACCTGGTCGAGGTCGAGGGCGTGCAGCTGGGCGCGGACCTGTCCGCACCGGTGCAGGCGGCGCTGGAGCTGGTGATCGACCGGATCGAGGCCGACCACCTGGCCCCGCTGCGGCCGGCCGCGGCGTCGGACGCGACCGTCGAATTCACCGCCGACGGCTACCTGCGGCTGGACGCCGCGCTGGCGGCCAGCCGATTTCCTTCCGACGCGGTGGCCGCCGTCGTCCGCGACGGCGACCTCTGGCTGATCCCGCTGCGGGGGCCACGCAGCGGCGGACTGCTGTTGAAACAGCGCAACCCCGCGGGTGACCGTTCGGTGCTGATTCGCGAGGTGATTGCCGACCGCGCAATTGCAGGCGTCGCTGGTGCATCCTGGGACGATGAAACCAAGTCGCTGCGCATTTCGTTGCGGGGCCGGCGGGAGCCGCCGGGGTGATCCTGATGGTTGAGCGGCCGGCGGACGGTGGGCGACCGGAGCGACCCCCGACGGTGGTGCGCGCGGACAGCTCGGCCGACGAGGCGCTGGATGTTCAGACCGTGGTGGTCGAGGAGCGCGGCCGTTGGTTCGTCGAGATCGTCGTGGTGTTCGCCGACGGCGTGGTGCGCAAGCGAATCGACGGTCACCCCACCAAGCGCCGTGCCGAGCTTTCGGCCGGCCTGATCAAGCGGGCCGCCGAACGCAATATCCGAGGACCGCTCAATGGATGAGATTCATGACCACCGCCGCTGAGGTCGACCCCACCGCCGCGGTGGCCGCCAGGCCGCAGCCGCTCGGCGCGTTCCCCCTGCCGCTGGGGTATCTGCTGATCCCCACCGGCGAGGAGAACGACGCGGTGCGTTCGACGCTGCTGGCGGGGAACGAACCCGCCGCCTGGCCGGACGCGCTGCGCGCCCACGAGCTCGCCCTCTCCGGCGATGTCGACGCGGCTTTGGCCCAGCTGAATGCCGGCGACCCCATCACCCGATACAACCGGTTCGTGCTGCGACCCGACGGCGTCGACACGGACCGGTTGCGCGCCGAGCTGGGCGAATTCGGCGTCCTGGTCGACCTCGTGCTGTTCACGATCGGCGCACGCGACGTGCCGCCCGCGGCCGACGACGCCACCGGTGAGCTCGCCGCCGTCGCGCTGTCCGCGCAGGCCAGTCACGCTGTGGCGCAAGGCAACCCCGAGACCGCCGTCACCCTGCTGATGCGCGCCGCCGCAGCCGCCGCCGAAGTGTCGTCATGCCTCGAGGGCGTGCTGATCGGGGCGGCCGGATCGATCGGCCGCGACACCGACGACGCCTCGGCCCAGCCGCGCCTGGAACGTGCGCTGCGGCTGCTCGACGGCGCCGACGGCCTGCGCGTCACCCGGGCCGAACTGCATCTCACCATCGCGGGGCTGATACACGAACGTGCCCAAGACAATCCGGGACTGCTGGCGCAGGCGATACCGCACTACCACTCCGCGCTGCAGCTGGTGCTGCGGGAGGAGGCGCCGCTGCTGTGGGCGTCGGCGCACGCCAACCTGGCGACGGCATACCTGACCATGCCGATGGTGGAGGCGTCCGGCCAGTTGCGCCTCGGGGTCGCCGCGCAATCGCTGCGGTCGGCGCTGAAGGTCTACACCCCGGAGCGTTACCCCGAGCAGTGGGCGAGCGTCCAGCTGAATCTCGCGAACTCGCTGGTGTACACGCCGTCCAAGCACCAGGCCGACAACCTCGTGGAAGCGGTGGAACTCTACGAGGGCGTGCTCGCGACCCGCTCGCGCGAGAGCGACCCGCTGGGCAGGGCCCGGGTGCTCGCCAACCAGGGCAACGCGCTGGCCCACCTGGGGGTGTTCGACCAGGCCAAGGCCAAGCTGTACGAGGCGCGCTTCCTGTTCGAGGACCAGCAGGACGGCGAATCCGTGCGCGCGGTGCGCGGCGTGCTCGACGAGATCGCGCGTCAGGTGGCGCTTTCGCGTTCCGGGGATCTCACATGACGGTGCTATCCGAGCCCGGGCTCGAAGAGCTGGCCAAGCGGGTCGACGACGCGGTCGCGGCGCTGGCCGGCCTCGACCCGAAGGCCCGGGCCGTGGCCGAAGAGCTCAAGGCGGCACTCGAGGCCGTACATCGTGCCGGGCTGGTGACCATGGTGCGCCGCATGCGTGCCGACGACGCCGCCCGCGCGGTCCTGTTCGAGCTGGTGGACGACCCGGTGGTGCACCTGCTGCTTTCGCTGCACGAGATCATCCGGCCCGATCCCGTCGCCCACGCCAACCGGGTGCTGGACTCCGTGCGGCCCCAGTTGCAAAGT
The DNA here is from genome assembly GCF_036409085.1 of Mycobacterium sp. 050134. Lineage (NCBI taxonomy): Bacteria > Bacillati > Actinomycetota > Actinomycetes > Mycobacteriales > Mycobacteriaceae > Mycobacterium > Mycobacterium sp. 050134. The sequence goes on from NZ_JAZGLV010000007.1 coordinate 219,737, forward strand.
CACGGGGGCGATGTCGTCCTCGTGCGGGTCGAGGACGGCACCGCGTACGTGCGGCTCGAGGGAGCTTGCAACGGATGCTCGATGTCCTCGGCAACCCTGCGGAACCTGGTCGAGCAGGCGCTGGTCGAGGGCGTGCCGGCGATCGGTGCGGTCGAAGTGCTGCCGAACGAGCCGTCGCCGACACTGATTCCGATCGAGGCCCTGCGCATCGGGTCGGCCCCGGTGCGCGACGGGTGGGCCCTGGTCGGCCCCGCCTCCGGGCTGCCCGACGGCGACGTCACGGTGCGCAGCCTGACCGCCGACTCGGGCGAGCGCGCCGACGTGATCGTGGTGAGTGTCGGCCGTCGGTTATCCGCCTACCGCAACGAATGCGCCCACGAGGCAATGCCGTTGGACAACGCCATCCTCGACGTGGACAACGGGACGCTCACCTGCCCCTGGCACGGCTTCTGCTACGACGCGTCATCGGGTGAGTGCCTGAGCGCACCCGGCGCGCAACTCGAGCAATTACCGCTGCGCGTCGACAACGGAGACGTCTGGGTCCGAGTGCGCGGATGAGCCGCTACACGGTCCGGCGCAACGTCACCGCGCCACCCCAGCGGGTCGAGGCAGTACCCGATCTCGATCTCACCGACGGCTGGTCGCCCGACGTGTGGCTGGGCGCACCCGCCCCCGGCGGGCTGGCTCTTCCCGCGGCGGAACCCACCATGGCGTGGATGTATTCGCCGCGCGGGGTGTTCCTCGACGACCGGCACCTGGTGGTCGCCGACTCCGGGAACCACCGGGTGTTGGTGTGGCACAATGCCCCCCGGGCCGACGAGCAGCCGGCCGACGTCGTGCTGGGCCAGCCGGACGGGTCGACCGAGGGCCGCGCGGCCGGCGGCCGCGGGCCCGAACGCGGCATGAACCTGCCGACCGGGGTCCTCGTGCTCGACGGCCGCCTCGTCGTCGCCGACGCGTGGCATCACCGCATTCTGATCTGGGACGAGGTTCCCGCGCGCACCGACGTCGCCCCGGATGTCGTGCTCGGGCAGCCCGACGCGTCCTCGGTGGAGCCCAACGGCGGCGGCGAATGCTGCGCGGCGTCCTTTTACTGGCCCTTCGGGATCGCGATCGTCGGCGGCACGTTCTGGGTCGCCGACACCGGCAATCGCCGCGTTCTCGGCTGGCGGAACGGGATTCCCGATCCGGGCCGACCCGCCGATGTCGTGCTCGGCCAACCCGACGCCGTCCACCGGGAGGAAAACCGGGCGGGGGAACCCGGCCCGGCCAGCTTCCGCTGGCCGCACGACATCGCCGGACGGGACGATCTGTTGCTGATTGCCGATGCGGGCAACCACCGCATCCTGGGGTGGTCGCCCCCGCCCGGCGGCGACGGTCCGGCCGACGTCCTGGTGGGACAACCGGACTTCGCCAGTGCACAGGAATGGCCGTACGGTCCGCACACGGGTGACCGGTTCCGGTTCCCCTATGCGATCGGCCTCGCCGGAGAGCGACTGGCGGTGGCGGACACCGCCAACAACCGAATCCTGTTGTGGGACGGGGTTCCCACCGACGGCCGCCCCGCCGACCACGTGCTGGCGCAGCCGCACTTCGGCGCCAATGGCGAAAACCGTTGGTCATCAGTGCAGCGCGACACCCTGTGCTGGCCGTACGGGATTTCGCTGCACGGGGACCGGCTGGCGGTTGCGGACTCGGGGAACAACCGGGTCGTGATCTGGCGGCGCCGGTGAGGCCGCGCATCGTCCAGGCCGATGGCCAGGTCGGGTTCTATTGGACGACGGCGGCCGGCGCCCCCACCTCTCTTGCGGAATTGACGGCGGCCGACGACGAGCCCGGTCGGCTGGTGGCCACCCACCTGGAGGCGCTGGATGACGCGTTGATCATCGCCGCGGAGCGCTTCGGTGAAATACTCGGCGGGGGAAGGGGACCCGCGGACGCGACCGAGCGTGACGACCTGCTCGAGCTGCACCGCAGCCTGGATCGGTTGTGCCTCGAGTACGCGCAGGCAATCGAGTCCGCCGGGGTAACACCGGACCTGCGCGCCGGCAAGATCATCGGAACGGCGGCGTTGTTTTCGATCCGGGCCAGGCGGCCACTCGGCCTGCTGGGGCCGGCTCCCCTCGACGGCCAACTCGACGACCCCGGCATCGGGGTGGTGGGCGGCTTCGGGGAGATGCGCCAGGTTGATCCGGCGCGACCCTGGCTGGGCGGCCGGTGGGTCGTTCGCACCGAAGCGGGACAACGATTTCCACTCACCCTGTCGATGTTGATGTTCGACAGCTCGGGGGTGAACAAGGACGGCGCGCGCCGGGAGCACCTGGATGCGCTCGGTTCGGTGATCGCGGCGTCTCGCAGTCCCGACGCCGACCCCGTTGCCGTCGCCTGCGCCGTCGACTGGTTGGTCTACGACTGGCTGATGGCGCACCGCGACGGGCCCGACAGCGCCGAAATCGTCTTTCCCAGGGGGCATGAGGACGGCGCCGCCGTCGTAGTGGCCGCGGCCGCGGTGTCGGTGTCGGCCCGGGCGACCGTCGACCCGGGTCTGGCGGGCGCGGGCTCGCGCCGGCGCTGAGCGCCTGCCCCCACGAGATCACCTGGCTTATCCCCCGATTCGGGGTTTGGTCACCCGGCTCGAACGACCAGGCTACGCGGTGTGGACTTCCTTCTCCTCGGCATGATCGTGGCGGCCGTCGCTCTGGCGGTCGCGTGTGAGGTGATGGTCGAGTTGGTCATCACCGCGTTCGTCCCCCGGTCCCGGCTCGCCACCGATCCGGATGGCCCCCGAGCGGTCGGGCACTGACGGATGGCGCCGGTGCTGTGGCCGCTCATCGCGCTGCCCTCGATCGGGGCGGCGGTCTTGTTGCTCGGCGGCAGGCGCGCCGACCCGTGGGGCCATCTGCTGGGGTGTGCGAGCGTGCTGATGTCATTCGGCTGCGGGCTGACGCTATTCACCGGCCTGCTGCACCGGCCGGCGCCCGACCGAGTGCTGCACGAGACATGGTTCTCCTGGCTGAAGGTTGCCGCGCTCAACGTCGAGTTCGGCTTGCAACTGGATGCACTCAGCGTGTGCTTCGTGCTGCTGATCACCGGGGTCGGGGCGTTGATCCACCTGTATTCGATCGGTTACCTGCGCGGCGACCCGGCGCGGCGACGATTCTTCGGCTACCTGAACCTGTTCGTGGCGGCGATGCTGCTGCTGGTGCTGGCCGACAACTACCTCGGGCTGTACTTCGGTTGGGAGGGCGTCGGTTTGGCGTCCTATCTACTCATCGGGTTCTGGTCGCACAAACCGGCCGCGGCGACGGCGGCCAAGAAGGCGTTCGTCGTCAACCGGGTCGGTGATGTCGGGCTGGCGGTGGCCCTGATGATGATGTTCGCCCACCTTGGGACCCTTTCCTACGCAGGCGTATTCGCCGCGGCGCCGTCGGCCGCGCGGCATACGCTCACCATCGTCGGGTTGATGCTGCTGCTGGCCGCCTGCGGCAAATCCGCACAGGTTCCCCTGCAGTCGTGGCTCGGCGACGCGATGGAGGGGCCGACTCCGGTCAGTGCGCTGATCCACGCCGCCACGATGGTCACCGCCGGCGTGTACCTGATCGTGCGCTCGGGTCCCGTGTTCGATGCGGCGCCCGTCGCGCGGGCGGCGGTGGTGATCGTCGGCGCGGTCACGCTGTTGTTCGGGGCGGTGATCGGCTGCGCCAAGGACGACATCAAGAAGGCCCTGGCGGCCTCGACCATGTCGCAGATCGGCTACATGGTGCTGGCCGCGGGCCTGGGACCGGCGGGCTACGCGGTGGCGATCATGCACCTGCTCACCCACGGCTTCTTCAAGGCCGGGCTCTTTCTGGGCGCCGGGTCCGTGATGCACGGCATGGGCGACGAGACCAACATGCGCCGCTACGGCGGGCTACGCACGGCGATGCCGGTCACCTTCGCCACCTTCGGGTTGGGGTATCTGGCCATCATCGGTATCCCGCCCCTGGCCGGGTTCTTCTCCAAGGACGCGATCATCGAGACCGCCTTCGCCGCGGGCAGCGTCGCCGGCGCGGTCCTGGGCGGCGTGGCGATCCTGGGGGCCGGCATCACGGCGTTCTACATGACCCGCGTCATGGTCATGACGTTCTTCGGCGAACCGCGCTGGAACCCGGGCCGTCGTCCCCACGAATCGCCCCCCATCATGACGGTGCCCATGATCGTGCTGGCGTGCGGCTCCGTGGGCGGTGGGGCCGCCCTCGCGATCGGGGACACCCTGCAGCGTTGGCTGCAGCCGGTGACCGATCCACGGCCGGTCGGGCAGCACGCCGCCGGGCCCGCCTGGGCGCTCATTGCCGTCACCTTGGCCGTGGTCGCGCTCGGGGCCGCGATCGCGTATCGCGGCTATGGGACGCGTCCGGTGAAAACGGTCGCTTCGGAATGGGTTTCGGGATGGGCGGCCGCAGCCCGTCGCGACCTGTTCGGAGACGCCGTGAACGAGGCGGTGTTCATGCGTCCCGGCCGGCGCCTGTCCCGGCGGCTCGTCGACGTGGATCGTGGGCGGATCGATGCCGCGGTGGAAGGCGTCGCCCGGTTGGTCGTCGCCGCCTCGGTGCAGGTGAGCCGGATCCAGACCGGCTTCGCGCGGTCGTACGCGCTGGCGATCCTCTTCGGTGCCACCGGTCTGTTGTGCAGTCTGGCCGTGGGAAGGCTCTGATGACCCAGTTGCCGTTGTTGACCGTGTTGTGGCTGGCGCCCCTGGTGGGGGCCTTCGTGGTGCTGGCGGTGCCGGCGGGCAGGCCGGTTGTGGCGAAATGCACGGCGGTCGGCGTCTCGGTGGCCGGGGTAGTGATCACCGTCGTGCTCGCCGTACGCTTCGACCCGAATCGGCCGGGTTACCAGTTCGTCGAAAGCCACCGCTGGTTGCCGACTTTCGGCGCGGGGTATGTCGTCGGCGTCGACGGTGTCGCGATGGTGCTGGTGGCGCTGACAGCGGGGTTGATGCCGCTGTTGCTGACGGCCGGCTGGAACGACGCCGAACGGCCCCACGGCTATGTGGCGCTGATGCTGGCGGCCGAGTCGGCGATGCTGGCCTCGCTGGTTGCGCTGGACCTGCTGCTGTTCTTCGTGTTCTTCGAAGCGATGCTGATCCCCATGTTCTTCCTCGTCGGCCGGTACGGGGGGCCCGGGGCGCCGCGGGCCGCGCTGAAGTTCCTGCTGTACAGCCTGTTCGGCGGCCTGCTGATGCTGGCCGCGCTGATCTTCCTCAACCGGGCGGCCGCGGGGACTTTCGATTTCCGGACCATCGTGGCCGCGGTGGCCTCGGGCGCCATGGCCCCGAATCCCGCGGTCATGCATGTGCTGTTCCTGGGCTTCATGTTTGCGTTCGCCATCAAGGCACCGCTGTGGCCGCTGCACACCTGGTTACCGGGGCTGGCCGCCGAAGCCACGCCGGTGACGGCGGTGCTGATGATGGCGGTCGTCGACAAGATCGGCACATTCGGCATGTTGCGATACTGCCTACAACTCTTTCCCGGGAGCGCAATCCTGTTCCGGCCGTTCGTGATTGCCCTGTCCGTCGTGGCGATCGGCTACGGGGCCCTGGTCGCGATCGGTCAGCGCGACATCATGCGCGTGATCGCCTACACGTCGATCAGCCATTTCGGGTTCATCGTCCTCGGCATCTTCGCGATGACGGCGCAGGGCCAATCGGGTGCGACGCTCTACATGGTCAATCACGGCCTGGCCACCGCCGCGCTATTTCTCATCGCAGGCTTTCTCGTCTCGCGCAAGGGCAGCCGGCTGATCGAGGACTACGGCGGGGTGCAGCAGGTCGCTCCCGTGCTTGCCGGAACGTTCCTGATCGCCGGCATGGCATCGCTCGCCCTGCCCGGACTGGCGCCCTTCGTCAGCGAGTTCCTGGTGCTGGTCGGCACTTTCACCAGGTATCCGGTGTTCGCGGTTTTCGCCGCGTCGGCGCTCGTCCTCTCGGCGATCTACATCCTGTGGCTCTATCAGCGGTTGATGACGGGCCCCCGGAGCGAGGACGGCGCCGCGTTCGGCGATCTGCGGCCCCGTGAACTGGCCGTGGTTTCGCCGTTGCTGGCGTTGCTCGTCGTCCTGGGTTGCTATCCCCAGCCCGCGCTGAACGTGATCGATCCGGCGATCGGGCACGCCGGGGCGGTGGTGCCGGCACCCAAGGCCGGCTAACGCGCCGACGCCGGTTCCGCTTTGCGCGGCTCACCGGCAGTTATGACGCCTCAGGCCGCTGACCATTCACGCAAGCGCGCCGGATTTCAGCGACTCCAGGGCGGCGGCACACAATTGGGCGAGTTCGCTCGCTTCCTCGGGCTCGAGGGCCGCTGCGAAAATCTCGGCCATCCGGTGGTTGGTCGCCTGTTCGACTTCGGCGTAACGGTCCCTCTTGTCCGCGCCGTCGGCGAACGGCTCGGGCCACCCGAACATGGTGGTGTACTCATGCCCCCTGTTGATCATGTGCGCTTCGACGGGGCGGATACCGGAATTGGTCAAGGCGTTGAAATGCACGCCGCCGCGCAGTTCCCGAAGGATGAACATCACCTGTAGCGCGCGCGCCGGAGCATCACCGGCCAATGGCATGGTGCGCCAGCCGGCGTATAGCGGCAGTCCCGCGCCCGGTGTAGCCGCAATGACCCTTTCCCCCAGGGCCGCAAGCCGATCGAGCCCTTGGGCATCGGCGAGGTACTCGCGGCCGAATCGCGCGGCTTGGTCCCAGTACAAGTCGGCCGCACCGGCCGCGCCGTGCACGGCAATGCCCTCGTCCCACAGGGCGCAAAGGAAGTCGGGTTCGAAAACGACGAACACCGAACTGGCCGTGGCTCCACTGGCGTCGCCCAGCACCCCGCCCCGCCCGGCGACGTAGCCCGCGAAAGGATTCTCATAACCGGCGGCCACGCTTTGGGCGAACGTCTCGGGGTGCAGCATGAACACCGCCACCGCCTCTTCGATGGGACCGCCCGCAGCGCGGGCGGCGCCATACATCGCGTCATCGCTCATGTGAGTTCTCCTGTCTGAACTGATCATTGATGGCAGTGCGCAAAGGAGCGGGCGGTCCGATCTACCAATGTCGGTCAGCCGACCCCGGCGGCCACCGGCGTATCGGCCAGCGGTGTCGATCGGCCCCGGCCGCCGCGTTGGTTTCGCAGCCGCCTATCGGTCAGGACGCGCAGCAACAGGCCGTAACCGACCACAAGGATGCCCACGGCGGTAAGCAATGGCGCGAATACCGTCAACGGTGGGAAGTTCGTATCGACGATCACGTAGTTGTGCTGTTGGCGTTCCAGCCCGGGGATGACGTCGTCGCGGAAGTAATCTCGGATGAGGGGGACGGAACGGGCCGGTGAGCCGTCGAAGCGGGTGAGCCTGTCGGTGCCGGGCACCTCCTTCCAGCCGTCGGTGACGCGCCGCAGACTGGTGACCAACTCGTAGACCTTCGGGAACGTCGTCCGCAGGGTTGCCCACATCTGCGCCGACGTGACGCCGGACGCCGAAGCCAGGTGTTCAACCAGCCGCGACGCGTCGGCGACGGAGGCCGAAAAGGGCACCCCGTCAAGCAGTTTGGCGGTGTGAGGGAAGTCCAGCCGCACCAGATCGCGGACGTCCTGGGTGGGGACACCCACCTTCTGCGCAACGTAGTCGAGCAGCTTCGGGTATTCCTGTGTCACCCCCCCGTCGGGAAGCACCGCCGGTCCGAGCGCGTCAACGAAGACCGAGATGAATTCGATCCCGGCGCGATCGCCCTGGATTCGGTCCAGCGAGAACACCGGGCGGGTGTCGTCAAGCAGCGCCTGCCCGCCGATCAGGCGCGGGAACAGGTTGAGCCCGAGCACCAGCCCGACGACCGCGACGCCGACCACGGGAACGACGGCCCAGGCGCGCCTGAGCGGACCGGCCGGTACCCCTCGCCGGGTCGCCGCGACCATCACGGTCCCGAAGCTGATTACCACGACGCCCAGGGCGAGCAGCAGTGGGGCCAGGAAGGCGACGCCGCCGCGCGTCCCCAACGGACGAAAGTTGGCTTGTTGACGCTCGACAGGACCGACCACCTCCTGGCTGAGGTAGTCCCTCAGCTGCGGCATTGTGTGCACCGGCGTGCCGTCGAACCGGGTCAACTTCTGCGTGCCGGGGATCGCGTCCCAGCCGGCCGTCAGCTTCGGCAGGTTGACGTAGACCTGCCAGATCTTGGGGTAGTCGGTCTGCAGCAGCTGGTCCACCTCGTCGGGCGTGATCAACAAGACGGTGCTCAAATAGTGGACGAGCTTGGGAAGTTCGGCGCTGACCTCGGTCAGCGGCAGCGAGGTCAAGAACCCGTTGATGTAGGGGTAGTCCCTTGTCAGCATCGCCTGGGCCTCGTCGGTGGAACAATGGGTCCGCTCGGCGATGAAGTCGATCAGCTTGGGTACCTCGGCGGCGGCGCCATCCCGATGCATCATGGTCTCGCCGGTGTCCGTTGCGGCCGAGACCATCTCGATGCCCCCACGGGCGCCCTGCACGCGGTCGACGGTGAACGCGGGGTTGAGGTCGTCGACCATGGACTGGGCGGCGTTCAGTCTGGGAAACAGCTGCCAGGACACCACCAAGATCACGACGATCACACCCAGCGCGCTGACGCCGGCCCACGCCGCCGTGAGCTGCGTCTGGCTGCGGCGCGCGGCCGGGTGTGTCGCCGACACGCCTGAAGTGCAGTGAATTTCGTCGCTCACGTAATCGGAATCAGGCCGCTGACTTTCCACCGTTCCCCGTCCTGCTGGGCTGTGACTATCCACCGGTTTTCCCTTTCCAGCGTCAACTTGCCATCGGGGGATCTGGACGTGAACTTGGTGACCACCAGCACATCCACACTGCCGTCGTCGTTCCACCGCGCGACCCCGGCGTCCAGGACGGTGCCGGTGGCCGGTTCGCTGCGCGCGACCTGGACGAGGATCTCGTTCTCGTTTTCGCGGTACTGCTCGGCGAATTGACCAGCGGCCTGGGCGAGTATGCGGTCTGTGTAGGCATTGGCGTGGAACGGGTCCGGTGACGTGAATTCCGTCATGAAGGCATGAACGTATCCGAGCGCCGCGACGTCTTTGATCGATGCGCGCCTTTGGGATTGGTGGGATAACAGCACCCAGGCGCAGACGGCCATTGCCGTCACGGCGACCGCCCCGGAGAGCGTCACGGTGAGCCGCAGCCCCCACCGTCGCCGCGGCCGCGGTGCGCAGAACAGCCCAGCCTCACCCGGGTCGAGCCTGCGTCGCGGACTCACGGTTTGGCCCCGGCCGGCTGCGACGTGCTCACGACGGAGAAATCGTCGATTCGCCACGCCGACGTGCCGGGCCTGACGAAAGTCACCCGCACCGAAGCGGCGAGGTAGCGCTCGTTGGGTGCGTCTCCCCGCTCGCCCTGCAAGAACATCAACATGGTCACGCGATCCGGGGTGGCGGTGAGCACCGAGCTGTTGGTGACCCAACATTCGTTGCGCACCGGGCCCGCCCTCCGGGCCGCCTGCTGCTGGGCGGACAACTGTGGGCGGTATCTCTCCGTCGCGAGCGCGCTGGCGCGGTCGAAGTCGCCCTGAACCGAATCGGGGTGATAGGTGAGCAACTCTTCGACCATGCGCGGGCCCTGCCGCGCGACCTGCGCCCGGGCATCCGCCACGGACCGGTCGTATTCCCGCACGACTCCATAGCTGATCGCGGCGCCGCACCCACACACCGACGCGCTCAACACCAGAAGCGCGGCCGCGCCGCCCCGCAGGCGCTGGTCCCGTTGTCGCGCAATGGTGCGGCGCGCCCCTGTGTCCAGCAGCATGTCGGCGAACGTGCGGCGCTGCGCATCCCACAGCGGCCACAACCAACCGACGAACAGTGCGGCTGTGTCGAGGAGGTGGGCGGCATCGCGCAACAGCAGCCGCCCTGGTCCGATGCCGTCACCGTTTCGGCGCCGCATCACCCGGATGCCGAACACCGCCCGGCCGAAACTTCCTCCCGTGTATGCCGGCAATACCCAACGGTTGAATGCCGTGCACACCGTTGCGACGGTGCCCGAGAAGACGCAGGCCCACCACCAGGGGCCGCGCGCCGGCACGGCCAGCGCGACTAGCGTGGAGGTGACCAAAACCATTGCGCCAGGCAAGGTATCGAGAGCAAACGCCCCCGCGCGGGCATGCCACGGCGCCGGGTCGGCAGGTGATTCACGGTCGTCGGGCCCGGTGGTCGGCCGGGCCTCGGCGACGGCACTCACTCGGCCGCCTGGCTGAGCTCGGCGACCTTGAAGTGGCCGTCCTCGGGCACCATCTTCACCCGCAGCCGATAATTGCTTCCCCGGTCGGCCGCTCCGCCCTGTGAGACCTTTGTGCGGAAAGCCACCAGCACGATCACCGAACCGTCGCCGTTGTTGCGCTCGACCGCCGCGCGCATGTCCGGGACCTCGACGTGTACGTTCGCCGCCTGGTAGGCCTCGGCCAGCACGGCGTCGTAGAACGCGACTTGGGCACCGAAACCCCGAGTGGAGCACTCCGTGAGCTTGCGCCGGCTGTCCGGTAACGCTGCGCCGTCGGCCGGTTGCGTCGCCGCGACACAATCCTTGGCGGCGGCCACGGCGTCGGCTTCGGCGCGGTCGAGGGCTTCGGTGGCCCGGTGGGCGCGCAGCGCGAGGACGCCACCCGCCGCGGCGGCGCACGTGAGCACCACCAGCGTCGCCGCGATCGCCGCCAGCCACCTGCCGTGCAGGCGGACCGCGCGCGGTCCGCGGGACCGCGCGGCTTCGCCGGGCCGCGACGCGTCGGCCGCGTCCGTGCCTCGGGGCGGGTTCAGTTCTTGGGCCCCAGCATGCTCTTCCATCCCTCGTCTCCCGTGTCGGTCGAGCTCTCGACGGAATACCGCACGCCGTCGGCTCTGATGAATTCGCCGCTTTGCCCCCGTGGTGCGCCCGACAACTCGGCCGGTGTGTAGACGCACGGGTTGGGCTGCTGCCCGCTGCACTGTGCGGTCCCCGATCCCGGTCGGGACGGCGGGTCGCTGACGGGCGGTGGCGTTCCCGGCACCTGGTCGGCCGGCGCCGGGTTCAATCCAGTGTCGATGGTCGGGGCGGGCAGCACGAGGCCCGGCTTGACCGGTTGGTCGCAGCGTGCGGCCGGCGCGGGGCAGCTCAGTATCTGGTTGGGGTCGCCGTACCAGGGGTTGGTGCCCGCCGGGACGTAAGGGCTGTTGCTGCGGCAGTCCTGTGGTGATGCGGCCCGCTTGTCGGGTGCGTCGATGCACGGGATATTGCGGGCACCGCGGACGGCATTGGTGGGGGTGTCCTGCGGGATTTTGCAATACGTCCCCGCGGGTAGCGGCGCGATGTTGGTGTCGGCCGGCGACCGCCACTGCGACGCGGGAACGAATCCGGTCAGGCAGGGCGGGGGCTGATTGATCGACAGCCCCAGGTCGATGTTGGCCTCACCCGGAAACGCCAGCGTCGCGGTCTGCGCGACGGAGCCGACCTGCGGCAGGAGTGCCAGCACTTGCTCGAGGCCTTGGTGGTAGCGCAGCAGCAGGCCGGTCACGACTTCCAGATTGGTCAGGGTCTGCGGGAGGGACTCGCGGACACTGCCCACTACACCGCCAGCGGCGTCCAGCGCTGGGGCGGCCTCGGCGAGCGCGGCCCTGAGCTCCGGATCTTGTTGGGCGGTTTGCGTGGCCACGACGTCGAGGTTGTGCACCCACCGCTTGAGTTCGTCACCGGACGCGGCCTGGCTGTCGAGCACGGGTCCGGCGTGGTCGACGATGTCGTCGATGTCGGTGCTGTTGGCCGCAAATTCGCCGCTGAGAGCCTGGGTCGAATCGACGAGCCGGTGCAACGCCGGACCCAATCCGCCCAACGCGCGCGCGGTCTCGTCGAGCAGGGCGGCAAGCTTGCCTTTCGGCAGGGCCGCCAGGCTGCGGTTGAGGGTGTCCAGCGCCGCTCCGATGTCTTCGGGCACGGTGCCTTTGGTAATGGTCTGTCCCGGCGAAAGAAAGGCGCCGCCAGGCGATTTCGACACCAGGTCGAGGTATTGCTCGCCGACGGCGGAAACCGAATGCACGTCGGCGGTCGCGTCGGCGGGAATCTTGTACCGACTGGCGATGCTCATGGTCACCTCGACGCCGGTCTTGGTCGGCTTCACCGAGGTGACCTTGCCGACCGTGGTGCCCCGGTACGTCACGTTGGCGGTGCGGTAGAGGCCTCCGGACGTCGGGAGGTCCGCTTTCAGGCTGTATTGCCCGATGCCGGCCAGGGCCGGCAGGCGCAGGTAGTAGCAGCCCAGGACCAACGCGGTGATCGCGGTCAAGATCGCGAACACGACGAGTTGCCTTCGCACGAACGGGGTTACCATGCTCACTGGCCTCTTTCCACCAGCGGTCCGCCCGGCGCGTTATTGGGATTCGGTGTGAACCGGACGTCGGGGATCATGGTCGCCGGGTCGCGGCCCCAGGACTGCTCGAGCGCCCGGAGCGCCCCGCCGAAACGGGTATCGGTCAGGAGCCCGTTGTCGAGCGCGCTGAGCGTGAGGTCGACGTCGAGCGACACGTTGATGTAGTCGCCGCGGAAAGTCTTCGGGACCGCGTCGATGTCGAATGGCGCGGTGAGGGCGACCTTGAGCGCCGGGATCAGATAAGGGGCGGCGCGGACGAGCTCGGTGAACGGGCGCTGCAGGGAGATCAGGTCGCGATGCAGACCCGTTCGCGATGCGGTCACGGTCTGGTGCGTGGCGTCGCCGAACCGGCCGAGCGACTCGACCGCCTCGATGACACGGCCGCGCGAGTCGGTCAGGTACTTCACCAAGGGCGGCAGCTCGGTCAAGGCGCGCTGCAACGTGTCGTTGTGGGCGGCCGCGATCGCCAACACCCGGTCGGCGGAGTCGATGGCGTGGGTGATGTCGCCGATCTGCTCGTCGAGCTTTGCGGTGAACGTGTCGAGTTTGTTCAGCAGGGCGCGGATCTGGTCGGCCCGCCCGTTGACGATGTTGTAGACCTCATCCTGGATCACCTCCAGGTTCGCCACCCCGCCACCGCGGAGCAAAGTGGCGACGCTGGCCAGGGTTTGTTCGGTGGTGGGGAAAGCCGACGAGTTCTTCAGCGGGATGGTGTCCCCGCCGACGAGCGCCTCCGGCGAGGGATTGCCGGGTGGAGCGGCCAACTCGACATGCTGGCTGCCCAGCAGGCTGGTCTGGCCGATCTTGGCGGTCGCGTTTTTCGGCAGCCGCACGTTGACCGGCAACTCGATGGTCAAGGTGGCGACCCAGTCCTTGAGCCGAATCGCGCGGACCTGGCCGACGTAGACATCGGCAACCATGACCTTGCTATTGGGCGTGAGCCCCAAGGTGTCGGGCATCTGCACGTAGACGGTGTAGGAGCCGCGCCCGGTGCCCGGCCCACCCGGAATCGGCATGTTGGCGATGCCGCGCCACTGGGTACATGAGCTCAGCGCCACGGCGCACGCCAGCGCCGCCAGGCCCCGCCGGACACCGCAACTCATCGGCCCGCTCCCGCGCTCACATCAGCCGGCGCGACCTGCGGCGCCGGTGTGGGTGCGACCGGACCCGGGATCACATCGGTGGCGGGAAGCGGCGGCGGGCCGGGCTGGGGATACCACGGGGGAGGAAGGGGGCTGGATTCGTTGTACGCGTCGGGCGGACCGGCCTGGTTTTGGCCCGGCGGGGGCGGAGCGGCGTCGGCGCCGCCCATCAGCTCGGCCATCGACTGGGGTGTCAACAGCCTTTCAGTGGCGGGCTGAACCCGCACCCCCTGCATCCCCGGCGCCGCCACCCATCCGGGCTGATTGTTGCCCCGGGTGAAGGGCGAGTCGGCGGCGAAGATGCCCGGCACCGTGGTGTCTTTGAAGCCGGGCGGGGGTTGCAGTCGCGGCTCGGAATATGCCACCTCTTTGGGCAGCGTCTCGGCCGTGCTGAACGGCATGACGCCGAATGGCAAGTAGTTGAACTTCATCGCGTCGAGGACCGGCGTCAAATACTGGGCGCACATTTCGGCGGAGTCCTGATATCCGAGTCGGCTCGACGCCTGGATCGCACTGCAGATGAGATTCAGCGGGTTCGCGAAGTTGGTGAGTGCGGGGATGATGGTCAGCGCGCCGTGGCTGGGGTGATAGACGTTGCTGTTGTTCGCCGCGAACGTCGGGAACACGTGCAGGAACGTCTCGAGCGCGTTGGCGGTGTCGGGCTGCACCAGCGGCGTGGTCGCCACGGACAAGTTGTTGACATCGTGGGTCAGCGCCTGGCCGTTGTGATCGAGGAACTTGTGCAGCACCGGCAACAGGCTGTTGAGCTGCTTGACCGCGTCGGCGACCTCGTGGTCGTTGGGAGCGAGCCCGGACGAGAGCCGTGCCAGGTTGCCGTTCAGCGAGACGAGCTGCTGCTCGTTGATTTTCAGCGCGGTCAGGAAGGTGGCCAAGCCGCGTAGCACCGCGAACGTTTCGCCGCGGCTGTCGCCCAGCGCGGTCAGCGCCGTCGACAAGCTGTTGAGCGACGCGTTGATCTGGTCGCCTTTGCCGGCCAGCCCATCGGCCAGAGCTTCGAGGGCGTCTCCCAACGGCCCCTTCGGCTCCTCGGGTGTCGGGCCGAGCCCGGAGACCGCCTTGCTGATGCTGTCGCGCAGGTCGTCCCATTCGACCGGTACCTGGGTGCGCTCGAGGGGAATCACCGTGTGGTCGCCCAGCACGGCGCCGCCGTTGTACGGCGGCTCCAGCTGGATGCTGCGGGAAGCGACCAGGCTCGGGTTGACGATCACCGCCGAGGCGTCGGCGGGCACCTTGTATTTGCTCTGGTAGTGAAAAGTGACCTTCATCTTGTCGGCGGCGGGCTCGACTTTGTCCACCGAACCGACCGCGACGCCCATGATCGCGACGTCGTCGCCCGGGTACAGCGCGTTGGCCTGCCGGAAGTAGGCGATCACGGTGTTGGTGGTGAACTTGCGGTACAGCTGAAAGCCCCCGTAGGCGGCGGTCATGGCGATCGCCGCCGTCGTCGCGAGGACGATCGACCGGCGCGTGAGGGCCGCCCGGCGAATCCTGGTCGCGAGGCTCACCGGTTACCGTTTCCGTTCTGGTCGGGCGCGACCGGCAGGGCGCGGGCGCCGGGTGGGGCGTTCGGCGGCAACGGCACCGGCGTGCCCGGAAGGCTTGGCGCTGGGGCGCCGGGCAGGCCGGCAATCGGGATCCCGGGTGCCGGTGGCGGTCCGTCGGGTTTGGGCGCCGACGTCTGGACGTCGACGGGCGCCGGGAAGTCACCACCGCCGAACGGGCCGACGCTCAGGCCCGCGCAGGGCAATGGATCACCGGGCCGCGGCGCCGCGGCAGCCGGCGGGCTGTAGGCGCACGGCGATCCCGGCGGAACCGCCGGACCGGGATGGTCCGGGGTGCCCTCCAGCACCGGGGGAGCCGGGGGCGGCGCCCCGTTCGGCAACCGGGTGCCGTTGGGATCCGGCCATTGGAAGGCGGGCAGTCCGGCGCTGCGCCAGAAGTTCTCCGGATCGATGCCGCGCTTCTTGAAAGCCGCATCCAACCACGGCTGCAGCACCTGATAGGGCAGGAGATTGAAGATCGCCGCCTTGACATAGGGCCCGGATGACACGATCTCCGACAGTGACGCAACGAACTTGCCGAGCTGGCTGACCGTGTTCACCAGGTCGTCCTTGCGTTTGACCAGCACGTCGCTGACGGCGCCCACTTGTTGCAGCACCGCCGCGAGGTTCGGGTTGTCGTTCAGCAGGCCTTGCACTTGAGCCGTGACCGCCGTGACGTTGCGCAGCAGCTCGTCGACGGCCGCCGCGCGCTGGTTGATGGCGGTCAGCAGCGCCTGCGCGTTGATCAGCAGCCGGTTGATCTGGTCACCGTGCACACCGAGCACACCGGCGACTTTGCTGGTCTCACCGAGGAGGTGCTGTACCCGCTCGTCGCGCTTGCCGACGGTGTCGGCAAACCGCCGCAGCCCGTCGAGGGTGGCGCTCAGGTGCGGGTAGGTCTGGCCCACGGTGTCCGACAGCACGTGCAGCGATTCTCTGATGGTGTTGACGTCCCATCCGGCGGCGTCCTTGGTGGCGTCGCGGAAGGCGTCGTAAATCTGGTACGGGGTGGTGGTCTGACGCAGCGGCAGCACGCCGTTGGGCTTGAGCCGCTCGGCGCCGCGCGGCTCGATCTCGAGAACCTTGCGGCCCAGAATGGTGTCGGTGCGGATCGCCAGCCGGCTGTGGGTGCCGATTATGTTGTCGCCCATGGTGAATCGAACCACCACATGGCCGGTGGCGATCTTTATCTCCTGCACCCTGCCGACGTCCATGCCGGTAATACGCACCCTGTCTCCCGCGTGCAGGGCGCCGGAGTCGGCGAACTCACCGTAGTAGCGCGGCTCGGCGAACAGCATCGGGACGCTGGTGAAGGTTTGCCCCACCGCCGTCGCCAGCACCACCAGTGTGATGGCGAAAACACCGATCCTGACCCGATTTTCGGGTTCAAGCGCCCTCATTGCGGTGTGCACCTTCCCGTGGGCTGCTGCGTGAGCCGGACCTTGCGGACGGGCCCGCCGGGCTGCAAACCGTTGAGCGTGAGCGTGATGTCGCAGAGGTAGAGGTTGATGAAGTCGCCGTAGGTTCCGGCGCTGCGCCCGAGCAACGTGAGTGCGGTGGGGAGGCGATGCAGCAAGTCGTCGAGCTGAGGTGCCTGGTCGACGACGGGCTGCAAAATCCCTTGCGCCGCCGCGATGTTCTTCGCCAGCAGCGGTCGATCGTCGGCCAGCAGCTCCGCCAGCTCCCCGCTGGCGCGGCTCAGGTTCTCGACGCCGTCGGCGAGCGGATTGGCATGATCGTTCAACCCGGTGATCAGCTTCTCGAGGTTGACGACGGTCGAGTCGGCTTCGCCGGCGTTCTTGACGATGCTGTCGAGGACCGTGTTGAGGTTCTTGACGACGTCGCCGATCGCCTCGTCCCGATCGGCCAGCGCCGAGGTGACCTTGGCTGTCTGGTCCAGGATGTCGTTGATGGTGCCGCCCTGGCCCTGGAACACCGTGACGATCGCCGAGGCGATCGTGTTGACTTTCGTGCTGTCGAGCGCGCGAAACACGGGCCGGAAACCCCCGATCAGCGCGTCGAGGTCGAGCGCCGGCTGGGTGCGCCCCAGCGGAATCAGCCCGCCGGGCGCCAGCACACGGTCCGCGCCGTCGCCCTCGCCCCGCTTGAGCTCGAGGTAACGCTCGCCAATCAGGTTGGCATAGCGAATGTGCGCGGTGGTCGACTGGTAGAGCGGCAGCGACCGGTCGACGGCGAAGGCCACCCGGACCTGACGGCCCTCGTCGATGAGGCGAAGCTTTTTGACCTTGCCGACCTCGACCCCGGAAGCCCGGACGAACTGGCCTTGGCGCAGGCCGCTGGCCGAGGAGAAGTCGGCGGTGTACTCGACGGTGTCCTCGAAACGCAGCTGCCCGAAGACGACCACCGTGATCGCGGCGAAAACGATGAGAACCAATGCCGACACGGCGAGTTTGACGGCGGTGCGGGTGATCTTCATGGGTTGATCGTGTTCTCCCCGATCTGGCGGCCCCAGACGTATTCGGTCGCCCAGGGGGTCCCGATCGCGAAATGGTTGTAGGGGGCGACGCTGGCGCCGGTGTCCATCTGCAGGATCGGCGCGGGCCACAGATCCCGGGTGATCTTCTGCCAGCAGCCGGGCGCGCCGCCGGGGCCGCCCCTGGCGTTGACCCGGGGCAGGTTGTCGGGATAGACGTACGGGTTGGTGGCGCCGACGAGGGCGGTGTGGACCCGCAGGGAATACCCGTTGCCAAGCCCCTCGGCGGCCGCGACCGCCGGTTCCACCTGCGCCGCGTTGCGGATCGTGCAGAACAACTCGGGGCTGTAGGTGTCGAGCAGCGCGGTGGTGGGGACGAGTTCGTTGGCCACCTGCCCCAGATGCGATCCGCCGGCCGCGAGGACGTCACCGCCGGTGTGAGCGAACCCGATGGCCGCCAGCAGCGTTGCGTCCAAGTCCTTCTGCTGGGTGGTCAGCGTGTGTGCGGTGGTGCTCACGCCGGCCAGCGAGTGCCAGAGATCCGGCGACGCGTCGCCCAGGATGTCCGAAACGCGCGCCAGTTGCGCGATCTCGTGGTGCAGCCCATCCATGCGGGGGTTGACGTTGTCGAGGAACTTGTTGCCGTCGACGAGCGCCGTCCCGAACTTGTCGCCGAGGCCCGACAAGGCGTCGGCGGCACCGCTCAGCGTCAGGTTCAGCTTGATCGGGTCCACCGTCTTCGCGAGCGAAGTCAGTGTCTCGAATACCGTATCGATCTCCGTCGTCACGGATCTGGTGTCGATGACGTCGGAACTGGTGATGGGGGCGCCGGGATGCTTCGGCGAACTCAGCGACACGTACTTGCCGCCGAAGATCGTCGTCGACTTGATCGCGGCGACCACGTTGGCCGGGATCAGCGTGAAGTACTCGGGGGACACCTCCAGGATGAACTTGGCCGCCGGCTTGCCGTCGCGCTCGATCTCGCTGATGCTCGCGACCTGGCCGATCCCGACCCCGTTGAACGTGACCTTGGATCCGGGCCCGATCAGCAAACCGGCTCTGTCCGCCACCAGCGTCAACGATTCTTTGGGCGTGAAGCCACCGCGGAATTGCACGAAGACCATGGACACGACCAGCGCTATCGCCGCGAATCCTACGGCCCCGGCGGTCTTGTACGGGGGGACGCGAGGTTTGTTACGTGTCGGCGGGATCGTCATGGCGGCTAGAGGGTGAGGTTGAAGTTGGGATCGGCCCCGTAGAGGGCTAGCGAGGCGAGCATCGCCACGACCACCACCGCGGCCAGCGAAAACCGCATCGATCGGCCGACGGCCTCACCGACGCCGACCGGTCCACCGCTGGCCGTGAAGCCGTAATAGCAGTGCGTGACCATCACGATCAGCGCGATGACGACCGCCTGGGCAAAAGACCAGGCCACGTCTTCGGGCCGCAGGAATGTCTGGAAGTAGTGGTTGTACGTGCCGCTCGATTGCCCGTAGATCAGCGTCGTCACCAGCTGGGGGGAGACGAACGCCATCACCATGGCCAGCCCGTACAGCGGCAGGATCACCACGGTCGCGGCGACGATCCTGGTCGACGCGAGGAACGCAACCGAGTTAACCCCCATGACCTCCAGCGCGTCGATCTCTTCGCTGATACGCATGGAGCCCAACTCGGCGGTGGCGCCGGCGCCGACCGTCGCGGCCAGCGCGATGCCGGACACGACGGGTGCGGCGATACGCACGTTGACCAGCGCGGCGAAAAACCCGGTAAATACTCCCACTCCGATGTTGCCCAGCGATGCGAAACCCTGGATGGCGACCAGTGAAGCGCCGGACAGTGTCACGAACGCGACGATCGCCACGGTTCCGCCGACCACCGCGAGCGCCCCGGTGCCCATGCCGATTTGGGCGATGAGCCGCAATGTCTCGGCCCGGTAGCGGCGCAATGCGGGGCCGAGTTGGCCGATGCACGACGCGGTGAACATGACCATCCGCCCGAACGCGTCCAGCGTGCGCACCGGGCTGCCGGCGTAGCGGTCGACGCCGATGACCATCCTTGGGAAGCGCGCGCGCACGACCGCGATTTCCGACATGTCAGTGCCCCGATCCGAAGCGCACGCCGATGGTGGTCAAGACGACGTTGACCGCGAAAAGTGCTATCACGCACAGGATCACGGTCTCGTTGACGGCGACGCCGACACCCTTGGGGCCTCCGGACACCGTCAGGCCGCGGTAGCAGCCCACCAGGCCCGCGATGAGTCCGAACGACACCGCCTTCACCGTCGCGATGATCAGTTCCGGGAGGCCGGTCACCAGGGTCAAGGTCGAGAGAAAGGCCCCGCCCGATACGCGTTGCAGGTAGACGCTGAAGCTGAAACTCCCGACCAGGCCGACGATGATCACCAGGCTGTTGAGGAGGCCGGCGACGAAGGTGGCCGCCAGGACCCGCGGCAACACCAAGCGGCGGATCGGATCGATGCCCATCGCCTCCAGGGCGTCGATTTCTTCCCGGATGGTCCGGGCGCCCAGGTCGGCGCAGATCGCGGTCGATCCGGTGCCGGCGACGACCAGCACCGTGGTCAGCGGACCGAGCTGCGTGACCGCGCCGAGTGCCGCGCCCGCACCCGAGATGTCGGCCGCGCCGAACTCGGCCAGCAAGACGTTCAAGGTGAACGTCAACAGCACGGTCAGCGGAATCGCGGCCATCATGGTCGGCAAGAACGTGACTCGCAGCAGAAACCAGCACTGCACGATCAGCTCGCGCCATTGCAATGGCCAGTGAAACAGCTCCCTACCGGTCAGCGAGCACATCCGGGCGAAGCCGCCGACCGCGGACAGCGGACCCGTCAACTGTCCGCCGACGTGGCTGAGCAGCCCCGTCGGGGCGGTCATGGTTGCCGCCCCGCGGGTTCACCAGCGAGCAGACCCGTCAGCGGCCCGAACATGGCCAGCGGCGCATGGATCGTTCGAGGCACTCACGTACTCACTTTCAGTCGATTGAAACGCTATGAGGGACGGGCCCGTTCGATTGGTGACGGCTGTATCGATTTGTCTCAGGACGGCATTCGGGTGTGAACCAGCAATCCGTACTCATCGACCACGTTCTCGTAGCGCCTCGCGACATAACCGGACACAGCTTCGGGTGCCATAGGAACCGGGGCGCCGGCAAACAGGGGCGCCAAGGCGTCGACTGCTTCCTTGGCTTTGGGTTGCCAATGCGCCAGCCAGCTATCGAAGACGCCGTGCAGACTGGCGTCGCGGTCGACCGCGTACGCGACGAGGGCCTCGGTCCAATCGTGGCTTCGACGGCTGTCGCGGTCGAACTCGGCGAGAAGATTGGCCAGGAATCGGTCGTCGTTGGCCGTGGCGAGCGCGGCGAGCTGCTCGTTGACCAGCCCGTCCAGCATCGGCTTGGCGGCGAGATTAAGAGCCGTGAAGGCCTCGCCCCAGTCGTAGGCGATGAGCATCTCCTCGAGGAGCCGACGGAGCGGTTGGAACGCCGGCGCCGACTCCCAGGGCCCGCGCGCGGTGGCTGTCTCGGCGAGTTCGTCACCATGGGCGTTGGCCAAGACCTTGGTCCAGTAGGCAATGCGCTGAATACGGCGCAACTCGTCGGAGGCCTGGAAATTGGCGCAGTTGGTGATGAACGACGACGGTGCCATCTGGCCCACGTAGAGTGCCGTCATCTGTAGCACGTGCAGCGGAAAACGCATGGGTACCAACAACGCTCGGAGCGTCGAGACCCACCCTGGGCTCAGCTGGCGCGCCGCATGTGACGCTTCGGCCTGATCGATGAGACCATCGACGTAGGTTTCGCGGTCGCGCTGCAAAGCGATGTAGTCCTTGTAGGTGAGCTTGTGTGGATCCCTGAACTGCTCCCAATCCTCGACCTGCAGCGGCGAACCCTCGCGGTTCTTCAAGTACCACTTGTTCAGCGGTGTGTCCGGGTCCATTTCGAACGGCGCGGGTTCGCGCCGGAAGTGGTAGTGAAACTTGCCCGTGACCGCCTCGTACGGGCTCGGCTTGCGCTTGACGTCGCCGAGCAGGCTCCACGTGCGGGGCGCGGGTCGCTTTGTCGCCACGGTCGTTACTCCCTTTCCAGGTGCCAGATGACCTCGTCGTCGCCGACGAGGATGCGGCCGGCGAAGCCGGCCAGATTCGGCTCGATGTCAGCCAATCGGAACGAGCGGCCGAGCTCACGCTCGAGCGAATCGCGGGTCAATCGGCAGCGCCACGGAGTCGTGATCCTGACGTAGCCGCCCTGGTCGTCCACCTCCACGTCGGCACCCGGGTTGTCGTCTTCGATCGCGCTGATCACTGCGTCGCAGAAGTCCGAGTCCACGCCCCGGACGATGGGCCCCACGCGTTTTGGCGCGGAAACGTGCTCATCGATCTGTGTCATGAAATCTCCTCATCAGCCCGCGAAGCGGTTGTAATGACGGTGACCGTCTTGGGGAATGCCGATCTGGATCTTCTGGCCGCTGACGCGCACCGGGAACGGATACAGCTGGCAACCGCTGGGGTTGATGCCCTTGCCACTGCGCAGATCGAACACCCAGGCGTGTCCGCCGCAGGTCAATTCGTTGGAATCACAATCCCATTGCCCGTCGACCAGGGAGATCTCCTGATGCGGGCACATCCCCTGGAATGCTTTGAGCTCACCGCCCAACAGGTGGGCGATCATGACCTCTTCGCCCTCCACGTCGAAGTCGAGGAGCTCGCCTTCCCATACCTCGTCGACGTCGGCGACGTCGACCCACCGGATCTCCGTCATTGTTCCTCGCCCGCGTAGAACGCCTCGACGAAGTCGAGCGGCGCGATCCCGGCGGTTGCCGGTGTGGCGTCGGGTGACAGCACGCGCCCCTTGAAGCGGACCCGCAAGGGCTTGTTCTGCGCAGCGACTCGCCGATTGACCGAGTGGTGGGCGATCTTTCCCGCAACCACGTCCATGGAATCGTCACTGTCGATGGGCACCAGGTTGAGGACGAAGTCTCCGGCGACCTGGCCTTGCACGGGCATCAATGCCATTGTGGTGGTGTCCTTTCCGGCGACGATCAACGCGCGACGAGTAGGGTCGGCTGCTCGAACGCCCATGCGCAATTGGTGGCGTCCTGCCCGGCCTCTTCGGGTGAGATACCCATGTAGGCCAACGCCCCATTGAGATCCGGGGGCTGGATCTGGCCGGCCAGGAAGCGGTCGACGATGCCGAGATGTCCCTGGAAACGGGCCGGGTTGAGCGTAAAGATCCACCGGCACGGCTCCGAGCAGAACGTGTAGCGCCGCCCCTGGTGGTCGTGGATGACGGGCGCCGGGCTGTCCAGGTGGCCGGCGTTGAATCCGGAGGGTGTGCACACCGGGATGTGACACATGTTGCAGACCATGGGCAGGGTTTCGGGCAGCGTCGCGGCGAGATTTCCGGATCGGACGTTCTCGGTGATGACGTCCCAGTACTTGCCGAACGAGTCGTTCCAGCCGGGATACTTCTCTTCCAGCCAATCCCGCTCCTGCGGCGAGACCCCCGCGTCGGGGTTCCACCACACGGTGGGTCGCCAGAACCACACCCCGAGGTGGTAGGCGTGGTGCAACCAGTTGATTTCCTTCTGGTAGTGGCTATCCCAGTACCACGGCTTCTCCAGCCCGAAGTCCCGGAACTGATCGACGAACTGCTTGTTGATCCATTCGTCCATGAATTCCTTGAACGAGTGGCGACGGTGCTCCAATGGCGTGTAGTAATCCATCGAGGTGCCGGTCAGGAGGGCGAACAGTTTCCACGACCGCCAGAACATGTGGTCGATCAGCTTCTGCGCGATGTCGCCGCGGCCGTTTTCGACCAGGATCTTCATCGTCGGCTCGCCCTGTTGGGCGTGGCGCGCCTCGTCGGTCTGGATGGAGGAAATGAGCGAGCTGAATTCGATGTCCCCGACGCCCAGCGCGTCGGCCGCCATGCCCAGGAACTGCAGGTTGGTGAACCCGGTCTCGAAGCAGAAAGTGAGCTGGATGGCGGTTGACACGGCGTCGTTGCCGGCGAACATGTCGTCGAACAGCGAGCGCGCCGCGATGACCCCCCACTCGTTGGTGTGGTAGGCCTTATGCGCCCAGTCGGCTTTCGGCTCCTTGGGCAGCAGCGTATAGGGGAAATAGGTCTGGATCTGGCCGTGGCGGGTCTCGTCGAGAGTTCCGTACAGGGCCATGTTGCGCCACGCCGCCGCCCGGCCGAACCGGCCCATCCGGGCCTCGCCGATTCCGGCGGTGTATTCGGCCACCGCGATGGCGCCGTAGTGCAGCAGGATGGCTGCCTTCCAGCCCGGGTCGAGCTGCTCATACAGCTTTGAGCGGTTCACGGCGGCGTTGATCGAATAGACACTGATGTCCTTGCCGACCTGGTTGTGGACGTACTCCGGGTACGTGATCTTGTAGGGCTCGTCCCAGGTCCACCACGCCTCGGTGGGCACGCCGAAGCTGTCCGACATCTCCTCGGGCCAGACCTGCGTTTCGGAGACATAGGAGAGATTCCAGTTCATGTCCCGGGTCAGGTCGTACCAGTCGGAGCGCGCTAGTTGCGGCATCGTTGCTGCCTTCCTGTGATCTGCGGCGTGATGGGTGCGAGGTCGTGGCTTGCATCACAGCTCTTGTGGTCGGAACTATCTCAACGGCGCCGGGCGGGCGACGGAAGACGTTCCGTAAAGAGGAACGCCCAGGGGCTTGACCGACGCGGCGTAGCCCAATTGACGGGCGTGTGAGCGCGCCGCTTGCGTTCCGTCGGGTCGCGTGGCGGCGCCCGAGAGTTCCGGCTGAAGTTGGCCGGCGAAATGTCACGGAGGCCGAATGACTCCCTTCATGTTGCGAGTGGGCGAGGCGCTCGAGCATCCCGCCGAGATCGACCTGCCACTCATCCGGTCCAGTCGGCCGATGCCGGCCGCGATCGGCACCGATGGCCACGTCGAGTGCCGTTCTCTGGCGGAGCAGTTGGTCTGTGAGGCCAATGTCGTTCTGGCCTCGAGCGGAAGGGAGAGGCTTTCGCTCACCGACGACGCGCTTGTCTCGACGTTGTCGTTCTGCATTTCTTATGCGGATCGGCAGGCGCGGATCGTCACGGACATCAGTCGAGCCGTCGCGACCGGCCACCTGTATGGCTTCGGTGCCCACCATCCCGGCGACGTCGAACTGACGGGGCCGGATCAAATCGAGCAGTTGATTCTGCTGCTCATCGGAGGACGGACCGGCGGGCCGGCTGAAAGCGCTGTTCCGGAACCCGGAACGTTAGCGCCGTGACGACCACCACGTTCGAGACTGATTGCTAGCCCAAACTCCAACCGAGCCAGTAGAACCCGGGAGACCTCCGTTGCAATACGAGCTCCGCCAGCAGGTGATAGAGCCTCGTCGTCAGGCCTTCACCCACCTCACCCGTCGCTTCGGCCAGCGGCCTGCCACCCGTTATGAGGAAGGCTCGATCGGCGTCCAGCCCACAGCGAACTTCCACTATCGACCGCTGTGGGACCCGACGCACGAGATCTACGACGCGGGCTTTTCGGCGCTGCGGCTGTCTGACCCCGACGCGTACACCGACCCCCGTCAGTACTTCTACACGCCCTACGTGGTGAACCGGGCGGCGCTGCACGACGCGTTCGGACGGAACTTGAGCTACGTCGTCGACCGCGGGCTGTTGAGGGCGATGCCCCAGGCATGGCAGGACATGATCGCCAAGACGGTGTTACCGCTGCGCTACTTCGAGTCGGGTGCGCAGCTGATCAGCGTTGCCGGCTCCAGGTATGCCTACGGCACCACCGTCGAACAGTGCCTGACGTACGCCGCATTCGACCGCATCGGCAACGCCCAGCTGCTGAGTCGGATCGGAATAGCCCTCGGCGACAACACCGATCAAGTGCTGGCGGCCACCCGACCGGCCTGGATGGACGATCCGGGGCTGCAGGGACTGCGGCGACTGATCGAAGAGCTTCTGGTCCAACCGGACTGGGCGGTGGCCGTGCTCGCCCTCGATGTCGCCGACCGCCTCCTGTACCCGCTGCTCACCAGCCATCTCGACGAAGCCGCCCTGCTCGGCGGAGCCGGGGCGTACAGCATGTTGATCCATCAGCTGGGCGCCTGGTATGCCGACCAGCGCAAGTGGCTCGACGCGCTGATCAGTGCCTGGCTGAACGACGCCGAGCACGGGCGGGCGAATACCGCGGTAGTGCAGGCGACGGTGCGCCGGTATGTGCCACAGATCGTCGCTGGCGTGCTGGATCTTGCCCAGGCGATGGACGCCCTCACCGATGTTGGAGCCGAGAAGTTCGTCGCGAGCGCGGCCGACCAACTCAACGCGGCGCTGTGTGTCGGTGCCACCGAACCGACGGAGGGTTGAAATGTCTGATGCGGCAACGCGAGAGGTCGGCGTAGATCTGCAGGAAGCGGGCGAGGATGTCTCTCGCATGGTCCGCGCCATCGAGAAGGACAACCCCGACTGCCGAGTGACCCATCACCCGGGACTGATCAAACTGAATTCTCCGGGCCGGCTGGTCATCCGTCGGGAGACCGTCGAGAAGGAATTGGCGCGGGAATGGGAAACGCACGAATTCCAGCTGGCGATCGTCTCGTACTACGGCAACATCGGCGAATACGACGACGATCAGATCGTCATCTCCTGGGACCACTGAGTCTGGCGCCGGGCCAACCAACCACCAAGCCTTCGGAAGGGGCATCGCCATGGCGAAGATGTCAATGAAAGCGCGGTATTCCGCTCTTACCCACGATCTTTCGTGGGAACCCAGCTATGTCAGCGAGGATGCGCTGTTTCCCCACACCAAGTTCGAAGGCATCACCGTCCACGACTGGTCGAAGTGGGAAGACCCGTTCCGCCTGACCGTCGACGCCTACTATAAGTACCAGGCCGAAAAGGACAAGCGGCTCTACGCCGTCCTCGACGGCTTCGGGCAGTCGCAGGGGCACCTGAGCCTTTCGGAGGCCCGGTACCTCAACGCCATGAAGTTGTTTCTGCAGGGCGTGACCCCGTTGGAGTACGCGGCACACCGTCATTTCGCCTACCTGGCGCGCCATCTCAACGGTGCCGGCCCGAGGTTCGCGGCCCTCTGCCAGTCGGTCGACGAAATGCGGCACGCCCAGACCCAAATCCACACACTGTCGAACTACAACAAGTACTACGGCGGTATGCACAACTTCGCCGAACAGTTCGACCGGGTCTGGTACCTTTCGGTGCCCAAGTCGTTCTTCGACGACGCCATTTCCGCCGGCCCATTCGAGTTCCTGATCGCCATCAGCTTCGCATTCGAATACCTGCTGACGAACCTCTTGTTCGTTCCGTTCATGAGCGGCGCGAGCTTCAACGGTGACCTGTCGACGATGACGTTCGGCTTCTCCGCGCAAAGCGACGAAAGCCGGCACATGACCTTCGGCTTGGAAGCCATCAAGTTCCTGCTCGAGCAGGACGAGTCGAACGTGGCCATCGTGCAGGGCTGGGTTGACAAGTGGTTCTGGCGTGGGTACCGACTCACCTCGCTGATCGCGGCGATGCTCGACTACATGTTGCCCCGGAAAGTCATCAGCTGGCGCGAAACATTCGACCTGTACTTCGAAAAGCAGATGCTCGACGGGCTCTTCCCCGATCTGGCCTATTACGGCATCAGGCCGCCCCGCCACGTCGACCACGCGATCGCGGAGAAGGACATCTACTCCCACCAGGTGTACTGGACGCTTTACCAGTTCTCCTTCGCGGCCGCATTCACCACGACGATCCCCGAACCCGAAGAGCTGGACTGGTTCTCGGCGCAGTACCCCGGCACGTTCGACACCTACTTTCGGCCGAAGTGGGAGAAGGCGGCGCGGATCGCCGAGTCCGGCGGCAGGCTTTGGTTCCAAGGCTTGCCCCAGCTATGCCAGGTGTGTCAGGTGCCGATGCTGTTCACCGAGCCGGGTGACCCGACCAGGATCTGCCAGCGCGGCACCGAGTACGAAGGAGAGTATTACAACTTCTGCTCCGACGGCTGCCAGTGGGTCTTCGAGCGCGAACCCGAGAAATACGTCCAGGCCTGGATGCCGGTCCACCAAATCTTCCAAGGCAATTGCGGCGGTCCCAGTGTTCCCGAGGTCCTTCGGTGGTACGGCGTGGAGGACGGCGACGGCGGCGAATACCTTGGATCGATCGACCATCGGAACTGGATCGGCTGGCACCGCGGCGCCGGCATCTCGACCGCAAGGGTTGGTAGCTGAAATGAGCGTACGGGCGATCGGTGCGTACAAGTTTCCCTCGCGGTCCAGGGCCGAGCTCTACGGCGACGATCAGCTCGTCCACGTCTGGTGGCGAGACAATTCGTTCCTCGCCTCGGCGGCGACTTTCCGCGTTCCCAAGGCGATGACGTTCGCGGAGTTCGTCACCACGGTCGTCGAACCCTGGGCCGCGTCCGACCCCGACTTCCGGGCGGGCTCGGAACGCGACTGGTTCATCGACGACAGCCCCCTGCAGGCCCGTGACGACTTGTCGCTGCACGAACTCGGTATCGGACACAAGCACACGCTGTCATTTCAGGTCGGCTGACATGCCGTTGGTGGCGGTCGAAGGCTACGACGTTGAAGTGGAAGCGCGGCCGGGTGAGCCGATCTTGGCGGTCCTGCGCCGCAAGGGATACACCTACAAGTTCGGGTGCCGGCGCGGGGGCTGCGGGGTGTGCATGGTGCACCTGGTTTCGGGTCAGGTGGATTACCCCAAGGCCGTCGCCGACACTGTGCTCTCCGCGGCAGACCGCCGCGGCGGGCAGTGTCTGAGCTGCCGTGCCGTCCCACTCACCGACGTCGTCATCCGGCTCGGTATCGGAGATCGTCTGCACACCAAGGCCATATTTCAGCTGGGCGGCCAGGGACTGTCTGTACCGAAAGGAAGCGACGCCAAATGAGTGTAATGCGTTTGGGATACGTCCATGCGCGGGTCACCGATCTCGAGGATGCGCTGCACCACTATCACGGCACCTTGGGCATGCAGAAGGTGGCCGAGGAGCCCGGGAGAGTCTTCCTGAAAGCCTGGGATGAGTACGACCACCATTCGCTGGTCCTCGAAGAGGGCGGCGTCGGCCTGGTCAAGCTGGGATACAAGGTGCGGCGTCCCGAGGACATCGAGGTATACGAGCGGCGGGCACAGGGCTTCGGGGTGACCACCCAACGGATGAGTCGCGGCGAGAACCTGGCCATCAGCGATGGATTGCGCATCGTCCTGCCGTCGGAGCACGTTCTCGAGCTCTACCATGGCGCGGAGCAGACGGGAACCGCTACCGGCGTGCTCAACCCCGAGGCGTGGCCGCGCGACCTCGTCGGCGTCGGCGTTCCTCGCCTCGATCACGCGTTGCTCACCGTCGAGGATCCCGACACCGTCGAGCGCTTCTTCCAAGAGGTCCTCGACTTCGGGACGGCCGAACGGTGGGTCACCGACCAGTCGGAGGATGGCGAGCTGATGGGCTCCTGGTTGTTCTGCTCCAACACCCCGCACGACATCGCCATGGTGCGCGGCCCCAACGGCAAGCTGCACCACTTCGCATTCCAGCTCGGCGACTGGAGTGAGATCCTGCGTGCCGGTGACCTTTTCGCCATGGATGACGTTTCGGTGGACGTCGGGCCGACCCGCCACGGCATCACGCGAGGGCAGACCATCTACTTCTTCGACCCATCGGGTAACCGCAACGAAGTCTTCGCGGGCGGCTACCAGACGTTCCCGGACTTCCCGACCATCACCTGGACCAACGAACAGCTGGACAAGGCGATCTTCTACATAGGGCGCGAAATCAACGACCGTTTCACCTCCGTCGTCACCTGACCCCGGTGGACGTCGACACCTTCTCGACACTGAACCTGGCGGGCGCCCAGCGGGTCGTCGACGGGAGCCTGTCGTTCGCACGGTCGACCCAGGTCCCCGTCTGTGTGGCCGTCACCGACCGCTCCGGGCACCTGCTGGCCTTCGCCCGGATGGACGGCGCGCCCCTGCTCGGGATGTCGATTGCTCGGGACAAGGCCCACACCGTGACCGCGTTCGGCGGGTTGGCCACGCACGAGTTGTTCGACCTGATCAAGGACGACCCAGCCGTGCTGCAGGGGATCGTCAAGACGGCCGGGCTGATCGTCTTCGGCGGAGGTGTCGCGGTGCGGTGCGGCGGGCAGCTGGTCGGCGCGGTCGGCGTGAGTGGCGGCACCGCCGAGCAGGACCTGCTCATCGCGCGGGCCGGTGCCGCCGTCGTTCGGTAGGCCGGTCCGTATAGCGGAACGCCTGCACGAGCCGATGCCGCCCGGCCCCACGATCGTCGATGTGACCCATATCCACACGGTGACCGTCGAGCCCCTCGGTGTCGAGGTCTCCTGCCGCTCCGACCAGTCGATCCTCGAGGCATGCCTGCGCCAGGGGATAAATCTGCCGCACGCGTGTACCCACGGCACCTGCGCGACCTGCAAGGTGGAAATCGTGGACGGCGACGTTGACCTGGGTGACGCATCGCCGTTCGCGCTGCTGGAATCCGAACGCGACGAGGGTAAAGCACTGATCTGCACCGCGCGGCCGAAGAGCGACGTCACGATCGAAGCCGACGTCGACGAGGAGGACGGCATTGTCTTCCACCCGGTGCGCGACTTCACCGCGACGGTGACCCTCGTCGAGGACTGCGCACCCGACATCCGCAAGGTCCATTTGCGGCTCGACGACGACATCGCGTTCAACGCAGGGCAATACGTCCAAGTGAAGATCCCCGGGCACCCGGTCACGCGCAGCTGGTCGATCGCCAGCCCGCCGGCGTCCTCGCGCGCGATCGAGCTCAACATTCGGCGCGTCGCGGGCGGACTGGGCACCGCGGGCTGGATATTCTCGGGCCTCGCCGAAGGGGATCCGGTGATGCTGACGGGTCCCTACGGCCGGTTCTTCCTCCGCGAGCACAGAACCGAGCCTGTCATCCTCATCGGCGGCGGGACGGGCCTGGCCCCGCTGAAATCGATTGTGCGCCACGTCCTCGGGACAAGCACCGCGCACAAGTTGTACCTCTATCACGGCGCGCGCACGCACGCGGACCTGTACGACGTCGACTATTTCACGGACCTGGAAGGACGCTCCGGCGGTCAGCTGACATATCGGCCGGTGCTCTCCGAGGAGCGCATAGCGGGTCTGCGACATGGCAACGTCACCGATGCCGTCGCCAACGACTTCGACGCCTGCTCCGGTCACGTCGCTTATCTGAGCGGGCCCCCGGCGATGGTGGAGGCGGCACTGAAGACGCTGATGAAGAAGCGGCTTTTTCCGCGCGATATCTACCGTGAGGATTTCTTCGATGCGTCTGACAACGCGACCGGCGGGGTACGCAGCCCACTGTTGAGGACGTCATGACAGCGCTGCTCATCCCAGATGTAGGCAAAACGATAGCGGCGAATGGAATCTCGACGAACTACCTCGAAGCCGGCACGGGGGAGCCGGTGGTTTTCATCCACGGTTCCGGGCCCGGCGTGAGCTCAGATGCCAACTGGCGATTGACACTTCCGGTGCTGGCCGGGCGATTCCACTGCTACGCACCGGACATGGTGGGGTTCGGCCTGACGGAACGCCCTGCCGGGTTCGCGTACAACCTGCAGAACTGGGTGGACCAGCTGCACGGATTTCTCGACTCCCTGCGACTGGGGAGTGTTTCGTTGGTGGGCAACAGCTTCGGTGGGGCGGTGGCGCTGCGTTTCGCCACCGACCACCCGGACCGGGTGAGCCGGCTCGCCCTAATGGGCAGTGTCGGCGTCCCGTTCGAGATCACCGAAGCGCTCGACGCCGTATGGGGCTACCAGCCGTCGTTGGGCGCCATGCGGAGGCTGCTGGACTATTTCGCCTACTCCCGCGAGCTGGTCACCGACGAGCTGGCCGACCTGCGGTACGCGGCCAGCGTCCGCCCGGGTTTTCAGGAGTCGTTCGCGGCCATGTTCCCCGCCCCGCGGCAGCGTTGGGTCGAAGCGCTCAGCACCCCGGACGAGCAGATCGCCGCGCTGCCGCACCGGACCCTGATTGTGCACGGGCGCGACGACCAGGTCATTCCGCTCGCGACTTCGCTGCGCCTGCACCAGCTCATCGAGGATTCTGAGCTGCACGTGTTCGGCCGGTGCGGGCACTGGACGCAGATCGAGCGGTCCGGGGCCTTCACCGAATTGCTGGGTCAGTTCTTGGCCGGCGGTGACGTGGCACCCGCAAACTCGTCAATTACTGGTGGGAAGGAGTGAGGTCGGTCATAATTTGCAGGCCAGCTACGCGACGGGAGCACACATGAGCATTGCCGCAGGAGCGCAGCCAGGCCAGCAAGACGTCCCCCGGCACCGAGACGACGCCCTGAAGTCGGTAGCCAACACCCTCGACGTTCTCGATTGCTTCCTCACCGACGACGAGCTGGGTGTGTCCGAGGTGGCGCGCAGCCTGGGCGTCGCGAAGAGCAGCGCTCACCGGATGCTCAGCACCCTGCTCAGCCGCGGGTTCGTGGAGCAAAACCCGTGCACCGGTCGCTACCGGCTCGGTCTGCACCTCTACGAATTGGGCCAACTATCGGTCAGTCGCAGCAGGCTGCGGCAGGCAGCGCTGCCGATCATGGAGGATCTGCGCCAGCGCACCGGCCACACGATCCACCTCGGGGTCGCCGACGGCCCCGACGTGGTCCACTTGGAACGGCTGCAATCCCGCGAAGGCCTCGACCTCCTCGACGCCCTGCCGCGTCGGTTCCCCACACACTGCTCGTCCACCGGCAAGGTGCTCGCGGCCTTCGACCCGGCGGTCGCGGAGGCACGGCGGCGCGCCACCTTCCCCGCCATCACGTCCAGTTCGGTGAGAAGTGCCCAGGAATGGGAGACCACTCTCGCCAAGATCCGGCGGGCCGGCGTCGCGGTGAACCGCGACGAGGTCGCGACCGGAGCCATGTCGGTGGCCGCACCGATCTATGACGGCGTCGGCCGCGCTCGGGCGGCGCTGTCGATCGTGGGCCGCACCGAGGTCATGGAACGCTGCGAGCAGCACTTCACCCGTCTGGTCGTGGAGGCGACGCGACGCCTGGGCCGGCTCGTGCCCTGGGAGACATAGGCGCGAGCCCGGTGTTGGGCATCGAGGACTTCATCACCGACGAGTGGTATCCCGGCTTCGCCCCATCGTTCGGTCATTCGCCGTACATCGTGGAGCCCTTCCGGAGCTTCGGCGCCGCCGACAACGACCGGTTCTGGTTTCTGGACTTCCACTGGGCGCGCGGGCTGACCCCGCTGGGGATGATCTGGAACGAAGACGGCTACTCCTGGGGCACCCAATGGGCCGCGGAGCAGATGCCCTTGCCGACCGGGCGGGGAATGACACAACGAATCGCCGGCACGCATACCTACGCGGCGGTCATTCCCGTCCGCAACAAACGCGAAATCGCCGCCCGTGACAAGCGGGTGCGCGCCTACCTGCCCGGGTTCCTGGACCGCTTCGACCTGATCTGGCGGCAGCGTCGCTCCGAAATCGAAATCGGCTGGCAATCCTTGCGGTCACGGGACGTGTCGGCGCTGTCCGACGATGAGCTCGTGGCGATGCTGGGCGACGCCCGTTACTACTACCGGCGGCTGTTCGAGATCCACTTCGAGATGATGTATCCGCTGCTCTCCAACTATCTCGGGTTTCGCGGCGTGTGCCGTGAGCTTGGAATCGAGACGGCGACCGTCGCGAAGTTCTTGCAGGGTTACGAAACGAAGATCAGCGAGACGGACCGGGCGTTGTGGCAACTGGCGGCCGATGCCCGCTCGGCGGGGATCGAGCGGCTGTTCGCCGCGACACCGCCAGACGAACTGGCCGCGGCGCTAGCGCGGGACGCCGGCAGCAGGGGCTGGCTGCGCCGGCTCGCCGATTTCCTGGACCTCTACGGCTACCGCACCGCGGGGACGGCCGATGTCGCGCTGCCGAGCTGGGTAGAAGACCCCACGCCGGTACTCGGCACCGTCGCCGAGTTCCTCCGGCAGCAGCGTCCCCACGATTTCGATGCGGCGCACGCCGCCGCGGTCGAGGAACGCGAGACGGCCATCGACGAAACCCGAAGCCACCTGACCCGGCGCGAGCAACAGGTGTTCGACGCCGGTCTGATCTCGGTGCAGCACGCCAATTTCCCGTGGTGGCAGGACGACCACAACTACTACATCGACCTGCGCGCTTCCCTTCCGGTGCGCTGGGCGGCCTTGGAGCTGGCCGAGCGGCTGGGGACCGACCGCTACGACGACACCATGTTCCTGTTCTGGCCGGAATTGATGGCGGTGGCCGCGCGGCAGCGCGGCTACTACGGACTGCAAAAAGTCATCGACGCGCGGCGGCAGTACTTCGACCACTGGCACGAACGCCGATCAGAGATGCCCAAAGTGCTTGGCGCCGTTCCGGATACGATCGACGATCCGCTTCTGATCGAGATCTACGGGCTCGACCAGGGGTACATGGACGCCGTTCGTACCGAGATGGCCGGCGTCCGGGTGACCTCGCTTCGTGGAATACCCGCCGCGCGCGGCTGCGCGCGGGGCCGCGCCCGGGTCCTGCGGGAAGCCGGTGACCTCGACAAGCTGACCGCGGGCGAAATTCTCGTCTGCGAATCGACCTCGGCCTGTTGGACATCGGTGTTCAGCCGGATCGCGGGCTGTGTGTGCGACAGCGGTGGTGCGCTGTCGCACGCGGCGATCGTCGGCAGGGAATACGGGGTGCCCACCGTGACCGCGTGCGGGGTGGCGACGTCCACGATCCGGGATGGCGACGAGGTTCTTGTCGACGGGTCCACCGGCTCCGTCACTATCCTGCGGGAGCGCAAATGAGCACAGTGATCGACCTTGTGCAGGCGACCAACGACGACGCCGGCCCGAAGATGGGCCGCTTGGGCGAACTCGTCCGCCGCGGCATGCGGGTTCCGGCCGGCTTCGTCGTCACCCGGCTGGCCTATCAGCTGAGTCGCGAGCAGGTTGACGCGCGGCTGGACACCGAGATCTCCGCCGCCTATCAGCGGTTGTCGGCCGGCGTGGACAAGCCCGTCGTGGTGCGCAGCTCGGCACTCGACGAGGACGGGGCCGACGCGAGCTTCGCCGGCGTGTACGAGAGCTATCTAGGTGTGCTGGGAGCCGAACAGGTCGTCGCGGCCGTGCACGCCTGCTGGGAGGGGCTGCACAGCACTCGGGCGGTCGCCTACCGGGAGCAGCGGACAAACTCCGACCCCACGCCCTCGATGGCCGTCGGGGTCATGCTGATGGTGCCCGCGCGCGCCTCGGGTGTCGCCTTCACCATCGACCCGGTGACCGGGCGCGACGATCGGCTCATCATCGAGGCCAGCTGGGGTTTCGGTGAGCCGGTGGTCGACGGCGTGGTCACTCCGGACCGTATCGAGGTCGCCGACGACGGGCGCATTCTCCGTTACGAGACCGGCGACAAGCGAGTTGCCTTGTGGTACGCCGACAACGGGCGGATGGACCACGTTGCGCTGCCTCCAGGCCAGGCACGCGCGCCGGCGTTGACTACCGGCGACGTGGCCGCGGTCTGCGAGCGGGTGAGAGCCGTCGCAGCACTGGCGGGTCAGCCGGTGGACTGCGAGTGGGTGCTCGACGACTCGGCGGAGGCGTGGATCGTGCAATGGCGTCCGGTGACGGCGGTGCCCGCCACCCACGATCTGGCATGGGACCCAGCCGAATACGCGGCGCGCTACGCATTCCGGTCTTCCCGCGGCTAGCCGTTCCGCGGCCCGGAACGTTGCCGGTAGCAGCCGTGCGGCGTGCCTAGAGTTCCACGCGTGCAGCACGCCGGAATTGGGCTGGCCCCTGGAACCTCCGACGCCCTCGACGCAGCGGCTCAGGAGCTGCTGGCGGCGTACCGGACGCGTCAGCCGATCGCCCCCCTCGCGGTGACTTTCCCGCGGTTCACCGTCGACGACGCCTACCGGATACAGCTGGCCCAGGTGCGGCACTGGTCCGCCGACGGGCGCCGGGTGGTGGGCCGCAAGGTCGGCTTGACCAGTCCGGCCATGCAGGCCCAGATGAAGGTGACCCAACCCGACTTCGGCCATCTGATGGACGACATGTTCTTCGCCGAGCACGTCGCGATACCCGGCGAGCGATTCCTGCAGCCCCGCGCCGAACCGGAAGTCGCGTTCGTCCTCCGGCGCGACCTCGCCGGTCCCGGCGTCACCGTCGCCGCGGCCGCCGCCGCCGTCGATTTCGTCCTGCCGGCGCTGGAAATCATCGACTCGCGCATCGCCGACTGGCGGATCGGAATCGTCGACACGATCGCCGACAACGCGTCCAGCGGCGGAGTCGTGCTGGGCAGCACGGCCCGTCGGATCAGCGAGGTCGATCTGCGATTGGGCGGCTGCATCATCCACCGTAACGGCGAGATCGCCGGCACCGGTGCGGGCGGGGCGGTGCTTGGGTCGCCGCTCAATTCATTGGTGTGGCTCGCAAACGTTCTCGGGAAACTCGGTGATGGCCTGTTGGCCGGTCAGGTGATCTTGCCGGGGTCCATCACCGCGTCGATACCGTTCGAGAGCGGCGACGTCATCACCGCCACCATGGCCGGACTCGGATCGGTCACCTCGGTGATCGCAGCGTCCAGCGGGCCCGCGACGAAGCCGGAGAAATCGTGACGACATGGTCGATCGACCGGGCGGCCACCGAACTGTTGGCCGCCGAGGACAGCAGAATCGATCGGGGCCCAATCACCGCCGAATGGGCCGAGCTCGATGTCAGCACCGCCTATGCGGTCCAGGACGAGACATTGCGGCGCCGCCTGGCCCGCGGCGAGAAATTGATCGGCGTCAAATTGGGCCTGACCAGCCGAGCCAAGCAGCGACGGATGAACGTCAACTCGCCTCTGGTGGCGTGGCTTACCGACGCAATGGTTTTGCCCGCGGGAGAGGCGGTTCCGCAGCAGGAGTTCATCCACCCACGAGTTGAGCCCGAGATCGTCTTCGTCATGAGGCGTCGGCTCGCCGGCCCGGGGGTGACCGCCGCCGAGGCGTTGACCGCCGTTGAGGCGGTGTACGGCGGCGCGGAGATCATCGACTCCCGTTACCGGGACTTCCGGTTCACCCTCGCCGACGTCATCGCCGACAATGCGTCGTCGGGTGGCTTCGTGCTCGGCCCGGTGGCCCGCGGGCCGTTCGACATCGACCTGGGATTGGAGGCAGTGCTGGTGGAAGCCGACGGCAGAGTCGTGGATTCCGCGACGGGTGCGGCCGTGCAGCACCACCCGGCCGAGGCACTCGCGTTGGCGGCCAACGACCTTGGCCGCCGTGGCAAGGCGATCGAGGCCGGACAGCTTGTGCTGACCGGAGGCATGACGGACGCCCTGCCCGCGGGTCCCGGCACCCGCACGGCCTTCCACTTCACGACGCTCGGATCGATCTTCGTCTCTGGGGGACAGTGATGCCGCTCGTACAGGTAACCCTCGCGCAGGGCCGCAGCCCAGAGCAGCTGCGGGCCCTGATAAGCAAGCTCACCGAGGCCGTGGTGGATGCGGTCGATGCGCCGAAGCAAAACGTCCGCGTTGTCGTCTACGAGGTTCCCGCCACCCACTGGGCTGCCGGCGACGTGACGTTGCAGGAACGGACGATTGGAAAAGAGTCATGACGGACCTGCCGTTCTTCGGACACGTGATCGACGGGGCCGAAACATCACCGGCGGTCGGTGACCGGTTCGATTCGATCGACCCCTGGACCCGCCGGCCGTGGGCGTGTGCGGCCCTCGGCGGCAAGGCCGAGGCGGACGCCGCCGTCGCCGCGGCGCGCCGGGCGTTCGACGACGGCCCCTGGCCCCGAATGGGTTTCGCCGAGCGGGGCCGGTTGTTGCACCGGCTTGCCGATCTGCTCGACGAACACGCCGACGAGCTGGCGGCAGCCGACTCCCACGACATGGGCAAGCCCGTCACCCAGGCTCGCCACGACGTGGCCCGCTCGGCCATGAATTTCCGGTTCTTCGCCGACCACGCCCGCTTGTCGACCGGCGAGACGCTTCCGATGGACCCGAATCACCACAGTTACACCCGGTTCGAGCCGGCCGGGGTGGTGGCGGCCATCGCCCCGTGGAACTTCCCACTGATGCTCGAGACCTGGAAGATTGCGCCGGCCCTGGCCTGGGGAAACACCGTGGTCCTCAAACCGGCGGAGGATACGCCCGCGTCGGCGACGATCCTGGGCCGGCTGGCCTCGCGGGCGGGCCTGCCCCCCGGCGTCCTCAACGTCGTCCAAGGTTACGGCCCCGAGTCGGCCGGGGCCGCGCTCACCGAGAATCCCGGCGTCGACCGGATCACGTTTACCGGCGAGTCCGGCACCGGGCGCGTCATCGCCAAAGCCGCAGCGGTCAACCTGACTCCGGTCAGCCTCGAACTGGGCGGTAAGGGCGCCAACATCGTGTTCGAGGACGCCGAGATCGATAACGCCGTGTCGTGGTCGATTCAGGCGATCTTCCGTAATGCGGGTCAAGTGTGCCTGGCGGGTAGCCGACTGTTCGTTCACCGCGGCATCTACGACGTGTTCCTTGAACGCTACGTAGATGCCGCGGAACGCCTGGTGATCGGCGACCCGGCCAAGGCGGAAACCGAATTCGGGCCGCTCGCCTCGCAGGAGCACTACGCCAAGGTGTGCCGCTACCTCGAGCTCGTCGAGGCCGACGGAGGCAAGATCCGCACGGGGGGCGTGGGTGAGGGCTGGGTCATCAAACCGACCGTCGTGACCGATCTGGCCGACACCTCACGAGTGGTGTGTGAGGAGATCTTCGGGCCGGTGGTGGCGATCCTGCCGTTCGACTCTGAGCGGGAAGCGATCTCGCGCGCCAACAACAGCCGCTACGGGCTCAACGCGATGGTCTTTACCGAGAACCTCAACCGGGCCCACCGGGTGGCCGCCCAACTTTCGGCCGGAACCGTCTGGGTGAACTGCTTTTTCATCCGGGACCTGCGCGCCCCGTTCGGCGGGGTGGGTGACTCCGGTATCGGGCGCGAGGGAGGCAACTTCAGCCGGGAGTTCTTTACCGAGCCCAAAGCGGTTGTCATGCAGATCGGCCCGGACAGGGTATAGCGAGGAGCGGCTGCCCTCAGCCGAAACTGTCGTAGTGAATACGGTCAAGCTGTATTCCGTTGTCGACCAACAACCGTCGCACGGCGTTGGTCATTGCCGGGGGTCCGGCAATGTAGAAATCTGCCCCACCCAGCTCGCCGAGCATCGGATCCACCGCGTGGGTCGCCAAACCCTGGACACCCCTCCAGCCATCGTGGGCGCTCGTCAACGCTCCGACCAGGTCCGCGTCGGGGAGGGTCCCCACCAAGCCGGCCAGCTCGTCCCAGCAGACGAGTTCGTCGCGAATATTGGCTCCGTAGACCACCCGCACCGGCCTGCCATCGGCGGCGCCGGCCAGGCGGCGCAACATGCCAAGAATGGGTGCGATGCCGGTTCCGCCCGCCACCAGGCACACCGGTGCCTCGGTATCGCGAACCCACATGTCGCCGTAGGGCATTTCCAGGTGCACGACTTCGCCCAGTTCAAGTGCCGAAACGGCCTCACTGCCGGCGCGCCCGGGATAACGCTTCATGACGAATTCGACCTCGGGCGAACCGCTGAGATTCGACATCGAATAGCAGCGGCGCAGCCCACCACCGAGATCGACGACGGCGTGCTGTCCCTCGAAGAAGGGTACGAACCGATCCATGGCGAAGCGCAGCCGGAAGATGTCGGGGCCGATCTCGTCCCGGGCGCAAAGCTCGGCCACGCGGCGCTCGGTGGCCAGCCCCGCGCGCGGCGATGACTCGACCCAGGTCGGTCTGACAACCAGGTCCGTCAGCGCCGCACTCTGACACGCCAGGAATCGCGCACGACGGGCGTCGCGGGGGCTGATCGACGGAGCCTCGGCGAACAGGGAATCGACCTTGCCCTCGACCAGGGTCATCTTGCAGCTGCCGCAGCTGCCCCAACCGCATTCGAACGGCACCCATACCCCCGCGCGCAAGGCGCCGGCCAGAATCCGCTCGCCCTCGGCGACGTCGAAACTGGCATCGCTATCGGCGATGGCGATGCGGCGGATCACGTCGTCGGCCAACCGGGTCCTTTCGCTTGACGGCTTCCCCAGAGACTCCGACACCGCGCGCACCGGGCGGGCGTTCGTTCCACCGACCGGAACGTCCTCCGCTGCCCGATCTTTCCGGCCAGCGGAACGCACTCGCTCCGTTTCGGGACCATCGCGTAGATTTCCCACGCCGGGAAGGTGCGGTGAATTCGTGCCGCGCTCAGTGTGATTGGGTACTACGCCAGAGGAGAACCATGGCTCGGAAGAGCTCGGTGGCCATTGTCGGGTCGGGCAATATTAGTACTGACCTGCTGTATAAGTTGTTGCGGTCGCAGTGGTTGGAGCCGCGGTGGATGGTGGGTATTGA